>NZ_JAZEWV010000042.1:0-58433 GCF_036353415.1 Actinacidiphila polyblastidii
TTCGCGCGACAGCAGGCCCGCTCCCCTGTCCTTCCTGCCGCCGCCGGAGGTGAAGCGGTAGCTCGCCTCGACGAAGCTCGGCCCGGTGCGGTGGCCCAGCAGTTCCGGCTGGATGCGCCCGAGGACGCCGCGGTGCAGGAACTGGTGGTTCATGTCGAGGAGGTGCGCGCAGCGGTCTTCCAGCGCGCAGATCCGCCCCGACGCGGTGCGGTACAGGGCGATGCGCTCTCCGGCGAACGAGGCGGCCACCGCCGTGTTCCTGCGCACGCTGCCCGACGCCGCCACTGGATACCAGAAGTCCGGGCCCACCGTGCGCAGGTCGTCGAGGCCGTTCCCGACATCTGCGGGGGAAACGAGTCCGTCGGTCACGCGCATGTCTCCTCAAGGTTCGTCGAGGCTGGTAGTGGCGCGCCGGGTCCACGGACGCGCTGTCGCTCCCGGCGGAGCACCCGGGCGACGGCGCGCCCGCGCTCGCACTCGCGTTTGGGTCCCGGCGGCAGGGGCAACCGGTTCGGTGGACCCGCGGGGGTGACAGCAGTGCGAGACGACCGAAGAACCGAGCATGCGCCGAGAGCGAGAGCTCTTCCATCGAAGGCTACGACCACGCGACGGTGCGAAGCATCGAGGACCGCGCCAGCTCGCTCACCAGTCGGGAACTGGAGGCTTTGGTGCGCTACGAGACCGCCGGCCAGCGGCGAGCCCAGGTCATCCGACTGCTCGTGGCGCAGCTGCGCCGGCAGCGCGCGGACGCGGCCGAGGAGCGGTCGCGGCCCGGCGGCTACAGGCCAGCGCCCAGGTCCGGCACGGACCGGCAGGGCGAGGGCTGAAGGCGGGCGGCGTGGAACCGAGGACGGGACGTATGGCGGATGATCCGCAGCAGGGTAAGACAGGGCAGCGCTATCCGTCGCAGGCCCTGCGCGACTACGCGCTGATCGCCGACGGCGAGCGCGGCGCGCTGGTCGGCCCGCACGGCGAGTACGTGTGGATGTGCGCCCCGGCATGGAACTCCGACGCGGTGTTCGCGGAGCTCATCGGAGGCGCCGGCGTGTACGCGGTCACCCCGGTGGGCCGGTACGTGTGGGGCGGCTACTACGAGTCCAGGTCGTTGATCTGGCGCAGCCGGTGGATCACCGAGGACGCCGTCGTGGAGTGCCGCGAGGCGCTGGCCTTCCCCGGCGACCCGCACACGGCGGTGCTGCTCCGGCAGATCACCGCGCAGGACCGGCCGGCGCGACTGCGCGTAGTCCTCGAACCGCGCGCCGGCTTCGGGTCGCAGCCCATGGACGCCGTCCGCCAAGACGAGGACGGCGTCTGGCACCTGGCCTCCGGCAGCCTGCGCATGCGCTGGTCGGGGGCGCCTCGGGCCCGACTCGACGACGGTGCCCTGACCATGGACCTCACGCTGAAGCCGGGCGAGACCCACGAGCTGGTGCTGGAGATGTCGCAGCGCCCGCTCGGCCGGGTCCCGGTCGACGCGCCTCGCGCCTGGCGGGAGACGGAGGCCGCCTGGCGCCGGGAGGTGCCGGCGCTGCCCGGCACCATCGCCGAGGCCGACGCCCGCCGGTCGTACGCCGTCATGCGCGGCCTGACTTCGTCCTGCGGCGGCATGGTCGCCGCGGCCACCACCAGCCTGCCGGAACGCGCCGAGGCGGGTCGCAACTACGACTACCGGTACGTGTGGATCCGCGACCAGTGCTACGCGGGCCAGGCGATGGCCGCGGCCGGCGACCTTCCCCTCCTGGACGACGCCGTGCGGTTCGTCACCGCCCGGCTGGCCGAAGATGGTCCGCGGCTCGCGCCGGCCTACACCGCCGCCGGAGGACCCGTCCCCGAACAGCGGCAGCTGGACCTCGGAGGCTACCCGGGCGGCTTCGACCTGGTGGGCAACGAGGTCGGCTCGCAGTTCCAGCTCGACGCGTTCGGCGAATGCCTGCTGCTGCTCACGGCCGCCGCCGACCACGACCGGCTCGACGCGGACGGCGTGCGTGCGATGCGGACCGCGGCTGATGCGATCACCCGCCGCCGACATGAGCCGGATGCCGGGATCTGGGAACTCGCCCCCCGTCGCTGGACCCACAGCCGGCTGATCTGCGCCGCGGGCCTACGGGCCGCCGCCGACGCGCAGCACGGCAAAACCTCGGCTCGGTCCCGGCGGGAGGCGGCGGAGTGGCGGCACCTCGCCGACGCCTTGCTCGCGGACGTCGAGGGCAGCGGCCTTCACCGCTCGGGCCGCTGGCAGCGCGCCGACGACGACGAAGCGCTGGACGCCGCGCTGCTGATGCCCGCCGTGCGCGGAGCCGTGCCCGCCGACGACCCGCGCACCGTACGCACGCTGAACGCGTTCCTCGACGAGCTGACCGAGGACCACTACGCCTACCGGTTCCGGCACGACGAGCGGCCACTGACGCAGGCCGAGGGCGCATTCGTGCTGTGCGGTTTCATGATGGCGCTCGCCGAGCACCAGCAAGGCCGCACCGGTGAGGCGCTGCGCTGGTTCGAGCGCAACCGGGCAGCCTGCGGCCCGCCGGGTCTGTTCGCCGAGGAGTACGACGTCGTCCAGCGGGAGATGCGCGGCAATCTCCCCCAGGCGTTCGTGCACGCCCTGATGCTCGAGTCCGCCGCCAGGCTGGCGAAGCCCTGGGCCGCCCGCTGAACGGCCCAGGAACCCCAGAATTCGCAGACCACAGGACCACAGGAAAGGCTGACCATGTCCCAGACCGTCCTCATCACTGGGGCCAGCGGCGGCATCGGGCGCGCCGCAGCCCGCGAGTTCGCCCGGCGCGGCGACCGGATCGGGCTGCTGGCCCGCGGCCGCACCGGCCTCGATGCAGCCGCCGGCGACGTGCACGAGCTGGGCGGGCAGGCCCTTGTGGTGCCGGCGGACGTCGCCGACCACGAGGCCCTGCACGCGGCCGCCGACCGGGTCGAGGAGGCATTCGGGCCCATCGACGTGTGGGTGAACACCGCGTTCACCTCCGTGTTCGCGCCCTTCACTGAGATCACTCCCGAGGAGTTCACCCGGGTCACCGAGGTCAGCTACCTGGGCTACGTCAACGGCACCCGCGAAGCGCTGTCGCGGATGACACCCCGCGACCGGGGCACGATCGTGCAAGTGGGCTCCGCGCTCGGCGAGCGCTCCATCCCGCTGCAGTCGGCCTACTGCGGTGCCAAGCACGCGATCAACGGCTTCACGTCGTCCGTGCGCACCGAACTGATGCACCTGAAGAGCGCGGTGCGGATCACCGTGGTGCAGATGCCCGCGGTCAACACCCCGCAGTTCTCCTGGGTGCTGTCCAGGCTGCCGCGCCGCCCGCAGCCGGTCCCGCCGATCTACCAGCCCGAAGTCGCCGCCCGCGCGGTCCTGTACGCCGCCGAGCACCCGGCCCGCAAGCAGTTCTACGTCGGCGCCTCCACTGTGGCGACGATCCTCGGCAACAAGGTGGCCGCGGGCCTTCTCGACCGGTACCTCGCGCGCACCGGGTACGCTGCGCAGCAGACCGGAGAGCGCAGCGACCCCGAACAGCCGGACAACCTATGGGAGCCGCTGGACGGGCAGGGTGAGCACGCCCGGGACTTCGGCGCCCACGGAGCCTTCGACGACCGGTCCCACACCCGCTCGCCCCAGGCACGGGCGGCCCGGCATCCGGCGCTGCTGCTCGGCGCGACGGCGGCCGCCGGTGTCGCGGCTGCGGCCGGCATCAGCAGGCTCCGCCGCTCCTGAGGGGCGCGGCGCGGGCGAAGGCAGGAACGTAGGGAGCGCCTGCCTGCGCCGCCCTGCCCATGCGGCATCCGCCACCGCCCGCGGTGCCGCGATCAGCCGGCCTCGGCGAGTTCGGGCAGCACCCTCGGTGCGGTAGAAGTCGAAGAACTGCCCCTGGTCCGGGCCGATCTGGTCGACTTAGACCTCGTCGAAGCCCGCCTCGGCGCAGGCACGGACGGCCGTCAGGTGCTGTTGCGGATCATCACCGAATGTCCCGCTGCCGGCCGTCCGGCCTCGCCCGACGAGCATGCTCGCCTGCTCGAAGTGTTGAGGCGTGGGAAGGATCTGGGCGAGTTCGCCGAGCAGTTGCTCGTTCGGCCACAGCTGGTGCACGGTGTCCACGGCCCGTTCCCGGTCCGTTTTCAGCAGACGTTGAGCCCACCGATCACCGGCTTGTAGCCGTACGTCGTCATCTGGGTCTCCGGTCGTGTGAACCACCCAGTTCGCGCAGCGGTTGCCGGCATGCACCGGGGCACCCGGATGCGGAGGGTACGGCCGGATGGGGTGCTTCCTCACCCGGACAGCCGGTCGCCGCGCATGCGCGGTTCCCGACCGGGCACCCGATCATGCAGACGGGGACGTGGCCCGGCTCACCGGAAGGGCAGGAATGAGCACTGTTCAAGAGTCCGCCTCCATCAAAGAGCTGGACGCCGCTGCGCTGGAGGCCGCGCTGCGGGACGAGGTGGACGGCGAGGTGCGGTTCGACGCGGGTAGCCGCGGCACGTACGCCACAGACGGCTCGAACTACCGCCAGGTCCCGATCGGCGTGGTCGTACCTCGCACCGTCGAGGCCGGCGCAGCGGCAGTCGCGGTGTGCGCGCGCTTCGGCGCCCCGGTGCTGTCCCGCGGCGGCGGCACCAGCCTGGGCGGCCAGTGCACCAACACCGCTGTCGTCATCGACTGGACGAAGTACTGCTCCCGGCTGGTCTCCGTCGATCCCGAGGCCCGCACCTGCGTGGTCGAGCCCGGCATCGTGCTGGACGAGCTGAACCGCCAACTGGCCGTGCACGAACTGAAGTTTGGGCCAAAACCGTCGACGCACACGCACTGCACCATCGGAGGGATGATCGGCAACAACTCCTGCGGCGCCTCAGCGCAGGCGTACGGCAAGACCGTAGACAACGTCCGCCGCCTGGAGATCCTCACGTACGACGGCGTGCGCTGCTGGACCGGCCCGACCTCCACCGAGGAGTTCGACGCCATCGCCGCGGGCGACGGCCGCCGGGCGGAGATCTACCGCGGCCTGCGCGGCATCGGCGACCGCTACCTCGCCGACATCCGCCGCGGCTACCCGCAGATCCCCCGCCGGGTCTCCGGATACAACCTCGACGACCTACTGCCGGAGAAGGGCTTCAACGTCGCCCGCGCGCTCGTCGGCAGCGAAGGCACCCTCGTGACGGTGCTGCACGCCGAGCTCGACCTGGTGCCGGTGCCGGCCACCGACGCCATCCTGGTGCTCGGCTACCCCGACATCTGCGAGGCCGCCGACGACGTCCCGGCGATCCTGGCGCACTGCCGGCCCAGCCAGCTGGAGGCCCTCGACGACCGCATGGCCCAGCTCATGCGACAGGAGCACAGCCACCTGGAGTCGCTGGAGGCGTTCCCGCAGGGCGGCAGCTGGCTGCTGGTCCAGTTAGCCGGCGACAGCAAGGACGACGTGGACCGCCAGGCACACGAACTGCTGGACGCCCTCGGCCGCTCCACTGACGACCCCACCGTCGCGCTGTCCGAGGACACCGAGCGTGAGCAGCGCATGCTCAAGGCTCGCGAGGCCGGGCTCGGCGTCACCGCCCGCCCGCCGGACGGCCGGGAGACCTGGGAGGGCTGGGAGGACTCCGCGGTGCCGCCGGAGCGCCTCGGCGACTACCTGCGCGACCTGAAGAAGCTGTTCTCCGAGTTCCACTACGACCACCCCTCCCTCTACGGGCACTTCGGGCAGGGCTGCGTGCACACCCGCATCCCTTTCGGGCTGCGCACCGCGGAAGGCGTCGCGCACTTCCGAAAGTTCGTGCACAAGGCCGCCGACCTCGTGGTGTCCTACGGCGGTTCGCTCTCCGGGGAGCACGGCGACGGGCAGGCCCGCGCCGAACTGCTGCCGAAGATGTTCGGGCAGCGCCTGGTGACCGCGTTCGGCGAGCTGAAGGCGCTGTTCGACCCGGACAACCGGATGAACCCCGGCAAGGTGGTCGACCCGAACCCGGTGGACGGCCAGCTGCGGCTGGGCCCGCTCTGGCGGCCGCGGGATGACTCCGACGCGCGCTTCGGCTACCCCGACGACGACCACTCGTTCAACCAGGCGGTCATGCGCTGCGTGGGCATCGGCAACTGCCGCGGCCACGAAGGCGGCGTGATGTGCCCGTCGTACCGGGCGACCGGCGAGGAGGAGCACTCGACGCGCGGCCGGGCGCGGCTGCTGTTCGAGATGATCGGCGGCCACCAGGACTCGCCGATCACCGACGGCTGGCGATCCACTGAGGTCCGCGACGCTCTCGACCTGTGCCTGGCCTGCAAGGGCTGCAAGTCCGACTGCCCGGTCGGGGTCGACATGGCCACGTACAAGGCGGAGTTCCTGTCCCACCACTACGAGGGCCGGCTGCGTCCGGCCGCCCACTACGCGCTGGGCTGGCTGCCGCTGTGGGCGCGCGCGGCGCAACTGGCCCCCGCGGTCGTCAACGCGCTGCTGCGAGCGCCCGGCATCGCGCGGGTCGGAAAGCGGCTGGCCGGCGTCGCCGACCGTGACGCGCCGCTGTTCGCCGAGCAGTCGTTCCTGAGCTGGTGGCGCGATCGCCGCGTCCCCGAGCCGGAGCCCGGCGACCCGCGGGCCGTGGTGCTGTGGCCGGACACCTTCAGCACCTACTTCCATCCATCGGTGGCCAGGTCCGCGGTCCGGGTCATGGAGGACGCCGGGTTCCGGGTGGCAGTGCCCGAACAGGCGGTGTGCTGCGGACTGACCTGGATCTCGACCGGCCAACTGGGCGTCGCCCGGCGGGTGCTGAACCAGAGCGTCGCCGCGCTGCGGCCGTGGATCGCCGCGGGCACACCCGTCGTCGGCCTGGAGCCGTCGTGCACCGCGGTCTTCCGTGCTGACGCCCCCGAGCTGATGCCAGATGACCAGGACGTTAAACGGCTCTCCGAGCAGTTCCTCACCTTCTCCGAGCTGCTCCTGCACCGGGCGCCCGAGGGCTGGCAGCCGCCCGCGCTCACCCGGGCTGCCACCGTGCAGACGCACTGCCACCAGCACGCCGTCACTCATTTCGACGCCGACCGCGAGCTGATGAGGCGGGCCGGCCTCGACGCCCACGTCCTGGACGAGGGCTGCTGCGGACTGGCCGGGAACTTCGGCTTCGAGCGAGGCCACCACGAATTGTCCATGGCCATCGGCGAGCAGGGCGTCCTGCCCGCGGTCCGCGCGGCCGCGCCGAGCGCCGCGGTGATCGCCGACGGCTTCAGCTGCCGCACTCAGATCGAGCAGGGCGACACCGGACGGCGTGCTGTGCACCTCGCGGAGCTCCTCGCCCTCGGCCTGGACGGGCCCACCCCGGCCGATCACCCCGAGAAGGCCGTGCAGCGCCCCGCCGCTCTGACCGCCGCCGCCGCCCGGCTCGTCACCGGCGCCGTAGTGACTGGCGTGGCCACGGCGGTCGGCGCGGCGGCATGGGCAGCGCTGCGCCGACGGCGACCCTGACCCCGCCGTACCCCGAGGGACGTGAAAGAGCTGCCACCGGCACCGGGCCGGCCGACGGCTGACGACCAGGAGAGAGGAAGAGCCCGTGTCGATCAAGGTTTCCGACTACGTGCTGCAGCGACTGCGCGAGTGGGACGTGGAGCACGTCTTCGCCTACGCAGGCGACGGCATCAACGGCCTACTCGCCGCGTGGGGGCGAGCGGAGAACAAGCCCGAGTTCATCCAGGCCAGGCACGAAGAGATGGCCGCCTTCGAGGCGGTGGGCTACGCCAAATTCTCCGGCAAGGTGGGCGTGTGCGCGGCCACCTCGGGCCCCGGCGCCATCCACCTGCTCAACGGCCTCTACGACGCCAAACTCGACCATGTGCCGGTGGTCGCGATCGTTGGCCAGACCAACCGCAGCGCCATGGGCGGCAGTTACCAGCAGGAGGTCGACCTGCTCAGCCTCTACAAGGACGTCGCCTCCGAGTTCTGCGAGATGGTCACCGTCCCCGAGCAGCTCCCGAACGTCATCGACCGGGCCATGCGCACCGCCTACGCCCGGCGTACCGTCACCGCTGTGATCATCCCGGCGGACGTCCAGGAGCTGGACTACACCCCGCCCGGTCACGCCTTCAAGATGGTCCCGTCCAGCCTCGGCATGGCCAGGTCCGCGCCCGTGCCCGCAACCTCGGAGCTGCAGCGAGCCGCCGAGGTCCTCAACGCGGGCGAGAAGGTCGCCGTCCTCGTCGGCCAGGGCGCGCGCGGCGCCCGGGCCGAGGTCGAGCAACTCGCGCACCTGCTGGGCGCGGGCGTGGCCAAGGCACTGCTCGGCAAGGACGTGCTGCCCGACGAACTGCCCTACGTCACCGGCTCCATCGGCCTGCTCGGCACCCGCCCCTCCTACGAGCTGATGCAGGACTGCGACACCCTGCTGGTGATCGGCTCCAGCTTTCCGTACACGCAGTTCCTGCCGGAGTTCGACCAGGCGCGGGCCGTGCAGATCGACGTCGACCCCTTCATGATCGGGCTGCGCTACCCCTTCGAGGTCAACCTCGTCGGTGACTCCCAGGCCACCCTCCAAGCGCTGCTGCCGCTGCTGAAGGCAAAGACGCACGGCGACTGGCGCAAGACCGTGGAGAAGAACACGGCCCGCTGGTGGGACGTGATGCAGCGCCGCGCCGCGGTCGACGCCGACCCCGTCAACCCTGAGTACGTCGTCCACGCCCTCGACGACCTGCTGCCGCCCGACGTCATGCTGGCCGCGGACTCCGGCTCCTCGGCCAACTGGTACGCCCGCCACCTGCGTATGCGCGGCGAGATGCGCGGTTCGCTGTCCGGAACGCTGGCCACCATGGGCCCGGGCGTGCCGTACGTCATCGGGGCGAAGTTCGCCCACCCGGACCGGCCCGCGATCGCCCTGGTCGGCGACGGCGCCATGCAGATGAACGGCATGGCGGAGCTGATCACCGCCGCCAAGTACTGGCAGGGCTGGCAGGACCCCCGGTTGGTCGTGGCGGTGCTCAACAACCAGGACCTCAACCAGGTCACCTGGGAGATGCGCGCTATGGAGGGCGCCCCACAATTCCTGCCGTCGCAGTCCCTACCCGACGTCGCCTACGCGGACTTCGCCCGCTCCATCGGGCTCGACGGACTGCGGGTGGAGAAGCCCGAGGGCGTGCAGGACGCCTGGCGGCAGGCGCTCGCAGCAGACCGGCCATTCGTCATCGACTTCCGCACCGACCCCGCCGTGCCGCCCATCCCGCCGCACGCCTCCTGGGACCAGATCGAGGCGGCCGCCTCCGCGATCCTGCACGGCGACACCGACCGCGCCGGCATGGTCCGGCAGGGCGTTAAGGCCAAGCTCCAGGAGATGCTCCCGGGCCGCCGGCACCGCGAGGACCGCCCCGGAGCCGGTGGCCAGGAGTGAACGTGCCCGCCGTGCCCGGCGGCGATCCGTTGGTCACCTCGGTCAGAACCGCCGTGTACACCGTGCCCACCGGAACGCCGGAGGCCGACGGCACCCTGGCCTGGAACGCCACCACCGTGGTGACCGTTCACGTCGAGGCCGCCGGGCGCACCGGGCTCGGCTGGACCTACGGCTCCCCGGCCGCCGCCACAGCGGTCAGGAAGCACCTGGCCCCGGTCGTCACCGGGCGCTCGGTCTGGGACGTGGCCGCGGCGAACGAGGCGATGACCAGGGCCGTGCGCAACGCCGCACGGCCCGGCGTCGCCGGCCACGCCGTCTCGGCGGTGGACATCGCCCTGTGGGACCTCAAGGCGCGGCTGCTCGGGCTGCCGCTGGTCCGGCTGCTCGGGGGCGCCCGCGACGAGGTGCCGGTGTACGGCAGCGGGGGCTTCACCACGTACGACGACCAGCAGCAGGATCGCCAGCTGCGCGGCTGGACCGAGGACCTCGGCATCCCCCGGGTCAAAATCAAAATCGGCGAGTCCTGGGGCAGCGACGAGCCCAGGGACCGTGCGAGGATCACCCGCGCCCGCCGCTCCATCGGCGACACCGCGCGGCTGTTCGTCGACGCCAACGGCGCCTACGGCGCCAAGCAGGCGATCCGGCTCGCCGCGCACCTCGACGCGGAGGACGTCACCTGGCTGGAAGAGCCCGTCTCCTCCGACGATCTCGCCGGGCTCGCCCAGGTGCGGCAGGGCGTACGCGCCGACGTCACCGCGGGGGAGTACGGCTACACCCTCGGCTACTTCCACCACATGCTGGCCGCCGAGGCCGTCGACTGTCTGCAGGCCGACGTCACCCGCTGCGGCGGCATCACGGTGTGGCTGCGCGCTGCCGCCCTCGCCGAGGCCCGCGGCCTGCAGATCTCCGGGCACTGCGCCCCGCACCTGCACGCACACGCCGCTGGCGCCGTGCCGAACCTGCGGCACCTGGAGTGGTTCCACGACCACGTCGCCATCGAGAACACCCTGTTCACCGGGGCCCTCGACCCTTCAGGCGGCGCGGTACGCCCCGGCGCCGACGGCGTCCCCGGGCACGGCATGACGCTGAGCGAGGCCACCGCGGAGAAGTACCGGGAGAGCTAAGGGCCGTCACGCCATGGAACTTGCTTGAGTGATGTCGGGGCCCGCCGGAAGCGCGGGCCCGGCTCGCGCCTTCCCGGTGTGGCCGGAGCACGAGGATGTTGTGCGCGTGATCCGAGAGTTCACGCCGTTGCCGTTGCCCCAGTACGCCGTGCGGTCGGTTCGAGCGGGGGGCGCGGATCGCCGCGGGGTTGAGGGGTCATCCGCACATCGTCGGCGTCTACGACTTCGGTGAGTCTCAGGACGGTCCGGACACCTGTGCCCACCTGGTGATGGAACTGGTCGACGGGCGCTCCGTTGCCAACGAAGTCGCCGCCGCTCGACCGGAGCCCGCGACTGCTCCACCGGATGAACCCAGACCGGGCATGGGCGCTCGAAGTGCCACCACGAAGCAGGCTGGCAATCCTTCACATTCACTGAGGCGGAGGTGAACGACGCCCGGAAGCTGCTGCTGCATTCCCTGTCGGCCCCAACGCCGACGCGACGGAGGGGCCCCTTCCGGCGCGGACCCGGGCGGTCGAAGCAGCCGCTGATCGGGCGATCAAGCCACAGCGACGACGGCAGCATGCACTGATAGCTAACAGGGCATCAGAAAACGTTCAGTGAGCGCAGAAACCCCGCGCCCGGGCCCACGCCATCGAACACCGGCCGCATTTTCCCCTCATTTGGCGACGCTCTCACCGTAGTCAGTCGATAGCGGCCGATGGGGGATTCCAGTTGACCGGTAACGCTGAGACAGCTGCCCAGGGGTGGTCCTGAATCGCCGTTGACGGGGTACGCGGTCCGTGACAAATGAGAACGGCGGGGCGCCCCCGGGGTGTTCCGCTCACGAATCGGAGCATGGATGGGAGGCGACTGCCGTGTCGGGTGCGCAGGTGCACACGGGCGCCGGAGGGCCGGCGCACGCGTCGATGTCGGAGCCGGTGGGTGAGCTGGTACAGCGCGCCTCGCAACAGCTGACGGAGCTGGTGCGAGGCGAACTCCGACTGGCCCAGGCGGAGATGACGGAGAAGGGGAAGCGCTACGGCAAGGGCGGCGGGCTGTTCGGCGGAGCCGGACTGGTCGGGTTCCTGACGCTGGAAGCGCTGGTTGTCGCCGCGATCGCCGCCCTCGCGGTGCCGCTGCCGGTGTGGGCCGCGGCGCTGATCGTGACCGCGCTGCTCGGTGCCGTCGCTGGAGCCATGGCGCTGGCCGGCAAGAAGGAGATCGCCCAGGCGGCGCCGCCTGCCCCCGAGCAGGCGATCGAGAACCTCAAGGCCGACGTGGCCGAGATCAAGGAGAGTGCCCACCGATGAGCGAGCCGTCGAAGGACCCGCAGACCACCCCTACACCCGAGGACCTGCGCGAGCACGTCGAGCAGACGCGCGCCGAACTCGGCGAGACCGTGGCGGCGTTGTCCGCGAAGACCGACGTCACAGCGCAGGCCAAGGAGAAGACCGCTCAGGTGAAGGAACAGGTCGCCGTCAAGGCGTCGGAGTTGAAGGCGAAGGCGAAGACTACCGCCGCGCACGCCGGGGAGGTGTGGGAGGAGAAGGCCCCCGAGCACGTCCGGCAGAAGGCGGCCGAAGGGACCCAGGTGGCGCGCGACCACCGCACGGCGCTGCTGGCGGCCCTCGGTGCGATCACCGTGGCGCTGCTGGTCTGGCGCAGCAGGAAGGGGTGACGGCCGGGTGAAGACGCCGAAGATCGCGTACAAGCCCGTCGGTCTCGTGCTGGGCGCCGTGAGCGGCATGCTCGCGGGTGCGGCTTTCAAGCAGGCGTGGAAGGCGATCAGTCACGACGACGACGCGCCCGACGCGACCGACGAGGACCGTTCCTGGGGCGAGATCCTGCTCGCCGCGTCTCTGCAGGGCGCGATCTTCGCGGTCGTCAAGGCCACCGTCGACCGCGCCGGCGCCGCCGCCACCCGCCGCTTCACCGGGACTTGGCCCGGCTGACTCCTGTACTGCTCGCGGGCTCTGCCACTGTCCCCTGCGGTGGGGGCGGTGCCCGCAGCAGCCGACACACGGCACGCCCTGGGAAAAGCGCCGCTTCCCAGGGCTTGTACCCAGGCTTTCCAGCCTGGCCCGACACGGCGGTCGCTGGCGGGGCCGCGCGGTGATCGCTTCCGGGGTCATTCGGTGGGGGCCTCGGGTTCGGCGTCGGGGACGGTCGGAGGGTGGGGGAGGCTGGGTTCGGTGGCGGGGAGGGTGAAGAGGATGCGTGTGCCGCCGGTGTGGCCGCGGTCGACGGCGATCGTGCCGCCGTGGAATTCGACGACCTTCTTGCACATGGCCAGGCCGATGCCGTTGCCGGGGTAGGCGTCGCGGGCGTGCAGGCGCTGGAAGATCACGAAGACGCGTTCGGCGAACTCGGGCTCGATCCCGATGCCGTTGTCGGTGATGGAGAAGCGCCACAGGTCGCCGTCGAGTCGGCAGGCCAGTTCGATGCGCGGAGGGAGCTGAGCGGAGCGGAACTTGATGGCGTTGCCGATCAGGTTCTGCAGAAGCATGCCGAGTTGGGTCCTGTCGCCGGCCACGGTGGGCAGCTCGTCGTGGACGAGGACGGCGTCACTTTCGGTGATGCTCATGCTCAGTGCGGACTCGGTGGCCCGCCAGACCTCGTTCAGGTCGACCTGGACGTACTCTCGGTGAAAACGGCCGACGCGGGAGAAGCTGAGCAGGTCGCTGATGAGCGTCTGCATGCGGACGGAACCGTCGACCGCGAACTCGATGTATTGGTTGGCTCGTTCGTCGAGCTGGTTGGCGTAGCGGCGCTGGAGGAGCTGGCAGAAGCTGGCGACCTTACGCAGGGGCTCTTGGAGGTCGTGGGAGGCGACGTAGGCGAACTGCTCCAGTTCGGCGTTCGAGCGGGCCAGATCCGCGGCGTGGGCGTCCAGGGTCTGCCTGGCGGCTCTGCTGGTGGCCAGTTCTGCCGACAGTCGGCGGCGCATGGCCTCCACGTCGCGGGCGAGCGCGCGCATGTCGGCCGGGCCGCCACTGTCGATGGGGTGGTCGAAGTCGCCGTCGGCCACCGCGCGCGCCTGCCGCGCCAGCCGGTCCAGCGGCGCGTTGACACCGCGGCGCAGCGCGATGAAGGCGAGGACCGCGAGCGCCAAGACGGCCAGACCGATCGCGGAGAAGATCCAGTTGCGCATGCGGCGGGTGTGCGCGAGGTCCGCGCGGGCGCGGGTGCGGCTGTCTCCCAGGTGCTGCTGTTGCGCCCGCAGCGCCGTGCGCAGGGAATCGAACTCCGCCTTGCCGCGGTCCGGCTGGGCCACGGAGGCGGGTAGTGGCTGCCCCGCCGGCGCTGCCGCGATGGGCCCGGCCACGTCGGTCCGCCAGCGATCGGCCCGCGCGAGGATCAGTTCCAGATCTGCCGACGCAGTGCGGTCGTGGGAGGTGAGGGCGCGCAGTTGGTCTGCGGCGCTCTTCTGCTGGGCCAGTCCTTGCGTGTACGGCTCGAGGAACTGCCGCTGTCCCGACAGGGCGTATCCGCGGGTGCCGGTCTCCTGGTCGACGAGCGCTGACTCCAGCCGGACGGCTTCGATCAGGGCGGGGCTGCTGTGGTCGACCAACTGGTCGGTGACCGCGCCGGAGTGCCGGAAGAAGCCTGCGACCAGGACAGCGAGCGTGAGCAGGGCCACCAGCGCACCGGATACGCCGACCGTCAACCAGCGCGAGGTGGTCCACCGTCCCGCGACGGTGCGCGTGTCCGCAGGCGGGCGAGCCGGACGAGTGCCGCTGTCCGGCGCGCGGTCCTCCTCGGAGGACACCGGAGCAGGCACCTGCGGCTGAGTGGACATGACTGCCTCCAAGCCGTCGGAAGCCCTCGGCTCCCGCACTCGGCACACCCGTGTGAACGGACCGCACCCGTTGCACGGTGGCGGCAGTCTACCCCGTGCGACAACCATGGTTGTCGCACGGGTGAGCGGGTGCGTAAGCTGTACCCGTGACCATCGACGAGCGGCCTCCGACACGGGAAAACCCGGTGGGATGGGCTCGTGGAGCCCTGGACGGCCTCGTCACCGCGATGACCGCGAGTCCGGACGGCGCAGCCGGTCCCGCGGACACGCGGACGGACGCGCTCCACCGGCTCGCCACCCTGGCGCTGCTCAACGAGGCACTCCAGCCCCGAGTGCTCCAGGCCGCCCGCGACGCGGCGGCGCAGGGCGCCAACTACGGCCAGCTCGGCGCAGCCTGGAACATCACCCGCCAGGGTGCCCGCAAACGCTGGCCCGGCCTTGTTTTTGATCACGTTCCCCAAACCTCACGAGGACGCTCCATGGATTCCGCCGCGCCCACCCGCTCCTACACGGTGTTGCTGGTCGAGGACGACGACGCCGACGCGATGCTCATCGAGGAGGCCCTGCTCGAACACGGGATGGCGCGCACGGTGCACCGTGCGACCGACGGGATCGCCGCGCTCGCCCGCCTGCGCGACGAGACCCAGCCGCGTCCAGACCTGCTCGTACTCGACCTGAACATGCCGCGCATGAACGGCCAGGAACTCCTCGCCGTCCTCAAGGCCGATCCTGCCCTGGTCACGGTGCCGATCGTCGTGCTCACCACCTCGTCGGCGCCCGACGACATCAACGCCGCCTACAGCAGCTACGCGAACGCCTACGTCACCAAGCCGGTGAACCTCGACGACTTCAACCGTGCCGTCCGCGGCATCGACAACTTCTTCCTCGACACGGTCGCCCACCCCGAAGGCACCTGACCCCAGACCCTCGTCGAGGCCCCGAAGCGAGTGGAGCGAGTGCGGCTTTGGTCGATGAGGCTGAGGCTGAGGCTGAGGCTGAGGCGCGGGCGGGGAGTACCGCGCCGGGGGGCGGGCACGGTGCGCTGCTGCGGGAGATGCTCGGCGCGCTGGTGCAAGCTGGCTGGCTGTGAGCCGACTATTTCGTACTGAGCGTTTCGGCGGATGCCAGGCGGCCTGTCTGCGATGAGCTGCGCCGCACACCGACGCGCAGGGAGCATGAATCCAGAGTCACGTCGAGGGGGTGGTGCGGGTTGTCTACTGCAGACGAATGCGCCGTCACTCGGTCGTGAGTGGGTTCGGGGGACGGCGCGTCGGCGGGCAGGGGCTTGTGCGTCTGGTCCTGCTGGTCGTGTGGCAGCGTTTCAGCGTGCTTTGCGGATGGCGTCGGTGGCGGCTTTGGCGATGGCGGTGGGGGCGCTGGAGGGCTGGGGCGGGTGGAGCGGGGTGGTCCCTGGCAGGTGGCGGGAGTTCGCGGTAAGGGTGAGTTGGAGTACGACGCAGCCGGCGGTGGTGAGGCGTTTGATGCGGGTGACGGCCCCGGCGGTTTCGTCGGGGGTGTACTGGGCGTCGGTGACGATGATGAGGAGGCGGCCGGTGCCGGGGCGGCTGAGGTCGAGTCCGTGGTCGAGCACGTCGATGGCGTCGCCGAGGTTGTGGTTGTGGGCCGGCTGTTCGGCACCTCCACCGACGAGCTGGTGCTGGCCCACTCCCTGGACGGGGGACGGACCTTCGAGCAGCTACGACCGCTGGGCCCTCGCGTAGGGAGGCACGCATCCTCACCTGTCCTCGTGGCTGCTGGGTACGGCAGACTCGGTGTCGTGTTCACAACTGACCTGTCCTCGGGAGGGCTTGCGGTACGGGCACTGTTTTCCACCGACTACGGAACCACCTTCGGTCCGACCCAGACCCTGATCGAGGTGGGGGAGACCGCCCCCGACCTCAGCCCACTGTCGGCCAGGAGCGGCCCCACGCTGGGCGCGCTCCCGGGCGGCCGGGGCTTTTCCGCGGTGACGGCCTTCGATGAGGCGACCGGAACCTCGCGCCTGCTCACAGCAACATGTAGCGCCGAGGGGCCGTGGGAGCCGGCGCAAGAGACTGCCGCCCGTACCGGCACGGTCTGTCTGCAGCCCCAGATCGCTGCTGACAGCCATGGCCACCTGGCCATCAGCGTCTACGCCCTGGACCTGCATACGCACCTCATGGATGTCCTGCTGTTCTGCTCCCGGCCGGAGGCGTCCGGCGGGTCTGCGCCGCGGTTCCTGCCGCCGGTCAAGATCACTTCGGCTCCGTTCGACCCCTTGCGGGCTGCCGGTACCGGCGCCACCGTCTGGCTTGGCAAATACCAGAGGCTCGCTGCCTGCGGTTATGACGGCCTCCACGGCGTGTGGACTGACACCCGCAGCGGGAGCACCCAAATCCTCACAGCCGTTCTTGGTTTCTAGGAGTGCCGTTGCGGCCACCGGTAGGAGTCCGTTACGTATGCGTCTGTGATCAGATTCGGGAAGGTCGTGCTGCGAGCGCGGCGTGACAGCCATGTGGATCTTCTGCGCAGTGAGCTGTACGAGGACGTCGCCACCCGTGTCCGGGGAGACAACCGCCCCTGGAGGCCCCTGCCGACAGGGGCCCAGTCGCCGTTCGCGGTACCGGGGCCTGACAACGAGCCCCCTGCGTCACCGTGGAGGACGCGGGCTCGCAGGCGGTAGCGGGTGAGGCAGTCGTCTGGGGCGCGGACCTGCACAACCGCTGTGCCCACCTGGGGAGGCACTGCGTCCCGGGTTCCGTGGTCAGGGCCTGGCCACCGACGCCGTGACCGCCATGTGCACGTACGGTTTCGCCGTCCGGGGCTTCCACCTGCTCCAAGTGGAAGCCCTCGCGGACAACACACCGATGCTCCGGGGCGCCCAGCGGGCGGAGTTCACCGTCGAAGGAATCCTGCGCCTCAGCTCATGGGTTTAAGGGAACATGGGCCGACGAGGTCATTCTCGGTCTCCTCGCGGACGACTGGGCCACCGTCAAAGAGGCGGCTCTAACCCTGGATGCTGAGTATGCCCACGCGACGTGAGCAGGATGATGGCCGGCGTTGAGCCCCCGGCGTGCTGGCCGAGCTGCACTGTGCTGCCGGTTGGGTTTGATTGGTGTCCTGGATGGAGAACGTTTCCATCACCCCGCAGGCTGCCTGTGCCTGCGTCGGGGCCATCAAAAGTGCGCTCCGGGCGGTCCCAGCGGTGGCGGCCGAGGCGGCGCGCCGCCTCGGCCGTTCCCTTCATCGTCTTCGCAGTGTCTCCGCGGTCGTGCTCGGACGCGTCAGGACGCTCCGCTCACGCGGGTCCAGTACCCGGGGTGACGCTCATTCCGATGGATCTGTAGTTCGGGCCGACCGTGTTGTCGTTGTAGAACTTCACGCCCGTCGAGGCGGAGGTCACGTCCATCACGTGGTCCGAGGAGCCCTCGAACCGATTGCGGGTGAGAGAGACGTTGTCCGGGCCATCGAGCTTGATCGCCTGGTTCCAGCTGTCGCCGACTTCGTTGTCGGCAACGATCCAGTTCTTCATGCCGTCGCTGTTCCCGCCGCTGTTGCCGCCCTGGCCGTAGTCCTCGGCTATGAGGAACTGGTGGATGCTGCCGATGCCGTTGTCACGGCCCGGGTTCGCCGGACCGATAGCCTGGTTGCCGCGGATCTGCACGTTGTCGCTGGCGGTCGGGTGTGAGCTGGAGACCCACGTTTGGACGAAGTCGGTGTGGCTGTCGCCGGGATCGCCGGTCACGAAGTTGACGGCGGTGTTGTAAAAAATCTTGGTCTTGTTGCCGAAGAACGTGATCGCGTTCAGGTCGCCGGGGCCCTTGATACCTTTAATATCGTTGTTCTGGACGGTGACGTTGTCGGCGTTGTCCGCGTAGATGCCGTAGTTCTGCTCGGCATCGACCCGGCAGTTCTGCAGCACCACGTTGGACGTCTTGATCAGGACGCCGCCGCGGATGGTCCGGCCCTGGCAATCGTAGACCTTGGGCGACGTCGTGGTTCCACCGGAGGTGATGGTGTACTCCGAGGTCTGGCTCGCGATGAGGATCGCGCCGGGGGGTGTCGCCACGCCACCGACGCCGAGCGTCTGCGTGGGGGGCGGCGTGGTCCCCCCTCCGGTGCCCGAGACGGCCGCTTCGGTGACGCTCGTCCACTTGGACGAGTCGGAGGAGGTGTTGCCATGCCCGACGATCCGCACGTAGCGGGCTTGCCCGCCGGTGAACGCGTACGTCTCCAGGTTCAGCGTCGTGCCGCTGCTGGTCGCCCGGGACAGCACCGTCGTCCACGCCGAGCCGTCCTGGGAGAGCTGGACGTCGAACGTGGACTTCCGGCTGTCACCGTCGTACCAGGCCAGCGCCACGGAGTTGACGGTGGCGACCGACCCCAGGTCGAAGCGGATCCAGACCCCATCACCGGCGCCCGACCATCGCGAGGACAGATTGCCGTCGATCGCATTGGATGCGGTGTTACCGTCGTCGGAGCTGTCGGTGGCCGCGACGATCGGCAGTGTCGCCGCCGACGCCGGCGGCCCCAGCATCACCAGCGAGGTGAGCGCCGCGGAGGCGCACAGGGCAGCGACCAGGATACGTTTCATGAGACGGCCTCTTCCTGGTGTGGCGCGCTCGGTCGTGCGCGCGTGGTCGTGCGCGAAGTGCCTCAGGTGTGAGAGACGGTGGCGCTGTAGACGTCGACCTCGCCGTAATTGCTGTCGCTGCACGGGGAGGAGTTGCTGCAGTTGGCCTGGACGTATGCGCCGGTCTTGAAGTAGTTGCCGGAGCCGGAGTACGAGATCGTCGTCTCCAGCGTGCCGTTGTAGTAGGCCTTGATCTGGCCGCCGACGACGACGAACTTCGCCTCGTACTCGGTGCCGAGGGTGTAGCTGGAGGTGACGAGCTTGTGATGGGTGTCGTTGCCGTCGGTGACGTACAGGTTGCTGCCCTCCAGGCGGAAGACGCTTATGTCGTCCGAGGAGTTGTGGATTTGGAGGCCAACGACCTGCGGTTTGGTGTTCGGCAGGTGGGTGAACGCCTCATCGACGACGAAAGTGCTCGTACCAGAGGTGGACGACCAGCTCGCCTCGCTGGCACCGCTGTTGGTCATCTCCCGCAACTCGGACCGCGGGTAGCCCGAGCCGCTGGTCGTGACGCCGTTGACGCCGGCGCGGAACTGGACGGCTTTGCCGCCGGGGGCGACGGTGAAGTACGGGGCGTCGTCGTACGTGGCGAGCTGGGGTTGCGAGATCTCGGTGGGGTCCTCGGTCGGGCCGGTGGGGAGGGTCTCCTTCCAGTTCGTCAAATCGAGTGCCTGCCCCGGCAGCGTCCCAACCCCACCCCCACCGGTCGCCGGGCCACCCCAGACCTCGACCTCGGTGAGGCTGTTCCACTCACCCGCGGAGCCGTCGCTGTCCAGCGTGTAGCCATCTCCCACGTAGCGGACCTTCGAGGTCTGCACGGCCGAGAAGGAGAACGACTCCAAGCCCGTCGAGGAGCCGCTGGTGTGACCGCTGTACACGCTCTGCCACGTGACGCCGTCCCAGTACTGGAGCTGGAAGACGTTCTTCCGCGTGTCGCCCTTGTAGACAGCCATCTTGACATGCGTGACGGTGTGCACCGCGCTCAGGTCCAACTGGAGCCAGGCACCGTGGCCCTGCCCAGACCAGCGGGTGGCATAACTGTTGTCGACGACGTTGCCAGGTACATCGCCGTCGTCCGTGCTCGCCGTGACACCAGAGGCCGACGGGGTGATCTCCACGTCCGCGGCCTGCGCGGAGCCCGGCACACCGATCACCGCGGCCCCCGCTACTATCGCCGAGGCGACTGCTGAGACCACCAGCCGTCTGCGGGACCGTGACCTTCTCGCCACACCGTTCACGAGATTTTTTCCTTCTGCTTGCAGGAACGGATTGCAGGAACCGACGGCAGATCATAGGAGCGATCACCCCGGTATTCCCAGACGTGTGAGGTAGTGACAGCCCCGACGCTGCGGGGGAAAGGGGTCTATGCGTCACCTTCGTTGCGGTACGCGGTCCGATTCCGGTATGCACCAGCCCCGCATGGGTTGCCGTCCGTGAGACCTCATCCGTCAAATTGCCTCAAGCTGGCGGAAGTTCATCACAGCGTGTAGCTGCGATCTCCAGCAGGCAGGTTCACAAGTAGCCCTATTTTCGGTGCTGGTTCGCCACCGGTGGGGCGGTGTGTCGGAATCCGGACGCGTGGAGCGAGGCGCGCGGCCCCGACACAGGCCGACTATTTGCAGGCAGCGTCTCGAACGCCTCGTGGCCTCGAAATCGGCGCGCGCCGCGATCGAGTTGCCTGCGGTCATCGGTGTGGCTCGGCAGGTAGCCGGCAGATGGCGATGCGCCGCGGTACGTCTCGGCGCTGGTGACGGCGTGCCGGAGCATCCCGCGGCGGTCGGTCAGCGACCAGGTACGGGTCGCTCACCCGCCGCGCGAGGAAGTGCGTCAGCTGCTCGACGTTCGCCCGGTAGTCCTCTTCGAATGCTGCGGATGCCGCCCGATCCGCCGTACAGGCTCGACCTGGCTCACTGATCACTCCCTGTCCGGAGTCCGGCACCCGTTTCTGTCCACATCACATAGTGGTTCGGCGTGTGCAAAGCGTTGCCGGGCCCTGGATGCCAGCGGCTGCGTCGTCTCCCGTAACCGAGGGGGTGAACCGGTGAGGGGGATGCAGAGTTCGACGCGGGTGCCGTCACCGGGGGTGGTGTCGATGGTGACGGTGCCGCCGGCGTCGTGGATGCGGCCGTGGACAGAGTGGGTGAGGCCGGTGCCGGGGGTGATGGTGGCGGGGTCGTAGCCGCGGCCGTGGTCCAGGACGCTGATGGTGACGTGCCGGGTGTCGGCGGTGGCGTGGAGGGTGGCGTGGTCGGTGCCGGCGTGTTTGCGGATGTTGGTGAGGGCTTCGTGGGTGGCGCCCAGGAGGGCGGCGGTGGCGTCCGGGGTGAGGGTGTGGTGGGGGCTGTCGGGCTGGTGGAGGGTGGAGGCGAGCAGGTCGGTGGTCAGGCCGTCGCGGGTGTGGCGCCGGACCAGTACGCCCAGGGCGGTGAGCAGGTCGCCGGGCTGGTCGGGGTCGGTGCCGTTGACCAAGGCGCGCAGCCAGAGGGCTTCCTCGGCGATTCTGGTGGGCGGCAGGGGCTGGCCCTGGGCGAGGAGTTCCATGGTCTGCAGGACACGGTCGTGCAGAAGTCGTTGGTGCCGGGCGCGTTCGCGTTCCTTGGCCGCGATGGCCGCGTGGGTGACGGCTTCGGCCCGGTTGTGGTCGGCTGATCGTGCGGTGCGGCGCAGTTCGCGGTCGATGAGCCAGGCGATCGGGCCGACCACGAAATAGGTGACTGAGTTGGGCACCGCGTTCCATACCGGTTCACCGGTCAGGGTGGTGGAGATAGCGATGTAGGTGGCGCCCAGCAGCGCGCTCCAGGCGTACATGACCGGGAAGCGGCCGAAGCAGGCGCCGATCAGGACGGGGCTGATGACGCTGAAGGGGTAGACGAAGAACCCCCAGGTGTGCAGGAGCCGGGGGTCGGATGCTTCGAGCAGGGCGTTGGCGGTGAGGGCCGCGGCGCAGAAAAGGGCGTCGGCGGCCACCGCCTTGGGCGGCAGCAGGCCGCGGTGGTGGAGGTAGCCGCACAGGGCGATCGTTTCGGCGGCCACCGCCAGGGCGAGGAACAGTGGCCCGGTCAGGGTCGGGAAGTGTGATCCCGCCGACAGCAGGGCGATCGCGATGTTGGCCAGTCCGGCGGCCTTGGCGAGGATCGCGATGAGCACTTCGAGGCGGTCCACCCGCGCCAGCGCGGAGCCGGGCGGGGGGCCGGCCGGGTCCATGGGAGCGGTCACCGCGAAAAGGGGGCCGGGGCGGTGTGGATCGGCTGGGAACCTGCTCACCTCGTGGCCCGCGGGTCGGTGGGCGGAGTCCGCTCGGCGGTCTCGCGTTCGATGGCGAGTCGGGTGAGTTCGGCTTTGTTGCCGGCCTGGAGTTTGTGGCGGATGCGTTCGACGTAGGTGTCGACGGTGGATTTGCCGAGCTTCATGCGGGTGGCGATCTGCGCGTGGGTGTAGCCGTTGGCGATGTGCCCGAGGACTTCTTCCTCCCGCGGTGAAAGCTCCGGCCGGTCGGTGCTCGCGGGCAAGGCGGCAGCCGGTGGACGGCCGCCGCGCATCCGCCGTTCGCGGGCCAATTCCCCGCTGAGGATGTCCGCCAGTTGGGGTGACAGCGCGAAGCCGCCGGTGGCGACGGTGCGGACCGCGGAGGCGAACATGGCGGTGCCGGCGCTCTTGGTGAGGTAGCCGCTGGCGCCACGGCGGATGCACGCCACGACGTCGGCGGCCCGGCCCGAGGCGGAGACCACCAGCACCTTGACCTGTTCAGCCCACTGCCCGACCACGTCCAGGGACGGCTCGTCAGTGCCGAGGTACAAGTCGAGGACCAGGACGTCGAACCGCGCCGGGGCCGGCAGCACGCCGGGGTCGTCGCAGGAACCGACGACCTCGAAGTCCGGCTGCTCCCGCAGAATCGACTCCACACCGCGCCGGGTCAGCGGATGGTCGTCCACGATCGCTATCCGGATGGCATCTGACATGAGGTCACCTTCGCGGATGGGCGGCCGACCCGGCAAGGGCTTCCACTGTGTGCTCCCGGGCCAGGATCGTGGCCGCGTACGGAGACCACGTGGATGACGGCGGCCGCTTGGACGGCTGGCCGGCCGCCGGGCAAGCGCGCCACTGGCCGGTGTCCTGCGAATAGCCGACTGTTTCCACGGGGGGTGGCGGCGTCACGGTGGGCGGATCCGATCCGCGGTCCAACGTTTCGACAGGGGATGCGATGCGCCGGCATCACCGTGGCACAGGCCGCCACCGCGCGACGGCCGAGACCGGCGGAACCGCGCACCGCAGTGCGCAGACGTTCCGCCGGGCGGTCCGGTCGCCGCACACCCGCTCGGCCGGCGGGTGTTGTACGGCGCGGCCGGCACATTCACGTCCGGTGACCGCCCTCTGTCACCTGTGGCGGGCATGCCCCCGGCCGGCTTCGGGGCGGCCGTCACCGGCCGGGCGGCGGGGCCAACGGTGACGGGCCGCGCCGCGGGTGACGCCGACGCCCGGTACGCCTCATTGCTGCAACGGCTCCACGCGGTCACGCGCGACAGCGAACGGCAGCAGACGGAGATTGACCGGTTGCGCCAGGACGTGCACCTGCTGCTGTCCGAGGTGGACCGGGCGTTCAGGACGCTGACCGGCCGGCTGGACGAGGCCATGGGGGCAGCGGACAAGCACGGTCCGCGGTTTCGGGATGGCCTGGGCGCCCAACCCGTGCGGGCGGCGGTCGCTGAGTGGCTGGGGTGGCTGCACACCCGCTACCCGCTGGCGGACGACCTGCCCGCGTGCTGGTGGCGGCACCCCGCCGCGGTGGACACCGTGACCGCGCTGCACAACGCCTGGAGCGCCGCCTACGAGGGTGCGGGAGCTGACGGCCGGGCCCAGCTCGAGTGGCAGACCCGCTGGCTGCCAGCCGCGCTCACCGCCGTACGGGCCTGGCTGCCCGCGTCCTGCTTCCAGGGCGCCCACAGCGACGACCCGGCCGCCCGGTACGGCCGGGCGGTCGACGACCCCGACGCCTTCGACGCCCAGGTTCGGCCCTCATCGTCCCCGGGCCCTCCCCCGCCGTAGCGACAAGGTCGAGCCACCCCTGCTGCGGTGCACCGCAGGGACGTTCGGCCGCTGTGGTGCGGCCACTGTGGTGCAAAGGACCGACAGACGGACGACTGTTTCCGCCCCGGGCACCGCTCGTACGTTTCTGACAGGTCCAGTCCTTACGCGACGGCTGGAGACGGGCCCCGCGGCCCCCGGCCGCTGCCCGGAACAGATCCTGAGTCCTTCGATAACTCGATGGCGTGCAGGCGAGGGGGAGTCATGAACCACATCACATCGAACGCGGCCCGCAGGTGCGGCCGGTGCCAGGAGCCCGTTACGCCGCAGGACGGAGTCTGCCGCTCGTGCGGTCTCGCCACGACGGGCGGCGTACCGGCGCCTCCGCCCCTGCCGGCCTACGCGCCGTCCGCGGCACCCGCCGTCCCGGCACCGGGCCCCGGCCCGCGGCTCGCCACTCGGGCGCCGGCCACCGGACGGGCGGGGTCCGGGCTGGTGCTGGACCTGTCCGACCATCCCGCGCGGCCGGCGTTTCGGCTGCGCAGGCCGAGCCGTCGAACCGCGCTGACCGCCGCCGCCGCGGCCGTCGCGCTGACTGCTGGCGTGGCCGCGTACGCGCTCACCCGTCCCGCTCCGGTGACCGCGACGTCCACCGTGCGGGAGTACTTCTCCGATCTGGCCCGCGGCGAGGTCGCGGACGCCCTCGCCCTGGTGAACTCGTCGAACGGTCCGGTCACGGGCCGCGACCCGCTGCTGGTGGACAAGGCGCTGTCCGCCGCGTCGGACCGGCCCACCGACCTGAAGGTGGTGAGCAGCACCGAGGTCGGCTTCGGCGGCATGTCCGAGACGCAGGTGGAGGTCACCTACCGTACCGGCCACCGGACGGTCGGCCAGACCCTCGGCGTCGGCAAGGACTCCGGCGCGCACGGCCGCTTCCGGCTGGACAACCCGTTCCTCGACCTCGACATCAGCGTGGCGGCGGGCCGCGAGGTGACCGTCAACGGAATCACGATCCCTTGGGACGCCACCTCGTCGCCGCTGCGGGTGCTGCCCGGCTCCTACACCGCGTCCGTTCCCGCCACTTCCCTGCTGGCCGGGCAGCGCGCCACCACCCGCACGGACCCGGACAGCACTCCCGGCGACCCGCGGCTGACCGCCGACCTCGGGAAGCCGCGGCTGCTGCCGGGCGCCGAGGCCCTGGTGACCACCGAGGTCGACCAGGCGTTGGACACCTGCGCCACCTCGCACGAGGGCTCCCCCCAGGGCTGTCCCTTCAGCGCGCTCAACGCCGTTTCCGGCGAGGTCACCGCCATCACCTGGAGCATCACCCGCCATCCCGCGCTGACCGTCACGGCCGGCGACCCCGACTCGATGTCCAGTGACGCGGGCGAGGCCGACTTCAGCGACGACGGTCACCAGGGACGGGTCCACTACACCGCCACCTACGACGACTTCGGCACACCCGCCCACACCAGCGGGGACGTGGACTTCGACGTGCAGGGCACCGCGGCCTCCGGTGCCGACGGGATCGCCGTCACCTTCCAGTGACCACGCTGCCTGCCGACACCACCCGACCGCCCCCTCAGCCGCGCGCAACCGACAGGAGAACCGCAATGACTGCTCCGCCGCCCTCCGCGACAGCTCCGCCCACCGGCCGACCGGCCGCCGCCGGAACCAGCCCTTTCCCCGCTCAGCGGCCCGGATACCTGCCGGTGGAGACCAGCCTCAGCGAGGCCGTCTCCTTCCAGTGGGTGCTGCACAACGCCCTGTCGTCCTTCGTGCTGGGGTCGCTCGCCTTCGTGCCCGTCGCGATCTTCCTCAACCTGGTAGTGATCCCTCTCCACACCCACGGCCTCACCTTCGTGCCCACCGCTCCCTGGTACCAGCTCCTTGTGTGGTGGCTGCTGGTCACGATCCTTCAGTTCCTGCCGATCGAGACCGACACCATCTCGGAGTACCGGACGGTGATCGAGGACCGGGCCGACGCGGCGACCTCGGCCTACGCGGCGGTGTTCGCCGCTCTTGACCAGCGGCACATCCCCGTGCGCGCCAAGCCCACCCGGATCCGCAGCGACATCCTGAACCGCGAGGTCGTCAACAACCGCCTGCTGGTCCGCGACCGGTCCTACGAGATCTACGTGACCGTCTTCGCCTACGGCACCAGCCTCTACATCGGCTGGACGATGTACCGCAACCGCCGCCGCCACATCCTGGTCAGGACCTACTGGAAGGACCTGATCTGGAAGGACCTCCTGGGCGGCATCGGCGGCCGCTCCGGCGACGTCAACCAGATGCTGCGCACCGAGAAGGTGCGGGCCATGCGTGAGGCGGTGCACTCCGCGGTCCTGGAGGGCGCCGAGGCGGCCATGAACCGCGTCGAGGTTCCGCTGGCCGCGACCTTCGGAATGGATCTGCCCATCCACGACCTGGACGGCCCCGATGCGCCTGCGACGTGATCGCACCCGCGCGGCCGACAAGCCGGTCCCTCGGCCCCCGGCTGTCCCACCGCGCCCCGGCGCCCTCGCACCGAGCCCGGCCGGCGAGGTCGTTGCCGCCGACGTGCCCGGTGTGCTGCTCACCCGGGGCGGCGGGGCGGTCACGGCCTGGGTCGGGGTGCGGGTGGATGCCGCAGCGGATCTGACCGAGACCCGCGAGTACGCCGACCTGTCCGAGCAGGAACGCCTGGTCAAGGCCGCGGCCGCGGAGGCGGCGTGGCTGGCCGGGCAGTGGGAGCACGCACGCCGTGCCCGCGTCGAACTGCGCTACCGCAACGACCCCGCGACGCAGCGGATCTCCTGCGCGCTGCTGGGCCGGGTGACCGCCCCGAGCGAGCCCGAGGCGGTCACCGCGGCGCTGGCGTTGCGCGCCCGGCTCGCCCGTACCCCGCGCCACGTCCAGGCCACCGAGATCACCGCCGCCGGTGAACTCGGCGCGTGGCTGGACCCGTTCGATCCGCACCCGGCCGGTCTGGCCGACATCCGCAAGCGGATCCGGCTGGGCCGGCCCAACCGTCCGGACGCCGGGGTCGACCACTACCTGGCTGTCCAGCCCTACACCGCCGCCGCCCCCTCCTGGGAACCGCTGTGGCAGGCACTGGCCGTCCACCCCGAACAGGTCCTGCTGGCGGTCGGACTGGCGCCGTATCACGATGGCGGTGAGCTCGGGATCGCCCTGCACGAGCTGGCCACGGCCTACGGCCGGCTGGCCGCCCCCGGCCGGCAGCCCGACGGCCTGTGGTCCCAGGGCGCCGACCTGGCACCCGAAGCGTTCGCGATCGACGCCGCCCGCTGGTATTCCGACGCCGCCCGCCGCTACCCCGCCCGCTCCTTCCGCACCCGCGTCACCCTCGCCTCACCGGCCCCGCTGACCGACGCGCTCACCCAGCTCGTCGCCTCCGTGATGTCCCCACCGGAGCGGGCGACCGAGGACTCCGAACGCAGCCCCGCGCTCAACGGCCCCGCGCACATCGTCATCCGGCCTGTCGGCGAGGAGGCCGGCATCGCCCGGCACAACCTGGTCACCCTGGACCAGCGCCGCTGGGACACCGCCTACCTGCGGGACCTGCCGCAACCGCCGCCCGCCGTGATCCGGCTGACCGCCGAACTGGCCGACACCCGCGAGGCCGGCGCTATTCTGCGCTTTCCCCTGGCCGTGCACGGCCACGTGCCCGGCTTCCCCGTCCGCCGCCCCGGCATGGCCCTGGAGAGCGCCTACACCCCCACCGGCCCCCACCTCGTCCTCGGCCGCCAACTCGTCGACGACCGGCCCACCGGTCCCCTCGGCATCGAACTACCGGCACTGACCCGCCACACTCTCCTGGTCGGCACCACCGGCTCAGGCAAGACCAACACCAGCCTCAACCTGTGCGAGCAACTATGGCGCGACCACCGCATCCCCTTCCTCGTCCTGGAACCGGTCAACACCACCCTGGACGACTACCGCTGGCTCGCCACCCGCCCCGGCATGGAAGACCTGCTGGTCCTCACCGCCGGCGACGAAAGCATCGCCCCCCTGCGGCTCAACCCGTTCGCCGTACCCCACGGTGTGCGCATCAGCGGACACATCGCCGCGCTGCTGGCCTGCTTCGACGCCGCCTTCGGCCTGTGGGACCCGCTGCCGGCCATCTACAACCGAGCCCTGCGCGCCGCCTACGCCCGCCGCGGCATCGTCACCACCGACATCTCCGCACCGCGCCACGACGGCAACTGGCCCACCCTGTCCGACTTCGTCACCCGCATGCGCGAAGCCACCGGCAACCTCGACTACTCCGGCGAGGTCCGCTCCAACATCATCGCCGCCTCACGCCTGCGCGCGGAATCCCTCGCCGAAGGTGCCTGTGCCAGCACCCTGGACTGCACCCACTCCTACCCCGTCGACCAGTTGCTGCGCCGCCCCGTCGTAATCGAACTCGCCGGCGTCGGCGACAACGAGAAGGAACAGTCCCTCCTGACCGCGCTCTTGCTGCAGACCATGACCGAGCACTACAAGGCCACCCGCCCCGGCGGCGCCCTCGCCCACGTCACCGTCATCGAAGAAGCCCACCGCCTGCTCGGCAAACCCGTCACCGGCGGCGACGCCAAAGAAGGCAACGCCCAGGCCCGCGCCGCCCAGGCATTCGCTAACACCCTCGCCGAGAACCGCAAGTACGGCGAAGCCCTCCTCATCGTCGAACAGGTCCCCGGCAAACTCGTCGAGGACGCCTACAAGAACACCAACCTCAAGATCATGCACCGACTGCCCGCCGAGGACGACCGCACCGTCGTCGGCTCGGCCATGCGCTTCTCCGACGACCAGAAACGCTACGCCGCCACCCTCACCCCCTTCACCGCCTTCGCCCACCACGACGCTCTCGACCGCCCCGCCCTCATCCAGGTCCCCGACATCCGCGCCGACGCCGCCCGCACTGCCGGCATCCCCCGCGCACCCCTGGCCACAGACACCGAACTCCGCCGGCGCTTCCACACCCTCACCACCACTGAAGCCACCATCGACCAGGCCCTCGCCCCCTTCCCTGAATGCGACGGCTGCGCCCACCGCTGCCAGTTCCGCTCCCGCGCCGCCACGATCGTCACCGACGAACACGCACTTGCCCTCCGAGAGCGGATCAGCCGATACCCGGAAGGGGCCGAGGACCGCGGCCCCTGGTGGGCGGAGATAACCGCGTTCATACGTGAAGCCGCCGCCCCCCTCGCCCCCCACGAAGCAACCATGGCCGGGACAGCGGACTACGAAGCCTGCGTGTTCGTCCACACCAGCCGCGCCGCCTACCGCAACGAAATCCTGCCCTGGGTCCAGCGCTTCCGACGACACGCACAAGACAGGAAGGCACCACAGTGAGCGACCAGGACGACCTCGCGTTCCCTGGAGACGGGAGGAGCTCGGATGCGTCCGGGGAAAGACCGAGCCTCGCGGATCAGGTCAACCAGCAGCCCGACATGCCCCCGCCGCGGGACGACTGGGATTCCGCCTGGGACGACGTGCCCGCCCACGCGTGGGCCGAGGCCAACCCGGGCTCCGGGCGATCGGACAAGGAGGACGGTCGGGAACTACTGGACTACCCGGACCCCACCGAGGACGAGATCGACGCGGAGCACTCGTCCACCGACAGCACTCCGACGGAGGAAGATCTGGAGAACGCCCGAAAGGCCGAGGCGAGGGGCTATGCCCGTGAACTGATGGGCAACGATCACTCCTGGCCCAAGCATTCTGAGGAGTTCCCTGGAATGACTCCCCAACAGGTAGAGGACCATCTTACGGATGTTCTCGAATCCCCCGATGCCTGCGAGCCTCTGAGGACGACAAACAGGGGCGAAGGGACGAAATACTGGAAGTATCACGGAGACCCGGATGATCCGGGCAGAGGGACCTTCATCTCCCGCGACGCAGGAGGCGGCACCTTCTTCGTCCCCAAGGAGGGGAAGGGATACTACGACAGGCAGTGAGGTTTGAACGCCCCGGGTTCGGTGGAGATCTCAGTTTGTGGTTGTGACCTGGGGTTTCGTGGTGGTGAGGTAGTAGTTGGTCTCGTATTCGGCGGGTGGGATGTGCCCTGTTTCACCGTGGAGACGGCGGTGGCAGTACCGGTCAACCCATTCAGCGGTGGCCAGCTCGACCTGGGAGAGCGTCCTCCAGGGGCGGCCCGGTTTGATCAGCTCTGTCTTGAACAGGCCGATCGCGGACTCCATGAGGGCGTTGTCGTAGGCGTCGCCGACCGAGCCGATCGACGCGGCGATGCCGACGGCGTCAAGGTGCTCGGCGAGCCGGAAACTCGTGTACTGCGAACCGGCATCCGAGTGATGTATCAACTCGTCTCGCTGATAGGGGCGTTCTTCGCGGGCGCGCTGCCACAAGGCCATATCCAGGGCGTCCAGGACGAGCCTGGTCTCCTTCGATGTCGCGGCTGACCAGCCGACGATCCGGCGGGAGAAAGTGTCCACGACGAAGGCGACGTAGACGACTCCTGACCAGGTGCTGACGTAGGTGAAGTCGGCGACCCGGCAGCGGTTCGGGGCCGGCGCGACGAACTTGCGGGTCCAGCAGGTCCGGTGCCCGCTCGACGGTGCCGTCAGGGATCGTGGTGACGACCTTCTTTTCGCGGACGGCGCCGGTGACGCCGAGTTCCCGCATGAGGCGTTCGACGGTGCACCGGGCCACTTCGTGGCCCCGGCGGTGCAGCTCACGCCAGACTCTCCTGGCGCCGTAGACACGGAATTTGGCCTCGTGGACCTCGGCGATCAGCTCCTTGAGGACGGCATCGCGCGTCTGTCCGGCCGAGGGGGCGGCGAGCCGTTTCTTCGCCGCGTAGTAGGTGGAGGGGGCGATCTTGCAGTCGTGCCCGGTCAGGACGCGGCAGATCGGCTCGACACCGCCGGAGCGGGCCCGGTGCTCGTCGATGAACGCTACGAGCGTGAGTGTGGCCGGTCGAGCTCGGCCGCGAAGGAACTCGCCGCGGCCTTGAGGATCTCGTTCGCCCGTTTCAGCTCGGCGATCTCCTTCTTCATTGCCTTGATCTGCGCGGATTCCTCGGTGGTCGTCCCCGGGCGCTGCCCGGAGTCAATTTGTTCCCGCCGCCCCCAGTTGCGCAGGGTCTCCGCGGAACCGATGCCCAGCTTCTCAGCGACGGCCCTCAGCGCGGCCGACTCGTTCGGATAGTCCCCGAGGACCTCAGCGACCATGCGCACCGCACGACGCCTCAGCTCAGGCGGGTAGGAAGAAGGACGTGCCTTAACTCGAATCCCTGCACGAAATCGAGTCTCCACCAAACCCGGCGCGGTTGGACCGCCTTTGAGGTCGTTCATCGATGCGACTGGAGCAACGGTCGGGGTCTGCCTCAGGACGCGCGGTCGTCGAGCGGAGGCCGCCAGAATCCCGGATTGCGATATCGCCACCAATACAAGACCGTGCGGTCATCCGGCCAGGCCGCGAGCTGAACTCCCTGGGGTTCGAAGCGGTCACGATCTGGATCGATGGGGCGCCAACTCCGGTCCAATGGCTCGTCCTCGGTGGGAGGGCGGACATGTTCGAGGAACCGCTCATGACTGGCGCCGAATGCCTCGAAGTTGCGCTGGGCGATCAGGGAGGTTCTCGGGTTCGCTCCGATCGCCCAGTCCGGCCACCGAAGCTGAACCTGGTCGTCCTCCCAGAAGCACACGGGGCAGATCTCATACGAGCCGGGAGGCCCGTCCATCGTCAGACGGCCATGGCTCACGCACGAGTACTTCACGTCCACGATCGTCATCCTGACGCGGCCCAGCTAGGGCCTGTCCGGTCGATCATGTGACCGTCTGATGTTCTGCTCGTTGGGCTGGGTATGGGGCGGGGTGATCTGACGGATGCGGAGTGGGACCGGTTGCGGCCTTTTCTGCCGGTGGGCAATGGTCGGTGCGGGCGGTGGCGTGATCATCGGCAGGTGATCGACGGGATTCTTCACCGGGTGCGGACCGGGGTGCGCTGGCGTGACCTGCCGGAACGGTTCGGGCCGTGGAAGACGGTCTATGAGCGGCACCGGCTGTGGTCGGCGGACGGCACCTGGGAGCGGCTGCTCCAGCAGGTCCAGGCCGCAGCCGATGCCGCGGGTGGGATCGACTGGGACATCGGGGTGGATTCCACGGTGGTGCGCGCTCACCAGCACGCGGCGGGAGCCCGCATGAGTCCGCCACCCGTCCCTGCCACGTCAAAAGGGGATCCGGGCGTGGAGCACCAGGACGAACTGCCATGGCAGAGCCTGCGTGCCCGCCTGGCGGAGGTGGTGAGGCAGGTGAGGGCCTTGGCCGCTCCCGGGGCGGCTTCACCACCAAGATCCACCTGAGTGCCGAGGGCCGCTGTCGGCCGCTTTCCCTGCTCATCACACCCGGGCAGCGGGCCGACTGCACCCAGCTGGATCCGGTGCTCGACAAGATCCGCGTTCTCCGCACCGGGCCGGGCAGGCCGCGCAAGAAACCCGACAGCCTCGCCGCAGACAGGGCGTACAGCAACGGGCCCTGATGGGGCAGCCTGCGCCGACGCGGCATCCCCTGCACCATCTCGGAGAAGACCGACAGCCAGGCCGCCCGCCGGCGCAAGGGCTCACGCGGCGGACGGCCACCCGCCTTCGACAAACAGCACTACAAGAAACGCAACACCGTGGAGCGGGCCATCAACAAGCTGAAGCAGTCCCGGGCCGTGGCCACGCGCTACGACAAACGCGGCTACGTCTACCTCGGCACCGTTACCGTCGCAGCCCTCACCATCTGGCTCCGCACATGATCGACCGGACAGGCTCTAGTCCACGCTTGCCTGCTCATGGCCCAGGTTCCCGTCCATGGCCACGCGGCCGAGGGAGATCATGCCGGTCCGCTCGACCCGGCTGGAAGTGATGGCGGTGCTCGGGTGGCACCTGCCTGCGCGGCCGATCACAGCCCATGCGAGCATCCCGGTGCGGTGCAGGCTGTCGACGGCTGGCTGCGGCGATCAACACGGTGGGGGATGGAACGAATGAAGGATTTCGAAGCCGAGCGAGAGCGCATACGAAAGTCGCCGCCACCGGAGTTGGTGGCGGAGGCGGCGGCGAACCCGGGCGGGTCGGTCGCCCCGATCGACTCCGACTACATCGGTCATCCGGACGGTTTCATCCCCGGCGAGGCGATCCAGGGGATCTGGCTCGTTGACGCGGACGGCAACCTGACCGGTGAGTTCGAGGAGAACCCCAACTACGGACCACCCAAGGACGAGTTCGCCAAGCTTACTGAGCCTGATCACTGGCTTGGCTGGCTCGGCGAAGATCCCGCCAAGGCAGTCCGTGATGCAATCGCCAATTGCCTGCACCAGCAAGCCCCGAACGCAGTCCTGGAGTGGGCCAAGATCCGGGAGGATTCCCGCTTCTTCACCGGCGGCCGGCCCTCGCGCGACGACGAGAACGTCATGCTCGTCACGCGAGCCGGACTGGCCGTCTCCTTCGCCCTGTCCGTCACCTAACGCAAGAGGGAGATCCTCACGGGCGTCTTCTCCTGGGTGGCGGTCCGGCTGGACCAGACCGGAAAGACCAGATCTGGCTGGACCTCTGGACGGATCTGGACTGGGCGGAGGAAGAACTCCGCAAACGAATTTATGCCGTTGGCCAACCAGCGCCGGATCCCGAGTCCTGACAAACGGACTCATCAAGGACCTGCCGTACGTCCCTCAGGAGCGCGTGCGGCAGCTGCCGGCCTGGTTGTCGCGGAGCAGCGCGGGTGGGGCGCGGTACGCTCGGGGGCGGGTCGTAGGGTCGCGGTATGGCCGACACCGGTTCCCCGCGTCCCCCAGCCCCTGATCGACGCGCAGCGGGCGTTCGACGCGGCGCACGCCGCGCTGATGGCCCAGACCGACACTGTGTCCGAGACCGGCGGCAGGCCGAATGGGACGCGATGCGGGAGTTGCAGGCGGCGCGGACCCGGGTCGACGGCGGCCGGTGGGCGATCGTGGCCGGGCAGAAGGTGCTGTGGGCCGCGGCGCGTGATGGTGCGTAACGACGAATCCCCCGACCATTGGTCGGGGGATTTTAACTCCGCGAGTGCGGGAGCAGACCGTGGTCCACGTGAAAGAGTCCACTGGGCCTGCACCATCTGGGACCTGTTCCGTAACGCACGCCGCGACTTCCGCACCGACCGACTCGTCATCTGCGCCTGACCAGGAAGGACCATTCGACATGGACCGCCATATGAACCGCAGCCGCCGCGAGGCCGCCGAGAAGTACGGCCCCGCACCGACGAACCCCGTTGAAGCGCTCGCTCACGTCATCGCGGTGTACGCCGACCAGCCTGACGATACCGTCATGGTTCAGGCCACTACGGGCATCTACGACGACGCGCCGTGGACTGGGCTTCGGCTCGGCGACCTGCGCGCCATTCTTTCCGTCGTCCAGAGCGCCCTGGATACCCACCGAGGTCCTGGTCGTCCGCCTTCGGAGCTTCCCGACTGGGCAATCATCCAGCTGTCCGACCAGGGCTTCGACCCCGGGGATGTCTCCCACTTTATCGGCGACCCCACCGGCCGGACTATCGCCGCAGCGGTCGACGGCAAGCCCGTCCACCTCCGTCGAGACTGACCAGGAAGATCGACCATCCTCATCACCTCGACATACCATCGCACCAGCCGACGGGAATCGCTGTCCGCGGTCACGGCTGCTCACGCGAAGCCCATACCCGCTGGCCACCGGGATCGCCGGCCCGCAGGTGGTAGTCCGGCAATTAGGGCCACCCGAGCTGGGATCAGCAGCTGGACACCGTCGGTTGATAGTCGTGGGTCAGGGGGCGGCGGGGTGTAGGGGATGTCCTGGTCGGGGCAGGCGTCGGCGGTGCGGGTGAGGGCGATCTGCTCGGGCGGGTCGATGGAGTTCCCGCTGGCGCGTCTGTCGCGTTTCTGTACCGCGCGGCGGGCGATCTTCGCTCGATTGGCGGTTGGCGGCGGCCACCGGTGCAGTTGCCTCACGTCGGCGGTGCCCGTCGTAGAACTGTTCGGACTCGCGGGGGACATTGAGCGGGGTGGTGGTGATTCCAGATGTGGTTCCGGTCTGGTGGCTGGTGGGTCCTGTGCGTACTCGATGCAGTCGAACGGATGTCTGGGTTGTGTATTCCTGCCAACAGCGCGATGCTCGAGTAGCAGAGCTGAAGGAGGAGGATCCCGTGACCTGCCGGGGACCATCTGGGGACCACGCGGCGTACGCGTTTGCGAGCACTGTTCGCGTAAGTGGTCATAATACCCGAAGGGTTAGTCCCGTTTGACGGGGAAATCCCCTTGATCTTCGCGACTGGGGGTCAAGGGGTCGCAGGTTCAAATCCTGTCGTCCCGACGGTGCACGAAGGGCTCGCTGGACTGGCATATGGCCAGGTCAGCGGGCCCTTCGACTTGTCGGCAACGGTTTTCATCTGACGTGGCGTCAGAGTTCTGGGGACCACCTGGGGACCACGGTCGGGGAAAACCCGCAGGTCAGCGTCATTTCGCCAGGGACCAAGATCGTCTCAGCCGGGTGTGGAGTTGTCCGGTTCCTACAACCTCCGCAGGGTCGCGGACATGCCGGGGACGGCGGTCAGGTGGTCGCTGAGGGTGCGTCCGGCGCGGACCACGGACTGCAGGTCGGGGTGGAGGTAGCGCTGGGTGGTCTGCAAGGAGCCGTGTCCGGCGATCAACCGCAGGACATGCAGGGGGACTCCGGCGTCCGCCATCCAGGTCAGGCCGGTGTGGCGCAGGTCGTGCCGACGCAGGTGCTCGTAGCCGAGGGACTGGACGACCTCGTCCCAGTGGGTGGCGTCGCGCAGGACGGCGGTGGTGATCCGCCCGCCGCGGGGGCCGGTGAACAGGCGGGCGTCGGGTCTGTTGCCGAGGGCGAGGACTCGCTGGGCGACCGTCGGGCGCACTTCGTCGATGAGCGGGACACGGCGGGCGACCTTGCCCTTGGTGTTCTTGTCGACCAGGCCGCCGGGGGAGGGAGTGGTCTGCCGGCGGAGGTTCCAGATCCAGTTCGTGGTGTCGATGTCCTTGGCCCGCACACCGGAGACTTCGCCGATGCGGGCGCCGGTGCAAGCGGCGAAGGTCACCACATCGCCCCAGCCGGGGTACTGGTCGAAGGAGCGGACGACCAGGGCCTGGCTGAGTTCCTGGAGGGAGTCCCAGTCTCGCAGCGCGAGGGAGCGGGGGTCGTCGAGTTCGTCCTCGGCCAGCTGGTACTGCCGCTGCCAGTCCTTTATGCGGGCGGGGTTGGCGGTGATGAGTCCGTCGCGGACGGCCTGCTCCATGACCCGGACGAGCACAGCGAGGGTGTTCTTGACCGTCGAGCGGCCCTCGCCGTCGGCGATCCACGCATAGGTCGTACGGTCGACCGCACCGTTGGTAACCATGGTGATGGGCAGGTGTCCGAGAGCGGGCACGGCCCGCAGCCGCCAGCCGGCCAGGTAGGGGTCGGTGGTCTTGGGCTCGAGTCCGCGCAGGGCCAGCTGCATGTGGGCGGTACCGTATTCCGCGAGGGTCTGTGTGGCGGTGGACGGGTCGATTCCGCGGCCAGCTGAGGCCAGGAGGGAATCAATCCACTCCTGCGCGGCGTCGTCGGTGGCGTGCATCATGGCGACGCTGCGGCGGCGTTTGGTGTGGGGGTCCACCCAGCGCACACGGGCTTTGTAGGGGAGCTTGCGGCCGGGGCGGTGCTCGATGTCGTGGGACAGCGGGACGGCGGTGGGGAGTTGGTGGCGGTAGGGCAATCAGGCCGCCTTCGATCGGCGGCCGGGTACGGTGCGGCGTTCATCCAGCCAGTCCTGCACGTCGCCCGCGTCGTAGAGGACGACCCGGTCGGACAGGCGGATGAACGGCGGCCCCTGCGGTGGACGTTCGGCCCTCCACCGCCGCACCGAAGACGGGTCGACCCGCAGCAGTCGGGCCATTTCCTCGGTGGTCAGCAGCGGTGAGCTCAGCAGCCTTGCTGGGGCGACTTCGGCGGTGTGCCGGTGCGCGCCCGTATCAGTTGTTGGTATGGCGGAGTCCTGCGGCAATGCACTTCCTCGATGTCGGCTTCAGGAGCAAGACGTAGCGATGGGCGGAAGCCCTTTCAAGTCCAACCAGGTGGTTTCTCCATCGGAGAACAGCCACCGGCTGAACCAGGTCTTGTTTCCATCTTCATCAAGAAATGCGTTTTGCCTGACGGCATTTTCCGTGTTATCAGCCCATCGGAAGGCTGCCTTCCGTCGCCCGGATGCTCGCAGCGTGGGGCAGGCGGGGGGAATCTGCAGAGGGACTGGTAGGTGGGTGCGGGATGCCGCCGAGAGAGCAGCCGGTCGCCTCGGCGCGATGAGTGGGCGCAGCGTTGGAGACGGGGGAAGATTCGTTTCAGCTGCGACAGGAGGCCCGTACGCCGGGAGGGTAGCTCGGCAGCGCAAAAAAGAGCAACGGCTCCGGAGGCCGGAGCTCTTTCCAGAGTTTTCGCAGGTCAGAGCGTTATCTGACGTTTCATCATGCGTTCCGCGTCACAAATACGCCACTCGCTCCGGGCTGAAACCTGAGGTGCTGTCAGGTTGTCCGGTGTCGGTCCGGTCATCCGGTGTCGGTACCCCTCCCGGCGGGCTGGCATCCCTGGCCGGGACCGACGTTGGGGGGTGAAGGAGTGCGTTTGGGCGCACGTGCTTTCCGGTTGCGCTGGGTGACCTTGGTTTTCGCTGGCAGAAGGGGGACACCGGCGGGTCGGGTTGGGCCGTTCGGGGTGTCGTGCGGATGGCGGCTTTGGGTGGTGGGCAGTCCTGCCTCCTCGACGTGAGGGGAATGGGCATGGTCGGGCAGTTGGCACTTGGCGCATGATGACCGTCATGGAGAGCGTGGTCGAGACGATCAAGGTCTGGTTCCGGTTTGTCCCCCGCGAAGGGTGGTTCACGCAGGACACCGAGGGTCTGTGGGCGACGAAGCTAAGTGACGGCACGGCCCGTGTCGAGAATGCCCCGTTCCTTCAAGACGGGGTGGCCGAGGGCGACGTGGTGAAGTACCAGACCGACTCCGACGGGCTCCACTGGGCTGTCGGACAGGTCAGCTCCTCCGGTAACTGCACGGTCCGTGTTGTGCCCATACCCACTGGTCCCCTGGGTGACAGCCCACAGGCGGTCCATCAACGACTTTCGCCGTTCGGGCTTGGAGGTGAGGTCTTCAGTGAGAACTTCCCCATGGTGGCTTTCACCGTGCCAGCAGGCGCCGACTTCGCCGGCATCAAGGCTCTCCTGGCACGAGGGCAGACGGAGGAATGGTGGCATTACGAAGTCGGCTGCGGCACCGGCGAGTGGTGGGGCGCCTGATTTCTGCTGGAGCCTGCCGTCCCTGCGTTTCAAGCCCTGCCTCCCACTCGAAAGCGGCCTCGAACTGGGTCGCTCACCTGGGGATTGGGCGGACGTGGGGGCGGCCTTCGTCTGATCATGTGCTCCGACCAAGGTGCACGTGACCACGACGAAAGCCGTGAGGGTGAGTCTGCTGCCTGATGCTGTCCGGGGGGAAGCGTTCGCGGAAGCGTCACGCTTCCGGGCTGAGTTCTACGAGTGCCTGGCCGCTCGACGCGATGAGTTGTTCGAGCTGGTGGACGCGGTGCTGTGTGCGGACGGTGCGGTGAAGTCCCCGGTGGACTTGACGTTGCTGCCGGAGCACCGTCGTGGGCACGGAGCGATGTATGGCGGTCTGAACCACGGCCGGATCGACGTCGGCCGGCTGCGGACACTGCTGGCCGGGCTGCCGCTGCCGCGGTTCGACAACGGGCGCCTGGTCCTGGCGGTCGATGTGTCGCCGTGGCTCCGTTCGGACGCGCCGTGCTCGGCGGAGCGACTGTTCTGCCACGTCTACGGCCGTGCGAAGAGCGCCTCGCAGTTCATCCCGGGCTGGCCCTACTCCTTCGTCGCCGTGCTGGAGCCGGGCGTCTCCTGGACGCGGTCCGGCTCGGCCCGGTCGACGACGCGACCGCGGTCACCGCCGCCCAGCTCCGCGGAGTTGTTGAACGGCTCATCGCCGCGGGCCAGTGGCAGGCCGGGGACCCGGACATCGTGATCGTCAGCGATGCCGGCTACGACGTCACCCGCCTGGCGTGGGTCCTGCGTGACCTCCCCGTCGAGCTGGTCGGCCGGGTCCGCTCCGACCGCGTGATGCGGCTGCCGAAGCCACCGAGGATGTATGGGGTCAACGGCCGGCCGCCCAAGCACGGCCCGGAGTTCCGCTTCGCCAAGCCGGAGACCTGGCCCGAGCCCGCGATCACCACGGTCACCGACACCAGCAATTACGGCAAGGCCGAGACCCAGGCGTGGGACCGGGTCCATCCCCGGCTCACCCACCGCTCTTCACGGCTCGACCACGACGGCGAACTGACCCTGGTCGACGGCATGTTGATCCGTCTAACGGTCGAGCACCTGTCGAAGGAACGCGATGCTCCGCCGGTGTGGTTATGGTCCTCCAGGACCGGTGCCGCCCCCGACGACGTGGACCGTTGCTGGCGGGCATTTCTCCGCCGCTTCGACCTGGAGCACACCTTCCGCTTCGCGAAGCAGACCCTCGGCTGGACCACCCCGAAACTCCGCCCCCCCGGAGGCGGCGGACCGTTGGACCTGGATTCTGATCGTTGCCCACACCGAGCTCCGACTCGCCCGACCGCTTGCCGAAGACCTCCGCCGGCCGTGGGAGAAACCCACGACCTCCGACCGGCTCACACCAGGCCGGGTCCGCCGGGGGTTCAGGAACATTCGCGCTCACCTCGCCTGCCCGACCCGAGTTCCCAAACCCCGCGGCACCGGACCCGGACGGCCACCCGGCGCCAAGGACAAACACCGGGTACCCCGCTACGACGTCGGCAAAACCGTCAAACACCCCGAGACCCTCAAGGCCATCGGCAAGCCCGGAAGATCTTGGCAGATGGAAGAACAAGCTGAGTGGAAGCACCGGGGCGCGGGTTGCCTGCCCTCACCCGCGTCCCGGCGTTCGTGGATCACTGATCGGGGCGGGTCAGCTGATGCTGGCTATCTGGTTCCAGCCGCTAGCGGCGATGCGGCCGGGTTTGCCGGGTGTGCCGTCGAATTCGGTGGTGGAGGGCGTGGCAGTGCCGAGTTGGTCGACGAGAGAGCCTGTGGCGGTGGTGGCGATGAGGTCGGGAATGTTGTCGCCGCTGATATCGCCGACGCTGATGATCAAGGGATACGCCGCTGCAGTGTAGTTGCTTCCGATCTGCGTCTTGGTGAGGGTGATCTTACCGGTGGCGTCCTTAGAGGGCGTGTACTGGTCGAGGCTGCCGGTGGTCTTGTTGCGGGCCCAGAGGGAAGCCAGGCCGTTGTCGCCCGAGGTGTTCCCCGGGGCGATGACGGTGTAGGAATCCCAGCTGGTTGTGCCGATTTCTTGGGGCGTGTCGAAGCCGTTACCAGCAGCGTTGCCGGGGAAGAACCACAGCTGGCCGCCCGTTTCCTCGGTAACGAGGTCAGGGATGCCGTCGCCGTTCATGTCGCCCGGTGCGATGAGTTGAGCGACCGAGCTCCACGTCGCCGCGTATCCAGCGCAGGCGTTGCAAGACGGCCTAGTGATAGAAATGCGGAGCCCGCGTGAGTAGTACTGATTGTTGTAGTAGGCGATGCCTTCTGGTGTGTCGACGTTGTTCCGGTACAGCGAGAGCGCATGATTCGTGCCCAGTGCCCAGAGTTCATCGGCCTTTGTGGTGCCGGAAGTTGAGCGTTGGGGCGTAGAGCGGTGTGCGGTGAGGGCTCCGGTCCAGCTGTTGTCGGCGTTGGGGCCGTCGGTGCTGTTGGAGGCGATGGCGCCGGCGGGGTTGAGCGCATTGGTCGGGAATATGCGCAGGCCCGGGTTGGTGGGGTAGCTGCCGGCGGTGGGGACGGCAGCGAGGTCGGGCAGTCCATCGCCGTCGATGTCGCCTGGGGTGACGTGTGCGCTGGGGTTGTCGCTGAGGTAGAAGCTGTAGCAGACCGCGCCGCTTTCATTGCCGGCATTGTCGACTGCTGCGACGTTGAGGAAGTAGGTGCCCCAGCTGGTCGGGGTGAGGGTGAGGGGGAACCCTGGCACGAGAAGGGTTCCGCCGTCACTGGCGAGGTCGGAGGCGGCACCGAGCGTCCAGTCGAAGTGGTGCAGTCCGCTTTCCGCGTCGGTACCGGCGATGGGCAGCCGCACCGAGGTGCCGACCACGCCCAAGGTGCCACCGTCTGTGCATGACCCCGAGGATGTATTGGAGTTGTTGATTGTCACGCCTGTGGGGGCGCTGGAGTCGTACCGGAAGTGGCAGGCGGTGGTGCTGTCGGAGTAGTTGATGCCGTCGTTGGTGCGCATGAGCCAGCCATAGAGGTGGCCGTTGACGAGGTTGGTGGTGGCGACGCGCTTGTGCGCGGTGCTTCCCGAGCCTTGCCATCCCTCGTCGGAGTTGCTGTCGAGGGCACCGCCGGGGCTGCTGCCGAGCGAGATGATGGCGGTTGCCCCGCCGGGGGTGCTGTCGTCCCATAGGGCGAACTGGCCGTATGCGAGTTGATTGTGGCTGGCGTCCGGGTCGCTGATCTTGCCTGCCAGGGTGACGTAGCCGCCGGAGCCGCCCTTGGGAATCCAACCCCACGGGCCGGTGGCGTTACAGCCCTGGGTGGTGTCGCCCGGTGCGTTCTGCGGCACCGGCGCGGCTGCCAGCGCGGTGGGCATATTGGGGATGGTGTTGTAGAGATAGCTGAGAGTCGCAGTCTTGGCGAAGCGCTTGAACAGGTCACGGTCGCTCTCGTTACCCACGAGTTCGAGGGTGACGACGCCGTCGCCGTCACTGCTCAGCGAGGAGGTGACGGTGAACGCGCTGGAGAAGGCGCCGGCGCATCCGGTGTTGTATGCGCCGCCGATCGGCTGGCTGTCGAGAAAAGTCGCCGTTCGGCCGTTGAAGTTGTTCCAGGTGCTGGAGGAATCGATGTGGGAGGCCATCGAGTAGGCCTTCACGTCGTGCGTGTCGCATCCGAAGCTGGCCGTATAAGTCTCGTCAACGGTCAGCGTTGCGTTCTTGATGGTCTTCGCATCGATGCCCGTGCCGACGTTGAACTGGTAGAAACTGCGTTCGGTGCCAGTGGGGCTATCGTAGCCCTGGTAACCGACGCCGATTCCGTGAGTGTCGTAGCTGGTGTTAGCGTCCCAGTTGGACGTATCGGGGTGACCGGACTGGATGTAGGTGTAGTCGGCACTCTTCGTGGACCCGGGCACCCAGGTCGGTGTTGGGTCGGGGTCGATGTACACCGGATAGGTCGTGTCATCCGCGGTCAGCAGGATGGCGGACGGCGTGAGCTGGAGGACGCCAGGCAAGAGTTGGACACCGACGGCAGCAACTTGTGAACCGGGGCCAGGGCCCTCGTCTGGCGTGGCGGCCCCAGCTTCTGCTTGCGCGCTGATCCCCATGCTTTTCACCGCTGGAGTAGCAGCCGAAGTGGCGCTGGTGGTGGAATCCCACATGACTGGTGAGGGAGCGTGGAATATCAGGGTGCCGCTCTCGTCGATGGCTGACAGGTTACCGGCGCTGTCGGCGGAGAGAGTCACGCCGGTCGTACTTGTCGTCAGGTTCAGGGTACTGAGCGCGGGATTCTGTGCGGCCTGAGCGGTTTTGATGATGATGGTGTCGCTGAATCCGCCTTGCACATTCGCTTGGACGGACAAATCCACGTCGGGCAGCACGTTGCTGTACACCGCAGTGGAGCCGCTGACGCTGGGTGTCGGTAGGGCCGTCGGCCAGGAGAACTCCAGCTGCTTACCGCCGTCATTCATCGCTGCCAGAGGTGTCGTTCCACCGCCGGACAGCGTCAGGGATGCGGTTGTGGCCGCAGTGGAGTAGGTGCCGTCCTCATTGCGGTGCGGTGTGGCGTCCAGTGGCAGCCATGCGCCGTCCTTCTGCACGCGCTGCGGGGAGGCGCTCATTTCCTGGAGGAATGTTCCATCAGGGTTGGCTGTCAACACCGAATAGGCGTCGGTTGCATAGGCGACCTGTGTGGGTTCGCCGGTTTCCCGGGCTTGTGTGGCGGCTGTCATCTCCGCCGTCTGGAGAGGCCCGGGAGACGTACCTGGAACGTCGTCGGCTTGCGCGGGAACAGATGCTACGAGGAGAGATGCCGCTATTCCGCTCGCGGCAACGAGCCCGATCAGCCTAGGCAGGTACCGACCGGGCGGTGGGTTCACAGGTATCACAGGTCCGCTTTCGGTGGATGTGGACGTGAGTCTCCCGGACGCTAGTTCGCTTCGAGGGAGTACGACAAGGCGATTCGGCCACCCGCTCAGAGAACATTTACAGACATTCTATGACTTTTACCTTCTTACTCTACGTAAGACAAATTTCTACCATGTTCGGTACGCAATCCGTCCAAGATTCCGTGGCATATGCAGCCTTTGCCAATCCATGACCATGTGTGTCGGCAAAATGCCTTAGCGTCAGCTCGCTATGGGGAGGTCCACGCGACAGGCGTGGCTGGTGGGGGAGTTGTGATGCGTCGTCGTCAGCGTGCAGCTGCACGTTTCGGTTTTGTTTCGTGCGCTGTTGCGTTGGCAGTCGTGGCGGCTCCACTGGGAGCTTCTGTGGCGGTGGCAGATGCGCGGCCGTCCACGTTGTGGTCTCCACGCCCACTACCGGATCAGCCGTCCGTCTCGGTTATGGACCCCGTTGCCGCGACCGGTCCAGTCCAGGAGCCGGCCGCATTGCGTGCAGCTCTTCAGGCTCAGCACCCGAAGGGCTCGATGCCGGCGCCTGTGGTGTGGCCGAGTGCCGCCGCAGTCGATGTCCCGCTCACCAAGGGGACTTCCATCGTGGTGCACCCTCGCGTCCCCGATGTGGTCTCACGCGCCGTCACCAGTGGGCCAATCTCGGCACCACAAGTCTCGGTGACTGCTCCAGTACACGCGGCTCGCCTACCGATCCTGCTGGGGCCGGCCGGCAGCCTGGACACGAACCTGCTGCCACCGACGGCGGCCGTGCGCGCGGAGCGCGCCACCAACGGCAAAGCGTTCATCCCGCAGAGCGTGCACGCCGCTGTGGCCTCGCACACGACCGCGCAGCGTGCGGGGGTCAACGGTCTGCTGATCTCGCTGTCGCGCACGGACACGAGCAGTAGCGCCGAGCGTGTGTCCGTAGCTCTGGACTATTCAGGGATCAAGGATGCCTTCGGAGCCGGATACGGCGAACGGCTGCGTCTGGCGTCGTACCCGACCTGCGTGCTCACCACGCCGGAGCTGGCATCGTGCCGCGTAGGCACACCGGTTGCCGCGTCAGCCAACGACACCGCGCACGACCGCCTGGTCGCCGACGTCACCCTTCCGAAGACCTCCGTGCCGTCGGCTGTACCGGATGCCGCGGACAGCAAGACGGTGGCACTCTCGAAGTCAGTGGTGTCTGGAGCGGTCGTCCTGGGAACTACACCGGATGCATCAGGTACGTCCGGCACGTTCAAGGCATCGCCCTTGTCGTCGTCTGGCAAGTGGGGCGCTTCGGGAGCCACGGGCGCATTCACCTACTCCTATTCCATTGCCGTTCCGCCCGCCCTGGGCGGGAAGGCGCCGAGTCTGACGCTGAACTACAACTCCCAGAGCGCTGACGGACGTACCTCGCAGACCAACAACCAGGGTTCCTGGGTCGGTGACTCCTGGACGCTGTGGCCGGGTTCGGTCAACCGTTCCTACCGGTCGTGCTCGGACGACGGCGAGGCCAGCACGAATCAGGAGCAGTGCTGGGCAGGCGACAACGCGAGCCTCACCCTGAACGGAGCGACTCACGAGCTGGTGCCGGCCAGCGCTCCGAACGCCGATGGCACCATCTCCACCTGGCGGTTCGCCGATGACGACGGATCGGTCGTCAAGGAGCTCACCGGGGCGACCAACGGTCTGAACGGCGGCACTTACTGGCAGGTTACCGACCGTGCCGGCATGACCTACATCTTCGGCGCCGATCACCTTCCCGCCGCCCAGAAGGGCACGGGCACCGACCAGTCGACTGCCAGTGCCTGGGGCGCGCCTGTCTACGGCAACGGAGCTACCGAGCCCTGCCACGCCAGCACCCTGGATGCCTCCTGGTGCACGCAGGGCTGGCAGTGGAACCTGGACTTCGTCATCGACGCGCACCAGAACATCACCGTCTACCGCTACAACGCCAGGACCAATTACTACAGCCGCGGCACCACGCATACCACTACTCCTTACATACGCAGTGGCCTGGTGAACACCATTACCTATGGCCAGAGCGTGACCGACTACAAAGCGGCCCACAACGCCGCCGCTAAGGTCGTTTTCACCCCGGCGCCCGACGGACGCTGCGACCCCACAGGTTTCACGTGCACCGGTGCGACGCTGAACTCGACCAACGCGTCGCACTGGCCCGACGTGCCGTTCGACCAGAACTGCGGTTCGGCGTCGTGCGCAATCTACTCGCCTAGCTTCTGGAGCAACGACCGGCTCACCACCATCACCACCTCGGTATGGGACACCAGTCTGAGCACGCCCGGCTACCGCACCGTCGACACCTACAACCTGGCCAACCAGGACTACCCCGACCCCAAGGACGGAACTGCCGGGGTCAACAACTCCGTTACGCCGAAGGCAATGTGGCTGGACTCCGTCCAGCACACCGGCAACGACACCGGTGGCGGGGGCTCCGCGGTGCCGGAGAAGGCCGTGACGTTCCAGGGCGCCTTCTATGCAAACCGCGTCCCCGGCCTGATCCAGCCCGCTGTGACGCCACTCAAGCGGCAGCGCATGACGCTGATCACCAACGAGACCGGCGCGAAGACCGCGATCTCCTACCAGAACGACACCTGCAGCCGCTCTGCGCCACCGTCGGAGGACAACGACCACACCACCTGCTATCCCGTGCGGTGGACACCAAGTGGCTACGCGGCGCCAATTCTCGACTGGTTCAACAAATACGTCGTGGGCGAGGTGGACGTATCGGACAATGCCACCACGGCCTCTCCCGCCCACGTCACGAAGTACGACTACTCCCAGGGATCTGCGGCCTGGCACCATGACGACGACGAGATCACCCTGGCCAAATACCGCACCTGGGACGAATGGCGGGGCTACTCCCAGGTCATCACCAGAGTTGGCTCGGGTAATGATCCTGTCAGCCAGTCCGCCTCCTTCTACCTGCAGGGCATGGACGGCGACCTCAACGCGAACGGTAGCCACAAGTCCATCAGCGTCGCCCCCGCCCGTGGAGGGGCGATCACCGATCGGGACGCATGGTCAGGGGAGACCTACCAGACTGTCTCCTACGACCGCAGCGGTGGCAGCCCGAGCAAGCGCACCGTCACCATTCCATGGATTTCGACGCCGACTGCTACCCACACGCGCGCCGACAATTTGCCCGCCCAGGTTGCGCAGTACACCGATACCGCTGCCACCTATGGTCAGACGCTGATCAGCGGCACCACCTGGCGCACCTCAGGCACCTTCACGTCGTTCGACGACGCGACGGGCCTGGCCACCGACGTGGACGACCGGGGAGAGGTCGACACCTCGGACCGGCCAGTAGCTGGTGGGACCACACCGGAGAAGTGCACCCACACCACTTACGCCACCACCACCGCAGGGGACACGACGGGGCTTCCGGCGGAGATCTACAGCGTGGCCGGCCCGTGCGGCACGGCTGTCGACGCCGCTCACGCCCTGTCCGACAGCAGGATGTACTACGACGACTCACCCACCTTGGGGAAGGTGCCCGGTGCAGGCGCCGTCACGTCGATGCAGGCGTTGAAGGACTTCGGCGGGACTGGTGGGGCCGCAACGTGGACCGCGGCCACCAAGGCCGCCTACGACAGCTACGGCCGCATCATTTCTGCCACCGACGCCATGGGCCGAACCACTGGTACGGCCTATCTTCCCGCCGGCTCCATTGCACTGCCCACTTCGACCACGGTCACCAACAACAAGGGCTGGACTACCACGACCACATATGACGTGGCCCGTTCGCTGATCCTGAGCACCACGGACGTCAACGGTCATGTCACTTCGTACGTCTACGACGGTCTGGCACGGCTCATCAAGGGCTGGTCGCCCGCTCACCCGAAGGCCACCAACGCCTCGACACCCAACGCCCAATTCGTCTACAACGTCTCCAACAGCGGTCCGACCTGGGTAGAGGAGCAGACGCTCCGTGACGATCAATCGACATACCGGCCGGACTACAAGATCTACGACTCGCTGCTGCAACTGCGTGAGGACCAGACCACCACGGCAGACGACACTGCCGGAGCGCGTCTGATATCGGCCACGTACTACGACTCGCTGGGCCGTGCCAGGGTCGCCGATTCCGCGTTCGTCAACACCGAGGCCGATCCGGGGCCGACGTTCAAACTGCCCGTCGACGCACAGGTGCCGAGTCAGACGGTCACTGCCTACGACGGCATGGGGCGCGTCACCTCTTCGACGCTGAACTACAACGCCGTAGCCCAGACGACTACCAGCACGACCTACCCTGTCGGCGACGAGACCGATGTAACGCCGCCGACCGGCGGCACGCCGACCGCCACCGTCACCGATGGGCGAGGGCAGACCACCGAAGTACGCCAGTTCCACAGCAGCACACCGACGGGCGCTTACGACGGCACTGGTTACGCCTACGACGCTGCCGGCCGACGGACTGCCCTGACGGACTCGTCGGGCAACACGTGGACGACCACATACGATCAGCTTGGCAACAAGGTCAAGACCACTGATCCTGACACCGGCACCACGAAGAGCGTTTACGACGATGACGCGGAGATCACCGAGGTCACGGACGCTCGCCACAGCCCGTCGGGTGGTGTCAGCACCAGTTACGACACGCTCGGGCGACCTACTGACACCTACGCGAGCCCGGCCGGTGGCAAGACATTTGTTCATCTCACGCACACGGACTACGACCCCACCGGGGCACTCGGCCAGGTAGCGGAGTCCACGAGCTACGACAGCGCTGGCAACGCCTGGACCAACACGGTCAGTGGCTACACCGCCGACTACCTCCCCACCGGGACGACCACCACGATCCCGGTAGGGGCGGTGCACAACACCGCGGCGATCAGCTATCCGACGACGACGTCGTACCAGCCGATCACCCGCAGCACTTATACCGCTAACCTTCCCGCAGTCGGCCCCATGCCGACCGAGTCCCTTACCTATGGGTATGACGACAACGGACTGACCGTCGACATGGGAGGCAAGGACAGCTACCTGTCGTGGATGGACTACACCCACCTCGGGCAGCCTCTGCGGGCTTACATGGGCGTCACCCCATCCGAGGTCACCGAAACCTACAACTGGGAAGCCTCCACAGGCCGCCTCCTCAACAGCGACCTCGACATGGAGTCCGGCGCCACACATGTGGACGCCACGAGCTACACATACAACCCCGCCGGCTCGATCACCTCCATCAGCGATGTGCAGGACGGTGGCGGCGCGGCCAAGACGGACACTCAGTGCTTCAAGTACGACTACCTGCAGCGTCTGACCGACGCGTGGACCGATTCCGGAACCACCACCACGGCGCCTATTCCGTCCATCCAGGGCGTCGGCGGCTGCGCGAACACCACGCCCAGCACCGGGAGCCTCGGGGGGCCGGACCCGTACTGGCAGTCCTACGGCTATGACGCCACCGGTAATCGCACGAGCCTGACCGATCACTCAGTCACCGGTGTCAGTAGCCAAGACACCACTACCACCGAGGCCTACCCCGGCTCCGTGCCTGGTGCCAGCGGTCCGCACACCGTGGCCACCGCCACGATCACCGGCAACGGTGGCGGCAACCAGTCCTTCACTTACGACGCGTCGGGCAACACCACTGAGATCAAGAAAGACCCTGGCAACAAGGACCTGGCCGCCGGCGCCACCCTGCAATCCGGCCAGAGCATGGTCTCCAACAGCGTCCGACTGAGCATGCAGGCCGACGGCAACCTCGTCCTGTACTCGCTCAAGTCCGGACAGTCCCTGTGGTCCTCCGAAACAGCTGGGCACGCCGGGGCAGTGGCAACCATGGGCACGGACGGCAACTTCACCGTCCACACCGCAACCGGCACCACGCTGTGGTCCGCCCCCGTCTCCACCGTCACCGCTGGCTCCTTCGCCAGGCTCGGCGACGACGGCCGACTCGTCGTCACCACCAGCGACGGCACCGAGTACTGGGACACCAAAACCTCCACATACGACCGGTCTGCCGACGACCTGAAGTTCACCTACGACGACACCGGCCGCCTTGCCACTACCACCCAGGCCGGTAGCAGCGGCACCGCCGCCACCACGTACATCTACGACGCTGGCGGCAATCTCCTGGCGCGCACGGACGTCAACACCGGCACAACCACCACCACGCTTTTCCTTGGCGCCGACCAGCTCACCCTCGACGGCACGGGTAACGCCACATCCGACACCCGCTACTACGCCGTCGCCGGAGGGCCCACCGCTGTACGCACCGCCACCACTGGCAAGACCGGCACGGTGCTGCACTTCCAGGCCGCAGACCCCCACGGCAGCGCGCTGACCGACATCACCGCCGACAACAAGACCGTTACCCGCCGTGCGTACACCCCCTTCGGACAGGACCGCACCGCCGGCGGCAATCCGACCACCTGGCCGGGCGGCAAGGGCTACGTCGACGGTACCCCCGACACCACCACCGGTTTGACCAACCTGGGCGCACGTGAGTACGACCCCGATCTCGGCCGGTTCCTCTCCGCCGACCCAGTCCTGAACGCGGCAGACCCACAGTCGCTGAACGGCTACGCCTACGCGGACAACACCCCGATCACCGCCTCCGACCCCACGGGGCTGATGCGTGACGGCGGCGGTGACTGTGGGACGAACTGCAATGTCGGCGGGCACTCCGCCAACGACTGTCCGCCGTTCTGCAGTCCCGACGGCATGGCGCACGGCCCCAGCAACGCGAAGAACGACTGGTTCGACAACGTCGACTACGACATACCCCCCGCTCGGACCCACCACCACCACAACGGGTTCACCAGCTGGGTCTCCTCCGCTGCCCACGAAACCAGCCGGACGTTCGTGCAGGGGACCCGCGTCGTGTATCACGTGAGCGGCGCCTCGGACGTGGTCGGCTGCGTGACCGATCCCAGTGTGGGAGGCTGTGCCACAGCCGCGGCGATCACCGCGGGGTTCGTTCTCACCGGCGGTGAGGACGAACTGGAGATCGCCGCCTACAGGGGCGTGGAAGAGGTGGGCGAGGAAGCCGCCGCCGACGCGACCGCCGAAGGCGCCCAGGCTGTCGAAGAGGGTGTCAAATGCAGCTTCACGCCCACGACTCCGGTCCTGATGGATGGCGGCAAAACTAAGCCCATCGGTGACATTAAGCCGGGCGACCACGTCGAAGCTGCCGACCCTGCCAACGGGCGCCATCAGGGTCCACGTACGGTAACGGCGACCCACGTCAACCACGATCACGACCTCATTGATCTCACCGTCGAGACCAGCCCCGGCACGGTCACCACCATCCACACCACCTCCAAACACCCCTTCTGGGACGACACCCGCCACACCTGGGTTGCCGCCGGCCGTCTCATCCCCGGCCACGCCCTCGAAACAGACCACAACGCCCACGTCCGCGTCACCGCCGTCCACGTGGTCCCCGGCGCGGCCGACATGTACAACCTCACTGTCGACCAACTGCACACGTACTATGTGCTGGCTGGGGTTACGCCGGTCCTGGTTCACAACTGTGACAACCAGATTTACGAGGCGAATCCGAAGCACGGGTCTGAAGCGCGAGCGACCTCCCGCGGTGGGAGTAGCGCTGAGCCCGCTGATGGCCAGGGTGCACTGGATAATTCGGTTCAGATTAAGGGGACATCGCCTCGCCGCGTCGGAATTGACCCCAGTAACGGTGATGTTGTAATTCTCGATCGGCATCTTGAGGCCCCCTGTGACTGCGGCGGTACAAACGAGTTGTTCCACGGGCATGTGCGCACAGATATCAATTCTGACCCAGGGATGCAAGCTGCAAGGAATGCATTGCGGCGCGCTATCAAGACAGGGGATATAGTAGTGCCATGAGCGACGACACATCTGCAGACCACGCCTGGCGTGCGGAGATGCTGGATGACCTTGCGAGCGGCGACGCTTCTCGGTCGACTCGAGCCCTCCTGTCGCTGACATACAACGACCCGGATCGCTCCTGGGTTGAAGAACTTCTACTGGGGCAATTGCGAGAGGGAAATGATCCCCAGTTGCGATCTCTCGCAGTCACGTGCATGGGGCATCTTGGGAGGATGCGCGGAATTGTGAGCGCTCGGCTTTTCGCCACCCTTGAGGGGCTACTGGGAGATCCCGTGCTGGGCGGGATCGCTGAAGATGCCCTGGGTGACGTCAAGCATTTCGCGACGGTGCTCTAAGCGTGATGTTCGTCAACCTTCACGGGTCGTCGGACCATCAAACAGCATGAATTCGCGAAGATGTCTCCGGGACCCGCTCAGATGGCCTTCTGAGCGGGTCCCGGAGTGTTGACGGCAGTAGTTGACGGCAACGTCAGCGGACGGGTGCTGCACAAACCGGCGGGTCGTCGCCGTCGCCGTCGTCGGACTCGGGAGAGGGCTGGTCGAGGTTGCCGAGGGCGTGGCCGAGGAGGTCGATGGCCTGGCGTTGGAGGCGGAGCCGGACGTGTGCGTAGACCGTCGCGGTCACGCCGATGTGCGCGTGACCCAGCAGCTCCTTGATGATGACGAGTTCGACGCCCTGCTCCAGGAGGAGCGTCGCGGTTGAGTGGCGGAGGTCGTGGAACCGGATCGGCCGCAGGTGTGCGTCGCGGAGCAGGGCGTTGAAGTGCCGGGTGAGTGTGGCGGGCTCGATCGGGTGCCCGTCGGGCCGCGTGAAGACGTACCCGCTGCCCTGCCACTCCGCGCCCGTCTGGTCCCGTTCCCCGGCCTGCCGCTCGCGGTGGGCGCGGAGCGAGGTGACGCAGGATGACGGCAGGGCGATACGTCGCTCGGAGCTGATGGTCTTGGTCGGCAGTCCGGTCAGGCCGCTGCTGCGGGTGCGCTGAAGGGTGCGGCGAATGCTCGCGGTGCCGCCGTCGAGGTCGAGGTCTCCCCAGCGCAGGCCCAGCAGTTCACCCTTCCGTAGCCCGGTGCGCAGCGCCAGTTCGAATAGCGCGGCGAGACGGTGCCCCTGGGCGGCGGCGAGGAACGCTCGTGCTTCCTTGGCGGTGAGGGGTTCGAAGCGGCGGGGGCGAGGTGTGCCCATGCGGACGTTGCGGGGAATCTCCTCCTCGCGGACGGCGTGCTCCAGGGCGGACTTGAGCACGGAGTGTACGTAGGCCAGGGTCAGCGGGGAGAGTCGCTTGTGGCAGCACTTCCCAGCCGCGCAACACTGGGGCTGGTCGCGGCTGGTGTCGATGCCGCGTGCGCAGCACCGGCAGACGGTCCGCAGCTCGTTGAGCCAGGTGCGGACGTCCTTGGCAGTGAGCTTCGAGAGCTTCTTCGAGCCCAGCCCCGGTATGAGGTGCTGATGGACGACGGCTGTGTAGCGGGTGTGGGTGGTCTCACGGAGGTGGTGGACGGCGACGTTGTCCAGCCAGTACGTCAGGTACGCGGCCACGCTGCCCTGCGCGGACGGGATGGGAAGGCCGCGGTTGCTGGCGGCCATTTTCTCGGTGATCTTGGCCAGGGCCTCCTTGCGGGTGGCTCCGTAGACGCGGACGCGCTTGCGGGTGTCGCCTGCCGCGAGGACGTATCCGGGCTTCTCAACGCCCGTCTTTGCGCTGGTAGACGCTGCCGTCGCCGTTGGCGCGTGCGCGGCGGGAGGGGCTGCTGTCTCGGGGCGTGGTCATCAGGCGGCTTCCTGGTCGAGGCGGGTGCGGATGAAGTCGGTGAGGGCGTGGGTGGGGATGCGTCGGGCGCGGCCAAGGGTGATCGAGGCGAGCTGGCCGGAGCGGAGGAGGTCGTAGACGGCGGAGCGGCCGAGCTGGAGGCGGGCCATGACCTGGGGCACCGTGAGCAGGTCCAGCACCGGCGCCCCCTCTGCGTGGAGGACGGCGAGCGGGCGTGAGGCCATCAAGAGCCCCCTTCGGCCGAGAACTGCCGTTCCAGTTCCTTGGCGGTGCCAAACGTCAGCGGCGAGGAGTCGCGCGCCGGGGCTGTAGCCCGAGCCGAGGTAGTCCCAGTGGCCGACGACGAGCGTGGTCGCCGGGTCGGACTCGGGCAGGCCGGCGTGGGCGCGGGCCTGCTCCGTGCGCCAGGTGCGGCGGACGGCGCGCAGCGCGCCGAGGGTGGTGGAGTAGCGGCGGGACTTGGTGGAGAAGTGGCCGCGGAAGCCGAGCATGTGCGCCCATTTCCAGAGCTTGAGGTCGGCGAACTCTGGGCGTTTTCCAAGCTCCCAGCAGGTGTGGATCATCTGGCGGACGTGGCGGGCGACGCCGAGGCGTGGCAGCGGGCGGGCCTGTCCGGTGCCGTCGCAGGCGGTGCACGGGAGTGGGGTGTCGTGGGGCAGGAGAGTGGCGCCGCGTCCGTGGCAGGGGCGGCAGAACAGGGCGTGGTCGAGGGTGCCGGAGGCGTCGGCGGACTTGGTGGCGTACTTGGCCACGTAGGCGGCAACGGCCTGGTCGGTGAGTTCGGCGTCGGTGCCGAAGGCGGCGATCTCGCGTACGTCGAGCTGTTCGCCCCAGGCGAGTTCGCGTTCCCCGACTGCGTCCGATGCGACGGAGATGCGCGCGCGGGGTGCGGCGGCTCGGATGGCGTCGGTGAGCGCGGTGGCGGTGGCGTGCGGGGGTGGCGGCTGGGTGCTGCCGTCGGGGCCGTCGAGCCGGATGACGGCGTGGAAGTGGACCAGGCCGCGCTTCTGGTATTCGGCGACCTTGGCGAAGGACATGCGCAGGACCGAGCGGGCGGCTTTCTGGGTCATGCCGAGCCGGGCGGCGAGTTCCCGGCGCAGGTAGGTGGTGAAGCGGGCCCACAAGGCTCCGGAGTGGGCATTGAAGAGGACTGCCCCTGCGTAGTCGTACGTCGCGGGGTTCAGCGGCGTACCGAGCAGCGGGTCCGTGGGCTCGTGGCGGGTGCGGCAGCGGCAGGGCCGGATGTCGCCGCCGGGCGTGGTGGGGCGGTTGTGGACGGGGCCGAAGGAGGGGGCGGTGAGGGTGGCGAAGACGCGGGGGTGGGTGCGGACGGTGTCGGGCACGGTCTTGCCGCCGGTCAGGCCGGCGCGGATGAGGTGGTAGGTGTCGGCGGCGTAGAGGCGGGAGCAGGCCGGGCAGCGCGAGGCCCTGCGGTTCCCGCATGTGGTGAGCAGATTGCCGGTGGGTTCGTCGGAGGAGGTGTAGGAGCGCAGAACTTCGCCGGTGGTGGTGTCGACGGTCGTGCTCTGGCCAGTTAGGCGGACGGGCTCGGTGCAGCCGCCGAGGTGTTCGATCTGGCGCTGTGCGCGGTCGAAGTCGGGGTGGTTGACGAGGTGGATCAGGTCCCGCACGGCGGGGCTTGCCACGTGGCGCAGGTCCAGGGTGACCATTCGGGGCGTGTCCCTTCTGTCGGGGGGTGGTCCCGAGCAGCAACCAGCCGGTCAGGGAGGCGGGTTGGTGCTGCTCGGGGCATGACGAACAGGCCCATAGGCGGGCGTGGGGTTCAGCGAGGGGGATTCGGCCGGTGAGGGGCGGGGCTCAGAGGTGAGCGAGTGCGGCGGTGGCGATTGGCAGGGCGACGCCCATGCGGGTCCCCAGTTGGGCGGCGGTGATGAGCTGACCGTGCTCGGCGTGGTGGGTGTCCGCGATGCGCCGGGCGGCGTTGAGCAGAGCGGTGGGCAGGGCCGGGCGGGAGGCGGTCGCGGTTGTCCTGGCGATGGCGACCGGCGTGCTGGCCTGGGCCGGAGCAAGGTTGGGCTCCGGGGCTTCGACGGTCGGGGTGACCGGAGCTGGATCAGGGGCCGGGGCGGGTTCGGTGACCGGTGCAGGGGCTGGGGATGGGGTGGCAGGGGCGAAGGCCCCAGCGGGCACCGTCTCAGCGGCGGGGATGCGGACGGGTTCGGCGGCGGCCTCCGGGGGCGGGGGTGGCTGGGTGAGTGTGTGGAACTGGGCGAGGAACGAGGGGCCGACGCGGCCCCAGCCCAGGAGCAGGAGTGGGGCGACGGTGTCCAGGCAGGCGCGTCCGTAGCGTCCGGTCAGCAGCGGCTCGGCGGTGTTCAGCGCGAGGGTGAGCAGCCCGCACAGGTGCAGCAGCCGGGTACCGGCCTTCAACTCGTTTTCGGTGACGCCGTGCAGGGCGAGGAATCGCAGCGCGACCGGCAGCCTGACGACCGACAGGTCCACCATCGGCGCCACCAGCGGGGCGATCGGGTGGGGTACGCCGAGCCGCAGGGCGAGCGCCCACACGTTGCCGAAGGAGAAGACGAAGGCCAGGGCCGCGATGACCGCCATGACCACGGTCACGGTGCGCCGGGTGAACCGTTCCTCGGTCATGTGTGGGGCCTCCTTCCGGGGTGGGGTTCGGGGATGATCACGGAAGGCGCTTGGCCAGCGGCACGACTGTGCGGTCCGTCGGCGCGGTGCCGGCCCAACCGGGAGGGCCGGGGACGGACTCCAGGTACAGGGCCGGGTCGATGGCGAGGTGGGTGGTCGCTTCCGCGATGCGGGCCGCGTCGGCGTCCGGCACATAGGGGGTGCGGATGCGGGTGAAGCCGGGGCGGCCCTGCATCGCCATGACGGCGACGCCGACGTAGGCGGGGTCCTGCAAGGTCACCGGGCTGGCGTCCGGCCAGTTGCGGATGTCGTCCCCGAGCGCGGCAACGGCGGCTTCCGCCGTCTTCTGGGCGAAGGACAGCCCGACCGGGCACACGTCGCGGATGAAGGTGGGGATCGCGTCGCCGGTCACCTTCTGGCTGACCAGGATGACCAGGAAGCCGACGCTGCGGCCCTTCTTCACCAGGTCTTCGACTAGGCGCGCGTTGTCCGCCGTCAGCGCCGCCAGGTGCTTTGTCTGCGGGTCGTTGCCCTTGTAGTCGCGCAAGTAGGTGTGGGCCCCGTCGATGATCAGCACGGTCAGCGGCCAGACCTCCGAGGGACCGACGTGCCACATGTTCTTCACCCCGAGCACGTCACGGATCGCCGAGGACCGAGTACGCCGCAGCGCGACCAGGCGCTTGAACAGCGCGTTCGCCTCGTCCAGGTCGTCACCGACGAACGCGAACAGACGGCTCCGCAGGTCGGCGTAGTCACCCTCATAGGCGGCCGACACCTTCCCGTCGGCCACCGCGAACTGCACCGCCCGCGACGGCGCGAGGTCACAGACGAGCCGGTTGATCAGCGAGGTCTTGCCCGCACCGGGGACGCCGGCCACAGTCACGCCGGGCACGTTGGCCAGCGAGACGCACACCGGAGCGGCGTACTCGTCCACGCCCAGCTCCCACCGCGACAGGTCCGTGGGCGGGCGGCCGGTGGGACGGTGCTCGGTCTGCGTGACCAGCGGATCCAGGCGAACGCCCCGGATCACCACCCGGCCGGGGCCGTCCGGCAGCACGGACACCCGGGTACACCGCCAGGAGTCGGCCAAGAACCGGGCCGCGCCCTGGAACTCCTCCAATCCGACCTTCGGCAGGCACTTTGCCCGCACGACCACCCCGAACTGATCAGCCGCCACCTTGATCTTCGGAGTCAGCACGCGCGGCGTGGGCGTCGTGCCCTTCGGCGCGGTCAACTGCCCCAGCAGGCCGGGAGTCTTGTCGGTGACGGTCAGGCCCGCCATCCGCGCCAGGCGCATCCACCCGAAGCACACCCGCACGGCCTGCCGGATACTGGCCCGGGTGCCCCGGTCGGCGCGCACGTAGCGCAGCAAACCCAGCAGCAGCCAGCCTGCCACCAGCGCTATGACGACCGGCAGTACGTCCGGCGCGTGGGCGATCACGGTTCCCATGTCACGCCCCCGGCTTCGCTCAGCAGACGGAACACGTCGCCAAGGTCGAGGGCCGCAGCGTCGGCCGGGCTCAGGCCCAGCAGATCGAGTACGGCCCGGGACACGGAGCACGTCAGGGCGTTCTCGGTGCCCGGCAGGGGCCGCAGCGGATAGGTCTCCCGCTCCGGAGCGGGATCACCGAAGCGGATCACTGGGCCGCCTCCACCATCACCAGTTCCAGGCGGGCGGCCCGGTAGGCGACGCCGTCGGAGAGCTGACCGTTGAAGATCCGCGCCCACGGAGTCGCGAACAACTCCACCGGCCGCACCATCGCACCGGGCTTGAGCCCGGCGGCCAGGCCCGTCTCCGGGACCGTGATCTTCAGGACCTCGGCCCGGCCGTCCTCCATCAGCATCACGGTCACCGTGTACAGCGACGCCCCGGTCTCCCGGTCGGTGGCGACCTCCCCGGTCTGCTGGTCCTTGATCTTCAGCACCGGCTCGGTGCCCGCGATGCACACCGCCGACGGCAGCAGGGCAACACGGATTCGAGTCATGGCCACGCCATCACATCCTCGTTCGATGGAGCCGCTTGATCGGCTCGCCGCAACTCTAGCGACACACCCACTACGCGCGCAACGGTCGATTCGTATCGCTACACCTGCGCGGCTGAGACGCAGAGGACGCCCGGGTGTCCCGCGAGTGCCGCCGCCGCTACCCTCGTGCTATGAAGCTGCCCCTGGGAGAGGACCCCCGGCCGCCGTACGTCCAGGCCGCCGACGTCCTGCGCGCCGCGATCCAAGACGGCGAGTTGAGCCCGGGCGAGCGACTTCCCTCCGCGCGCGAGCTGCAACGGCGCTTCGGCATCGCCAGCTCGACGGTCCAAAACGCCCTGCGGCTCCTCAAGGGCGAAGGGCTGATCTACTCCGTCCTCGGCCGGGGCAGCTACGTGCGGACACCGGAAGCGCCGGCCGAAGGGAGCACGGAGGCCGCAGGGGGCAACGAGATCGACCCTGGCGACTCCGATCCCGCGTACACCGGTCTTGGCGACCTCCAGCACGGATGGCAGACCGCGCCCGCTGACGACCCACGCCCGCCGTACGTGCAGACCGCGGACGCCCTCCGCAACGAAATCCAGAACGGCCGGCTGGCACCGGGCGCCAAGCTGCCGTCCGCCCGTGAACTGCAAGAGCAGTACGGCATCGCCAACTCCACCGCGCAGAACGCCCTGCGGCTCCTCAAGGACGAGGGACTGATCTACTCCGTGCAGGGCCGGGGCGTGTTCGTCCGCCAGCTCAGCCCGCGCGATCAGTTCCTCAAGGACTACAACGAGGGGCTGGAGGAGATGGCGGCCCAGCGCCGGGCGGACGAGGAAGCCGTACGGCTCAGCGGCAAGACCGACGACGAGGTGGCCGCCGAACTGGAAGCCGCCGAGGAGCGCTTCGCGAAGGCTGGCACCGAATTCGAAGCCGCCAGCGCCCACCGCGACGCCATGCGAGCAGTCATGGAGCAACGCAAGCGCCTGAGCGGCAACTACACGCCCGAGGAGAACGCCGCGAAGGCCCAACGCCTGCGCGACCGGCTGGCCGAAGGCAAGCGCCGACGCTGAAGCCCGCCGAGCACAACAGCAGCGCACGAGGCGCTTGAGCCGAGCTGTTCAGAGTTTCTTTACTTGATCAAGGCGGCCCGCTGACGCGGGCCGCGGGGGGCCCGCCCGCGGGGGCCCCCGCCCCCCCCGGGGGC
>NZ_JAZEWV010000043.1:0-53905 GCF_036353415.1 Actinacidiphila polyblastidii
GGGGGGGGGGGGGGGGCCCCCCCCCCCCACCAAAAGGGGTGAAGAGACGTAACTTCTCCCACTGCCACGCGTTTAGGTGACCTATGGTGTGGTCGCCATCACCCTCCGCAGTTCCCTGCGGTCCGCCCTGCGGTTCGCCGCGTCCGCCGGATCGAGCACCGGAACGGCCGCCAGCAGGGCCTGGGTGTACGGGTCCTGGGGCGCGTCGTACACCTCGTCGACCGTGCCGGTCTCCACGATCCGGCCGCCGCGCATCACCGCGACGCGGTCGCTGACCTGGCGGACGACGGCGAGGTCGTGCGCGACGAACACCATCGACAGGCCGAGGTCCCGCTGCAACTCGCCCAGCAGCGCGACCACTTGTGCCTGCGTGGTGACATCGAGCGCGGACACCGGCTCGTCGCAGACGATCAGCTTCGGCGCGGGCGCGAGGGCCCGTGCGATGCCGACGCGCTGGCGCTGGCCGCCGCTGAACTCGTGCGGGTAGCGGTGGTACCAGGCCGGGTCGAGGCCGACGCGCTCCAGCAGGTCGCCGACCCGCGTGACGATCTCCCGCTCGCTCAGGCCGCCCGCCGCGCGCAGCGGGTCGGCGATCGACTCGCCGATGCTGCGGCGGGGGTTGAGCGAGGAGACGGGGTCCTGGAAGACCATCTGCAGCTCGCGGCGGAGCGGGCGCAGCGCCTTGTCGCCGAGTCCGGCGATCTCCCGGCCGCGGTAGCGGATGCTGCCGGCGCTCGGGTCGAGCAGCCTGACGAGCATCCGGCCGAGCGTCGTCTTGCCCGAGCCGGACTCCCCCACCACGCCCAGCGTCTCGCCGGCCCGCACGGTGAGCGAGACGTCGTCCACCGCGACGAGGGACGTTCGGCCGCGCCCGAACTCGCGGCGCAGACCGGTGACTTCCAGCAGGGGCCGCTCCGCGGCCGGTTCGATGGAGTTCTCGCCCCGCCCGGACGCGCCCAGCACCCCGCCGGTCCGCGGCCCGACCACCCCGGTCGCACCCTTCGTACTCGCCGTCCCGGCCGCACTTTCCGTCCCGCCGCCGCCGGACCCGCTCGCGCCGCCCGGCGCACTGTCCCCGCCGGTCGCACCGGTTCCGCTCGCGCTACGCGGTGCACTGTCCGCACCCGCCGCGCGGGCCGTCCCGGTCCCGCCGGCCGCACCGGCACTGCCAGCCGCACCACTTGCCTCGGTCGTCCCGCTCCCGGCAACGGGAGCCGACGCCACCGCCGCGCCGCTCGCGCCGAGCGAGTCGGCCGCGCCGGGCCCGCTCGTGCCGCCCGGCGCACTGTCCGCACCGGCCTCGCCGGCGGGACCCGAGGCCCCCGCCGCGCCGCTCGCGCCACGCGCACGGGGGCGGCCCGCCGCCCCGACCGTAACCGGCGCCGCGAGGCGGGGGACCGCGGCGACGAGGGCGCGGGTGTAGGGGTCGTGGGGGGTGTGGAGGATGTCGGCGATGGGGCCGCGTTCGACCGCGGCGCCGTCGCGGAGGACCAGCAGCTCGTCGACGCTGCCCGCGGCCACGCCGAGGTCGTGGGTGACCAGGAGGAGGCCGACGCCGGCCTCGGCGCGCAGCTCGTGGAGCAGGTCGAGGATCTGCGCCTGGACGGTGACGTCCAGCGCGGTGGTCGGCTCGTCGGCGATGATCAGGCGCGGCTCGCAGGCCAGCGCCATGGCGATCAGCGCGCGCTGCCGCATGCCGCCGCTGAACTCGTGCGGCCGGGACCGGGCGCGCCGGGCGGCGTCGGGGATGCCGACCTGGTCGAGCACCGCCACCGCGCGGGCCCGCGCCGCCGCCCTGGACACCTTGTGGTGCACCCGGTGGACCTCGGCGATCTGGTCGCCGATGGCGTAGTACGGGTCAAGGGAGGACAGCGGGTCCTGGAAGATCATCGCGGCGGTGCCGCCGCGCAGCGCGCGCAGCTCCTCGTCCGAGGCGGTGAGCAGGTCGGTGCCGGCCACCCGCACGGTGCCGGTGACCCGCGCGCCGGTGCCGCGGTGCAGCCCGAGCAGGGCGTACGCGGTGGCGCTCTTGCCCGAGCCGGACTCGCCGACCAGGCCGAGCGCGCCGCCCGCGGCGAGCGTGAAGTCCAGTCCGTCCACGGCGGTGACGGGACCGCTCTCGGTCGGGAACTCGATCCGCAGGCCCGCGACCTCCACCAGGGGCGTCGTCATGCCAGCACCACCCTCCGGTCGGCCACGGCGTACAGCAGGTCGGCGATCACGTTGGCGACCACCACGGCGAGGCCCATCACCAGCACGATCCCGACGACCACCGGCAGGTCCTTCTGCTGGACGGACTCGACGAGCTTCTGGCCGAGCCCGGGGATGCCGAAGAGCGTCTCGGTGAGCAGCGCGCCGCCGAACATCGTGCCGAGGTCGAGCGCGGACAGCGCGATCACCGGGGCGACCGCGCCGCGCAGCGCGTGCCTGCGGATGATCGCGCCCTCCGAGACGCCGTACGCGCGGAACGTCCTGATGTGGTCCTCTGCCAGCGACTCCAGCATCGAACTGCGGGTCAGCCGGGCGTACTTGGCGGACTCGATGAGGGCGAGGGCGAGCCACGGCAGCAGCAGGTTCCAGGCCCACTGCTGGGGGTCGTCGGTCAGCGAGACGTAGGCCGGGTAGGGCAGCCACTGCAGCCAGGAGCAGAAGACGAGCAGCAGCAGGATGCCGATGATGAACACCGGGGTCGCGGTGCCGGCCAGGGTGAGGCCGGTGAGCAGCCGCTCGACGACGGTGCCGCGGCGCAGCGCCGACAGGATGCCGGTGCCGATGCCGATGACCAGCCACAGCACCATCGCGCCGAGCGCGAGCGATGCGGTCGCGGGCAGCTTGACGGCGATCAGGTGGGTGACCAGGTCGCCGCTGCGGTAGGACTGGCCGAGGCAGGGCGCGGCGCAGTGCAGGGTGCCGGTGCCGGTGCTGTAGTCGTGGCCGGCCACGATGCCCTGGAGGAAGTGCCAGAACTGCACGTAGACCGGGTCGCCGAGGCCCATCTGCTGCCGGATCTGCTCGACCTGCGCGGTGGAGCACTTGGGGCCGCAGGCGAGCCGGGCGGAGTCGCCGGGGGCCAGGTAGAAGACCGCGTAGAGCACCGCGGCCAGCACCAGCAGGACCAGCGCGGCCTGCAGGACGCGCCGTACGAGGAAGGCGGTCATCGGGCGTCCTCACCGTTCTTCCGGCGGCCGCGGCCGCGCCGGCCGGTGCCGATCCGCAGCCGGCTGGCGGCGCGCGGGTCGAGCGCGGTGCGCACGCCGTCGGCGAAGACGGTGAACGCCAGGGTCGTGGCGAACAGCAGCGCCGACGGCAGCAGCACGTACGCCGAGTCGGCCTGGTACCAGGTGGTCGCGCTGGAGAGCATCTGGCCCCAGGAGGGGGTCGGCGGGGTGACGCCGATGCCGAGGAAGGACAGGCCCGCCTCGGAGACGATGTTCGAGGGCAGCAGGATCGCCGCGTAGGTGAGCACCGGCGCGACGAGCGCCGGCAGCAGCTCGCGGCGCGCGGTGCGCCAGCCGCTGGACCCGGCGAGCCGTGAGGCGGCCACGTAGTCGAGCGACTTCAGGGTCAGCACCTGGGCGCGGACGATCTTGGCGATGCCGCCCCAGGCGAGCAGCCCGAGCACCAGCATCAGCAGCACCGGGCGGGGGAAGCCGCTGGGCACCACCGCGAGCAGGGCGATGGCGAAGACCAGGGCGGGCATGATGACGAAGACGTCGGTGATCCGGCTGAGCAGCCCGTCGACGAACCGCCTGCCGAGCCCGGCGAGCAGGCCGAACAGCACGCCGAAGAGCACCTGCAGGACGGTCGCGCCGAGCGCGACGATCAGCGAGACGCGGGCGCCGTAGGCGAGCCGGGCGAACATGTCGCGGCCGGTGCCGGGTTCGACGCCGAGCCAGTGGTGCGGGCTGACGCCGCCGAAGGTGCCCAGCGGCACGCCGCCGGACGCGGAGTCCACCAGCGCGGCGTGGTAGCTGGTGGTGTCCTGGCCTTCGAGCGCGGCGAGCAGCGGGGCGGCGGCCGCCACCAGGACGAACAGGACGATGACGGCGCCGCCGGCGACGGCCGCGCGCTGGGCGCGCAGCCGTCGCCAGACCTGCCGGGCCCCGGGGGGCGGCGCCGGCGCCGAGGCGTCGGGCCCCGGTGCGGCGCCGCCCCCGGCGGCAGCGAGTGCTTCGGTGGTCACGGCCGGGTCACGCCACCGCGACCTGGGAGATGTCGAGCACTCCGGTCCAGTCGCTGATCACGACGTTCTTGATGTCCTTGCCGAACAGCCGCTTGTAGACGGGGTGGTACAGCGGCACGGTCAGCGCCTGCCCGCCGATCTTCTTGTCCAGCGCGCCCCAGCGGGCGGCCGCCGCCTTGAGGTCGGTGATCTTGTTGATCGCGTCGATCTCGTTGTTCACCGAAGGGTCGTTCAGCTGGGCGTTGTTGTAGTTGTCGCCGTCCTTGACGATCTGCCGGCCGTCGAAGATCGGGCCGAGGAACGGCCCGCCGGACGGCCAGTCGGCGCCCCAGCCGGTGAGGAAGAAGCCGGGCTCGGTGGAGACGTTGTGGATCTTGTCGCCGTAGGCGTTGTGCTCCTCGCCGTCGAGCTTGACGTTGATCCCGGCGAGCTTGAGCGCCTCCTGCACGGCGGTGGCGACCTCGGGTCCCTGCTCGTCGCCCTTGGTGGTCTCGTGGGTGAGCGTGACGGTCAGCCCGTTCGGGTAACCGGCCTGCTTGAGCAGCTCCTTGGCCTTGTCCGGGGCACCGGTCCGACCCGCCGGGAAGGGGTCGTACGGCGTGTAGCCGAAGGACGGCTGCGCCGGCAGGAAGGTGGTGGCCTGGTCGTTGAGCGAGGAGCCGCCCTGCGCGTTGACGACGGTGGTGCGGTTGACCGCGTAGGCGATGGCCTCGCGCACCTTGATGTCGTCGAACGGCTTCACCTTGGGGTTGAACGCGATGTAGTCGGTGTAGCCGAAGTGGCCGGTGCCGACCCGGGAGGCCAGGTTCTTGTCGCCGCTGATCTTGGCGAGTTCGGCCGGGCCGAGGTTGGTGTCGGTGGTGACCGCGTCCGCGTCCTTGCCGACGCCCGCGGACAGCCGCTGGTTGATCACGGCCTGGTCGATGCCGGACTGCACGTCGATGGTGTCCGGGTAGGCCTTGCGCTGGCTGTCCGAGGCGGCCGACCAGTTGGGGTTGCGCTTGAGGACGATGTGCTCGCCGTTGTTCTCGTTGCTGACCACCTCGTACGGGCCCGAGGACACCGGGTGCTCGGCGTACTTGGTGCCGGTGTCCTTGGCCTTGGGGACCGGCGCGAAGGAGGTCTGGGTGGCCAGCAGCGGGAACTCGCCCTCGGGCTTGTTCAGATGGAAGACGATGGTCTTCGCGTCGGGCACCTCGATCGCGGACAGGCCCTTGGGGTCCTTGTACGGGCCCTGGTAGCCGGCCGCGCCGACCAGCCAGTCGCGCAGGTAGGGGGCGCCGCCGGACAGCTCGGGCGCGAAGGACCGCTCGATGTCGTACTTGATGTCGGCGGTGGTGATCGGCGTGCCGTCCTGGTACTTCAGGCCGTCCTTGAGGTGGTACGTCCACACGGTGGCGTTCTGGCTGGGCTCGCCGGTGTCGGTCGCCAGGTCCGGCGCGACCTTGGCGCCGGCCGCGCCGTTCGCGCGGGTGCGGGTGGTCAGCGTGCGGTAGACCAGCGAGGGCACGTTGCCGCCGCCGGAGGTGTACAGCCGGGCCGGGTCGAAGTCCTCCTGCGGCTGGTTGTTCAGCACGTACAGGGTGCCGCCCTTGTGCGGGGCGGCGTCCGCGCCGCCCTTCGCGTCACCCCCGCTCTTGGGGCCGCAGGCGACGGCCCCTCCGGCAAGGGCCAGACCGACGGCTATCACGCCCACCTGGCGGGACGTAACGGACAGATGACGCATCGTGCAACCTTTCACAGGCATGGCAGGGGGAGAGCGGCGCGCGGACGCGCCGGGGGCAGGCGGACCTGACCGGAACCGGCCCGGGGCGGAGGCTGCGCGCTTCGGCGCGCCTCTACGCGGCGGACGGGGAGGCGATGATCACCGACAGTGCACGTCGGCGACGCAGTGCGCGGCCACGCCGATCAGCGCCAGTTCGAAACTGGCGCGATCAGTGGGACCCACGTGGCGCTGCGGCATGGTCAGAAGAGTGCAGCGAAGCACCCCTGGATGTCAAAGCCGGATCAGGGGAAGCGATAAGGCTCACTTATAAGCGGCCGGCCCGGCGGCCGACGGGCCTACGGGAACGGCCAGGCGTTCGGCTTGCAGGTGGGGCCGCCGTCGAGGGACAGGAACTTCGTCTGCTGCATCATCACCGGGGCCGGCGCGCCCGCCTTCGGGCACCCCACGTGGTCGTGCCCGAGCCGGTGCCCGACCTCGTGGTTGATCAGCATCTGGCGGTAGGCGTGCATCAGCCGCGGGCCGTAGGTCGCGGCGCCCTGCGCCCACCGGTAGGCGTTGATCATCGTGCGCGGGGTTGACGCGGAGTCACATGACACGTTCTCAACCGACGTGTCCAGACCGGACTTCGCGCACCAGCGCGCGGTGGTGCCGGGGCTGGCGAGGGTGACCACCACGTCCGCGGGGCCCGTTGACACCCGCTCGAAGGTCATCGCGCCGCCGTGTCCCCAACTGCGCGGATCGTTCAGGGTCTTGAAGACGGTGTCGCTGAAGAGCAGCGGGTCGAGCGGCAGCCCCTTCTCCACGTCCACCCTGACCCGCATCACCTTGCCGCGGCCCGGCGCGGCCTGGTGCCCCGGCACCGTCACGAAGGCCCCCGACAGGCTCAGCTTCGGGTCCAGCGGGAACTGCTCGGCCATCAGCTGGTCGTAGGTGGGGGCCGGCGTCGCCGCGGCGGAGGCCGTGGGGGCACCGGTGGCCTGGGTGCGCTGCTGCGACCTCGACGCCTCGCCCGTGGCGGCGCGGGGGACGCCGTCGGCGTCCGTGCCGGCGCCCGCGCCCTTGGCGGTGTGCTGCTTCTCACTCGCGACCTGCCCGCCGACCACCACCGCGAGCACCGTCACCACGGCCGCCGCCGCGATGCCGCTGAGCGTGCGGCCCTTGCCGCCGCCCCGGCCCGGACGGGCCCCCGCGGCGCTCCCGCCGCTCCCGCCGCCGTCGCCGCCGTCGCCGTCTGAGCCGCCGGAGCCGTCGCCGTGCTGCTGCGCCCCGCCGCCGCGCACCGCGGTGACGGCGCGCGGCGGCCGGGCGGGCGCCGGCGCGTCGAAGGCGTCCACGAACTCCTGCCGCGGCCGCGGGACGGTCCGCCCGCCGCCGGGGCCGCCGGACCGGGGCTGCTGGCGGCCAGGCCCGCCCGTCGCGCCGTCGCGGGTCGGCGCCATCAGCTCCGCGGTGTCGTAGGGGGCCCAGTCCTCGGCCCACTCCTCGACCGGGTCGAGCGCGGAGCCGTGCGCGCCGGCCGAGCGGCCGGGGCGGCCCATGACCTGCCCCGACCAGCCGCCGGAACCGCCCCACGCACCGTGCTCGCGGTGCTCGGGGTGCTCCTGGCCGCGGGCGGCGAGGTCGCGCGGGCCGATGACCGCGAAGCCGCCGGTGTCCTCGGCCGCGCCGCCGCGGCGGCGGCGTCCGGTGCCCGCGCCGGCGCCGCTGGGCAGTGCCGGCGGGAGGGGGGCGCCGCCCGCGACCGGGTTGTCCCGGCCGTCCTGGCCGTCGCGCGCACTGTGTCTTCCCACGCCTTCGATCAGCTCCCGGTCGCCGCAGCGCTCGTGGGACCCGCGGCGGTCCCCGGTCCGGGGTCCGTCCACGCGTCCGTGCCGGTCCCCGTCCGCGCCGTGCCGGCCGCTCCGTCGCGGTGGGCCAGCTCCTCCAGCAGGTCGCGGAAGGCGCGGGCCACCAGCTCGGGGTGCTCCATCATCGCCACGTGCCCGCTGTCCGGGATCAGCAGCTGCCGCACGTCCCTGAAGGTCGTCGCGGCCCGCCGGGCGGTCCGCGCCGACACCAGCTTGTCCCGCCCGCCGTACACCAGCAGGGTCGGCGCCAGGACCCGCTCGGCCTGGCGCCACAGCGCGTGCTGGCCGGAGAGCGTGTAGGCGTCCACGATGCCGCGGGTGGAGCGGACCAGCACGTCCCAGAAGTACGGCAGCTCCAGGCGCCGCTGGTACTCCCGCACCGCCGCGAGCCTGACCGGCTCGCCGACCAGCGCCGGATCGCCGTAGATCAGGGCCATCAGCGCCGAGGTGCGCCGCTCCGGGGTCCAGCCGCGGGTGGCCCGCATGTACAGCTGCGGCAGGCCGGGCACCGAGATGAGGCCGGTGGGCCAGGCGGTGAGCTGCGGCGGCACCTCGGGCAGCGCGGGCGAGACCAGGGTGAGGGTGCCGACCAGGTCGGGCCGGGCCGCGGCGACCTTGACCGCGACCGCGCCGCCGAGGGAGTTGCCGAAGAGGTGGACCGGACCGCGCCGCTCGCGGTCGAGCAGCCGCACGACCGCGCGGGCGTGCCCGGCGATCGAGTAGTTCCCGTCGTCGGGCGGGGGCGAGTGGCCGAAGCCGGGCAGGTCCAGCGCCTCGCCCTGGACGGTGCCGGCGAGCGCGGCCATCAGCGCGGACCAGTTCTGCGAGGAGCCGCCGAGGCCGTGCACGAAGAACGCGGGTCCGGCCGCGGCGCTGTCCGCGCCGGCCGGACGCGGGGCGCGGTCCCGGGAGCGGACGAGCAGGCTGTAGCCCGGGAGCCGCACGGTGCGGGCCGACTCCCCCGGCGCCAGGACCGGTCCCGGCGCGGGAGCGGCCACCGGTGCCGCGGCCGCCGGCTCCACCGCGGGCGAGGGGGAATCGGTCGATCGCATGGTCCGATGTTACGAGACGATCACGTGTGCGAGCGCGTGTTCGCTGCCACAAGTGGTGAGAAGCCAGAAGGGGCGCAGGCTGGAAGCAGGGACACGAGCAGGTCCGAGGGACGGAGGCGCCATGTCGGAGGGGATCGAGAACATCCGCGGCATCGACGGGATCGACGGCATCGAGAGCGTCCGGCGGGAGGTGGACGCGATGGAGGAGGCGCTGGAGGGCGAGGACCGGCGGGACGCCGACCGGGAGCCCGACGCCGAGCGGAACCTGGAGGCCCCCGAGGCGGACAGCGCGGAGCAGCGTGCCGACCTGCTCCCGCAGGACGACGAGCCGGCGACCGCGGGCCGGGCCGACCGTGACGGTGAGGCCAACCCGGCGGACACCGCCGAGCAGCGCCGGGTGGCGGGCGTGGACGAGGAGGACTACCGGTGAATCGCGTCCGTGCGACGCCGCCGACGTGCGGGGCTGTCGCTCCGTGGTCCCAGGAAGTGAGAATGTCCGCCCGCACCGCGCACAGGGTCGTTACCGAAAAGTACGATGGCCGTCGCAGTGACGATGCGGTTCGTCGGCCGCGAGGCCGACCGGTTCGTCCATCGGTTCGTCGATCAGTTTCCTGATCGGTTCGTTTCGAGATCTTGGGAGGCGGCGTGACAGCCATCGAGCAGGCTCAGGCGCGGCCCCGTGGCACCCGTCTGCCCCGCCGGGCGCGGCGTGAACAGCTGCTGGGGGCAGCGCAGGAGGTCTTCGTCGCCCAGGGCTACCACGCGGCCGCGATGGACGACATCGCCGAGCGCGCGGGCGTCAGCAAGCCGGTCCTCTACCAGCACTTCCCCGGGAAGCTGGAGCTCTACCTCGCACTGCTCGACCAGCACTGCGAGTCGCTGCTGCACTCGGTGCGCAGCGCGCTGGCCTCCACCACGGACAACAAGAAGCGCGTCGAGGCGACCATGGACGCCTACTTCGCCTACGTCGAGGACGAGGGCGGCGCCTTCCGGCTGGTCTTCGAGTCCGACCTGACGAACGAGCCGGCGGTGCGCGAGCGGGTCGACAAGGTCTCGCTGCAGTGCGCCGAGGCGATCAGCGAGGTCATCGCGGAGGACACCGGGCTGGCCAGGGAGCAGTCCATGCTGCTGGCCGTCGGCCTCGGCGGCGTCTCCCAGGTGGTCGCCCGCTACTGGCTGGCGTCCCGCAGCGAGGTGCCGCGCGACACCGCGGTACAGCTGCTGACCTCGCTGGCCTGGCGCGGCATCGCGGGCTTCCCGCTGCACGGCACCGACGCCCACCACTGAGCGCCACCGACCGGCACCGACCGGCACTGCGCGGCTCGGCCGCCGCGGCCGGCAGGGGGCGCCGGGGCGGCTGCGCCCGCCCGATCCGGGACCGTCCGCGCGTGTTCGCTCACGGCGTGGACCGTCCGCCGATTCCGGACCTGCCCGCCGGGCTAGGCTTTGCTGCGTACGGCGCGATCAACCGCGCACACCGCAGACCATCGGAGGTAACCCAGCCGTGGAGGTCAAGATCGGCGTGCAGCACGCGCCGCGCGAGATCAGCATCGAGAGCGCGCAGTCGGCCGCGGAGGTCGAGAAGGCGGTGGCCGACGCGCTCAGCGGTGCGTCCAAGCTGCTGTCGCTGGATGACGAGCACGGCCGCAAGGTGCTCATCCCCGCGGACCGCCTCGCCTATGTCGAGATCGGCGAGCCCGCCACCCGCCGGGTGGGCTTCGGCGCGTCGCTCTGACGCCTGCACCACAGCGTGCCCGAAGGGGGCGGCGTCCCGGCCTGAGCCGGGACGCCGCCCCCTTTCGCCGTGTGCGGGACGCTTCCGCTCAGCGGCCGGGCACCGGGCCCGGCACGGCGAGCGGGTACGGCCGCCACAGCGCGCCGCCCGGGAGCGTGCCGGCGGTGTCCGTGACACCCACCGCCCTGCGGGCGTACTCCCAGGGCCAGTCCTTGCCCTGGTCGTGGGACACCGCGAGTGAGCCCTGGTAGGCGTAGGTCCGCGGGTTCAGGAACAGGTACTGGGTGAAGTGGTTGACGATCTTCCCCCCGTCGGAGAGGTGCAAGGTGAACGCGTAGTCCATGACCAGGGTGGTGCTGGGCCGGCCGTAGGCGTCGTCCATCGGCTCGCCGAGCAGCCGCAGGCCCGGGATCAGTGCGAGCGCGCGGTAGAGCGCCGCGTCGATCCGCGCCGGGATCACCGGCATCTCGTGCAGGAGTTCGACGATGTTGGTGAACTGCTGGCTGGGGGTGAGCGTCGCCGGGACCGGCGGGGGCTTCACCGGGGCCAGGACGGTCACGCGCTCGCCGTTCCTGACGCCGCTCGTCAGGCCCGTCGGGAACTGGGCCGCGATCGTGGCCGCCCGGAACCGCGGGTCGGTGGAGATCCGACGGAGCAGGGCGTGCGGCTCCGTCGGCAGCCGGGACAGGGTGTCGTAGGCGGCGATCGGCTCGAAGCGCAACTGCGCGCGGCCGGACCTGTCGGGGAAGGACTTCTCCATGTCGATCTTCGGCGTGAAGGCGACCGGCTCGCGCGGGGCCGCCCACAGGTCGCCCGCGCCGTGCACCCACGTCGGGTTGTAGCCGCACTTGCGGTTCATGCAGCCGACCTCGTCGTGCAGCACCCACTGCTCGGGGCGCGGCCTGACCGCCGGGGTGTTCTGCGCGGTGGCCGCCGCCGCCGCCAGCACCGTGGCGACGGTCTCGGGACCGTGCGACGCCTGGTCGCGGGTCCCGGAGCCGCCGCCCGGCAGCGCGACCAGGACGCCCGCGGCCAGCGCCGCGGCCGTCGCGCCGGCGAGCAGCGCCCGGCGGGCCACCGGGTGGACCGGGAGCCAGTTCCACCGGGTCCGGCCGGCGCGGGCAGGACCCGCCTGCGACTCCTGTGCGGCCGCGGCCGTCAGCCGCCACCGCCCGGCCGCCAGAGCGGCGGCGCCTGCCTGCGGCGCGTCCCCGCGCAGGGCGCGCAGCGCGGTCAGGTCGGTGTCGTCGGCGCGGGACGCGCCGCTGTCCGTGCGGTCGTCGAGGTCGTTCACCGCTGGTCCTCCGGTTCCGTCGGCTGGGTGGGGTCGACGCCGCCGAGGGCGGCGCGCATCTTCTTGCGGGCCCGGTTGAGCCGGGAGCGGACGGTGCCGAGGGGGATGCCGAGCGCGGTCGCGACCTCGTCGTACGAGAAGTCGGCCCAGGCGACCAGAAGCAGCACGTGCCGGTCGCCGTCGGACAGGGCGCCGAGCGCCGCGGCCAGCGGGACGCGGGCCGCCTGCGCGGCCACCTGGCCCTCGACGCTGTCGGCCCAGGAGGCCGCGACCGGGTCGACGCCGGTACGGGCCAGCGCCCGGTAGGCGCGCACCTCGCTCCTGCGGTGCCGGCCGATCAGCCGGGCGGCGATGCCGTACAGCCAGGGCCTGGCCTCGCGGCGGGCGGCGTCGTAGCGGGCGCGCTCCCGAAAGGCGATCAGGAAGGTCTCGCCGACCACGTCGTCGGCCGGCCCGGCGCCGAGCCGGCGCAGGACGTAGCGGTGCAGGCCGGCCGCGTGGCGGTCGTACAGCTCCGCGAACGCCTCGGGCTCCGCGGTCGATCTCGCTATCAGGTCCGCGTCGTCGAGGGCGCCCGCAGGGGGATGCTCAAGAGGGGCGATCACACAGGGCTCCGTCCGCCGGTCTTCGCGCCGAGCGCCGGGGCGACGCTCACCCCTTGTTGCCCGAAGGCCGCCGGCGGGTTCACACGGACGGGTGGGGACGGGCCGCGTCGGGCCCAACACCGTTTTGTCCGGGGCCCGGTGGGGGTAGGACCGTACGGACCGGTCCGTGCCCGACGTACCACCGGAGGGATCAGGATGCTGTTCTGGGAAGCCGCCGCTTATGCCGCGCTCGGGCTGCTCGCCGCATGGGCGGCCGGCCGCCTGCTCCCCGCGCGGCTGCCCGCCGGTCCGCTGCCGTTCGCCACGGGCGCCGTGGCGGGGCTGGTGGGCGGGCTGGTGACGCACACCGTCCTCGGCGGCGCCGAGTTGGCGGCCACGCTGCCCGCCGCCTTCGGCACCGCGGTGGCGCTGCTCAGCCTGCTGGCCAGGCCGGCGGCGCGGCGCGGGCGCCATTCGCGCCATTCGAAGGTCCGCGCGTCCGGCGCCTGAGCGGCTGCCGGACGCGCGTCCGTGAGGCGCCCGCGCGGGGCGCGTCCCCGAGGTCCGGGAAGGCGGCCCGCGGTCAGGCGGCCAGGCCCAGCGCCGCCATCCGCTTGGTGTGCGCCTCGGTGATCCGGGAGAACATCCGGCCGACCTCGGCCAGGTCGAAGCCGTCCGCCACGCCGCCGACGAGCATCGTGGAGAGCGCGTCGCGGTCGGCGACCACGCGCTGCGCCTGGGAGAGCGCCTCGCCCATCAGCCGCCGCGCCCACAGCGCGAGCCGGCCGCCGACCCGCGGGTCCGCGGCGATCGCCGCGCGGACCTTCTCCACCGCGAAGGTGGCGTGCCCGGTGTCGTCCAGCACGGCGAGGACCAGGGTGCGGCTGTCGGAGTCGAGGCGGACCGCGACCTCGCGGTAGAAGTCGGACGCGATGGAGTCGCCGACGTACGCCTTGACCAGGCCCTCCAGCCAGTCGGAGGGGGCGGTCTGGCGGTGGAATCCGTCGAGCGCGGCGGCGAACGGCTGCATCGCCTGGTGCGGCGCCTCGCCGACCTCGGCCAGCCGGTCGCGCAGCCGCTCGAAGTGGTGGAACTCGGCCGCGGCCATCGCCGCCAGCTCCGCCTTGTCCTCCAGCGTCGGCGCGAGCTTCGCGTCCTCCGCGAGCCGTTCGAACGCGGCCAGCTCGCCGTACGCCAGCGCGCCGAGCAGGTCCACGACGGCGGCCCGGTACTGCGGCTCGGCGGCCGCCGAGGCCCAGTCCTGGGCGGCGACCCCGGTGGCGGCGGGCCCGGACTCCGGCTCGGCGGCCGGCTGCGCCGCGGGCTGGGCTGCGGGCTGGGCTGTCGGCTCGGCGGTCGGCACTGCGGCGGTCTCGTCAGGCGTCTCCATGCTGCGCACAATAGCCAAGGTCCCGGCACGCCGGGAGCACAGCGGTGAGCGCGCCGTCCATCGCCCCGCGGCGGCCCGCCGCACGGCGATGCAGTCCCGAACGAAACATTTGATCGGGTGCAGCTACGTGTTTCGGGGGTATGGTGGTAATGCACCTGTCGGTAATCGGCGCGTTCTGCGATCATCCGGCGGGCGACGTGTGCAACACCTGGATGCCCGGTCGGTGGCCCGATCGGCTCCGAACCGACCGCCCTCCCGCCATCGGGAGGGGCCCACTCGCGGCATGAGCGAGGGCAGCGGTCCCGCGCCCCCGCGGCCGGCCTACGGCCGCACGTCACCATCTGCGCGGTCAGTGACCGGCGCCGTTTCCCTACGGTGTGCCGGCTGCTCGACCCCCCTTGCCGCACAGTGCCGCGTCTCACAGAAGAGGCAACATCCTGACCACCACGACCTTCCGCAGCCTCGGCATCCTCGCCGAGACCGCCGAGGCCCTCGAGGCCGTCGGCATCATCACCCCCTTCCCCATCCAGGAGATGACGCTCCCGGTCGCCCTCGCGGGCAACGACGTCATCGGCCAGGCCAAGACCGGCACGGGCAAGACCCTCGGCTTCGGCCTCCCGCTGCTGGAGCGGGTCACCGTCGCCGCCGACGTCGAAGCCGGCCGCGCCACCGCCGAGCAGCTCACCGACGCCCCGCAGGCGCTCGTCGTGGTGCCCACCCGCGAGCTGTGCCAGCAGGTCACCAACGACCTGCTGACCGCCGGCAAGGTGCGCAACGTGCGGGTCGCCGCGATCTACGGCGGCCGCGCCTACGAGCCGCAGGTCGAGCAGCTGAAGAAGGGCGTCGACGTGATCGTCGGCACGCCCGGCCGGCTGCTGGACCTCGCGGGCCAGAAGAAGCTCAACCTCAAGCACGTGAAGAGCCTGGTGCTGGACGAGGCCGACGAGATGCTCGACCTCGGCTTCCTGCCGGACGTCGAGAAGATCATGGCGATGCTGCCGGTCCGCCGGCAGACCATGCTGTTCTCGGCGACCATGCCCGGCGCGGTCATCGGCCTGGCCCGCCGCTACATGTCGCAGCCCACGCACATCCGCGCCACCGCGCCGGACGACGAGGGCGCGACGGTGCGCAACACCACCCAGCACGTCTTCCGCGCGCACTCCATGGACAAGGTGGAGCTGGTCTCCCGGGTGCTCCAGGCCGAGGGCCGCGGCCTCGCGATGATCTTCTGCCGCACCAAGCGGACCGCGGCCGACGTGGCCGAGCAGCTGGAGAAGCGCGGCTTCGCCTCCGGCGCGGTGCACGGCGACCTCGGCCAGGGCGCCCGCGAGCAGGCGCTGCGGGCGTTCCGCAACGGCAAGGTGGACGTGCTGGTCTGCACCGACGTCGCCGCCCGCGGCATCGACGTCGAGGGCGTCACGCACGTGATCAACTACCAGACGCCCGAGGACGAGAAGACGTACCTGCACCGGATCGGCCGCACCGGCCGGGCCGGCGCCTCGGGTATCGCGCTCACCCTGGTGGACTGGGACGACATCCCGCGCTGGCAGCTCATCAACAAGGCGCTCGACCTGCCGTTCCCCGACCCGGAGGAGACGTACTCCACCTCCGCGCACCTCTACGAGCTGCTCCGCATCCCCGAGGGCACCAAGGGGATACTGCCGCGGGCCGACAGGACCCGGGCGGGCCTGGACGCGGAGGAGGTCGAGGACCTCGGCGAGACCGGCGCACGCGGGCCGCGCGGTGGGCGCGGCGCGCGGGACGGCGGCCGTCCCAAGGGCGCTTCCGCGCCCGCGGGCGCCGATTCCGCCGAGCAGGAGCGTCCCGCGCGGACCCGGACGCCGCGCCAGCGGCGCCGTACCCGCGGCGGGAGCGCGGTGCAGGAGGCGGCCGGCGCTCCGCAGAGCGTGGACACCGTGGCGGACACCGCCGCGGCCGGGACCGACGAGGCGCTGCGCCCGGCGCCCCGCAGGCGCCGCCGCGCCCGCACCGGGGGCGTGTCCGCCGAGGCCGTGACGGCTGTCGCCGTCGCCGAGTCGCCGGCGCAGTCGCCCGCCGAAACCCTGGCCGAGGCCGTCGCCGCGCCGGCGCCGGTCGTCGTCGAGGAGGCCGTCGCGGCCGAGCCGGCCGTCAAGACGCCGCGCCGCCGCACCCGCAAGGCCGCCGCGGCCGTGGACGCCCCGGACGACGCGGCCCCCGCGGTCGCGACCGTGCCCGCCCCGGCGGAGGCGGTGGACGCCGAGGCCTCCGAGGCCCCGGTGGCCAAGGCCCCGCGCCGCCGCACCCGCAAGGCCGCCGTGGCCGTGGACGCCCCGGACGACGCGGCCCCCGCGGTCGCGACCGTGCCCGCCCCGGCGGAGGCGGTGGACGCCGAGGCTTCCGAGGCCCCGGTGGCCAAGGCGCCGCGCCGCCGCACCCGCAAGGCCGCCGCGACGGTGCCCGCTCCGGCGGACGCCGCCGACACCGTGGCCGCCGTGGCCGCCGACGACGCCGAGGCCCCGGTGGCCAAGACGCCGCGCCGCCGCACCCGCAAGGCCGCCGCGGCCGTGGAGGCCACCGACTGATCCGCGGTCCCGTCACGTCACCACCGCCCCGGCGGCCGGTCCTCCCGGCCCACCGGGGCGGTGGTGCGTCCGGCTCCGGGCGGCGCCGCCGGGCGCGAAACCGCGCGGACCGGCGCGGATCGGCGCGGATCGGCGCGGATCGGCGCGCGGGGAAAATCGACGGCAACCCGGTGGACATACGGGACGCGTAGCCTCAGCGCATGAGCCGACCCACCTCGCTGGCCCTGCCGCCGAACGCCACCCCGTGCGCGCTGCGCACCTCGCGCGGCGAGTTCGCGGTGGTGGACGCGGTGCCCGCGGCGCGGGAGCGGGGGGCCGCCCTGCTGGTGCCCGGGTACACCGGCAGCAAGGAGGACTTCCTCGACCTGCTCGCGCCGCTGACGGCCGCCGGCTTCCGGGTGGTGGCTGTGGACGGCCGCGGCCAGCACGAGACCCCGGGGCCGCGCGACGAGGCGGCGTACGCGCAGAAGGAGCTGGCCGCGGACGTGCGTGCGGTGGCGGACGCGCTCGGCGTGCGCCCCCTGCACGTGCTGGGCCATTCGCTGGGCGGCCACATCGTGCGGGCAGCCGTGCTGGAGGAGGGCGGCGGCGCCGGCCCCTGGGCCTCGCTGACGCTGATGAGCTCCGGGCCCGCCGCGGTCTGCGCCGAGCAGCAGGTCCGCACCCGGATGGCGGTCGACTTCCTGCCGACGACCGACATGGAGTCGGCCTGGCAGGCGATGCGCGCGATGGACGCGGAGAACGGCGCCCGGCCCGAACTCCCTTCCTGGCTGGAGGAGTTCCTGCACCGGCGGTGGGTGACCACCGTTCCCGAACAACTGATCGCCACCGCACGCCAGTTGATGACAGAACCGGACCGGGTCGGCGAACTGGCCGCCGTGCCGCTGCCGAAGCTCGTACTGTCCGGTGAGGTGGACTACGCCTGGCCGGTGGCGTGGATGGACGAGATGGCGGTCCGGCTGGACGCGCGGCGCGTGGTGATCGAGGGCGCCGGGCACTCCCCCAACGCGGAGCGTCCGGCCGAGACGGCGGCCGCGCTGATCGCGTTCTGGAACGGGGCGTCCCGGCGGCCGCCGGCAGGTAGTTAGGCCGGATAAGAGTTTCTTTAGCGTAGGGAATAGTTTGAAGGGGGTGTTCGTTGACCACACATGTAACGCGCGACGAAGGGAGAAGCCCCATGCGCTTTGAGATCATGCGACTCGACGACATAGACGGCAGCGCCGTCGACAGCACCGTCGTGGACGCTGCCGCAGTCAACGAGGTGGTCCAGCAGGCAGCCGCCCTGGGCCAGCGTATCTACATCCGCCCGGCGGACTGACGCACATCCGCTCCCCGCACTGAGCGGCACCGCCCGCAGGCGGCCCACGCAACGGCGCCCCGTACAGCATGGACGTACGGGGCGCTTTCGCATGTCCGGACGGGTGCGGCGGTCCCGCGGCGCCCGCCGCAGGGCGTCAGCCCTCGCCGTGGATGAAGCCGAAGATCCCGTTGGCCACCGACTGGACCGCGATCGCGGACAGCAGCATGCCGGAGAGCCTGGTCACCAGCACCACGCCGCCCTCCTTGATCAGCCGGATGATCGCCAGCGAGTACCGCATGGTCAGCCAGAGCACCACGTGCATCACGATGATCGCCAGCCAGACCGAGGTCTGCGCCGCGAAGCCGTCCGCGTGCTGGACCGCGAGGATGACCGTGACGATCGCGCCGGGCCCGGCCAGCAGCGGCATGCCGAGCGGCACCAGGGCGACGTTGACGTCCTTGGTCTGGGTCGGCTCCTCGGCCTTGCCGGTGAGCAGGTCGAGCGCGATCAGCAGCAGGAGCAGCCCGCCGGCCACCCGCAGCGCGGGCACCGAGACGTGCAGGTAGTCCAGGATCTGCTGGCCGCAGATGCCGAAGACGGTGATCACGCCGAGCGCGACCGACGCGGCCTGCCAGGCCATCCGGCGCTGCACCTTGGCGGCGCGGCCGGAGGTCAGCGCGAGGAAGATCGGCGTGATGCCGGGCGGGTCCATGATCACGAAGAGCGTGACGAAGACGGAGCCGAAGAGGGTGACGTCGAACATGGTGGAGCTTCCAGTCGTACGGAAGCACCCCGGTCGGCCGGGGCGCGGGCGAGGGGCCGGTGCGCGGGCGCAGGCGGTGGCTGCTGTGCGAGGCGCGCGGGCGGTGGGCGGGAGGGCGGTGCGGACGTGGACCGCTAGACCGCCGAGATGGGCTGCGCCCCGGTCGCGCGCCGGGCGATCTCCCGGTAGACCTCGGGGTCGGTGACGCAGGCGCCGAGCGGTACGGGCTTGCGGCTGCCGTGGTAGTCGCTCGACCCGGTGGCGAGCACGCCGAGGTCCGCGGCCAGTGCGCGCAGCCGGGCCCTGGTGGGCTCGTCGTGGTCGACGTGGTCGATCTCCAGGCCGTCGAGCCCGGCCGCGGCCAGCTCCGCGATCACCGGCTCCGGCACGGTCTCGCCGCGCTTGTGGGCGCCGGGGTGCGCGAAGACGGTGACGCCGCCGGCCGCCTTGACCAGCCGCACCGCGTCGAAGGGGTCGAGTTCGTGCTTGGGCACGTAGGCGCGGCCGTCGTTGGCGAGCCACTGGTCGGTGAAGGCGTCGGAGACGGTGGCGACGACGCCGAGGTCGACCATGGCGGTGGCGATGTGCGGCCGTCCCACCGAGCCGTCGCCGGCGATCGCGGCGACCTGCTCCCAGGTCACCGGGACGCTCAGCTCCTGGAGCCTGGCGACCATCGCGCGGGCCCGCGGCACCCGGTCGTCCCTGACGAGTTCGCGCTCGCGGTGCAGGTCGGGGTCGGCGGGGTCGAAGAGGTAGGCCAGCATGTGCATGCTGATGCCGCCGACCTCGCAGGACAGCTCGGCGCCGGTGACGAGGGTCAGCGGGGCGTCCAGTCCGCGCAGCGCCGCGGCCGCCTCGCGGTGGCCGGCGACCGTGTCGTGGTCGGTCAGCGCGACCACGTCCAGTCCGGCGGCGGCGGCGTTCCGCACCAGGTCCGCCGGGGTGTCCGTGCCGTCGGACGCGGCGGAGTGCGTGTGCAGGTCGATACGCACAGTTCACTCCGTGGGACGTCAGGGCGGGGGGACGGGCGCCAGCATAGCGTGCGCCATCCCCGTCGACGGCAGCCCCGTCGACGGCAGGCCCGGTCCCGGCAGACCCCGCTCGACGCGGCCTCGGCGGCTCAGCTGAGCAGGCGCGGCGTCAGCGCCCCGCACGGCAGCAGGTCGACCTCGGCGCCGGCGTCCCGCAGGTCGGTGAGGACCAGTTCGTCGTACATCAGCAGCCCGGTCTCCTCGGGCCAGACGACCGCCCAGAGCCAGAGCCCGCGGGCCTCGCCGGCGAAGACCACCCGGTCCGCCGGGGCGCCGCCGACGTGCCAGAGCGGTGTGGGCCGGCCGGCCGCGAGGACCTTGGCGTGCGGCGGCTTGTCGACGCACATGGCCGGTCCGGGGTCGGGCCCGTCGATGCCGGCGAAACGCGCACCGAGGCCGACGCCGAGCTCCTCGGCGATGAGCATGAGTTCTCCCGGGCCCCCGAGCGGTCCGGGCCCTGAGCAGACGACCGCGGTCGCCCGGCCGCCGCTGCGGTCGTCGCCCACCGTGGCGACGCCGGAGAAGAGCCAGCCGACCGGCAGCGGCCAGGGCATCCAGACCGGCACCTGCGAACGGTTCACCACGACGCCGAGGGCCTCGACGCTGGGAGGCACCACCGGTTGCAGCGGATACACGGCCCCGTGCGCCGCGCACTGCCAGGAGTCGGAGAAGAGTCCGGGCACACGGACCCTGCCACCGCACTTCGGGCAACTGGGTTCGCCCCTCATAAGGCCCCACGGTCCTCCTGGCCTGTGCCCGCGTCAAGGACGATCACCCGTCCGGGCCCGTTCCGACCGCAGGATCGCCCCCGTAGACCACTCCGGCACCACAAGGTGCACGGTGTCCGCACCGTCGGCGGTTGCATTAGTTGCTAATACCAACCTAATATGTGTACACCACAACTACTTCCGTCGCCGTCCCCGGGCGAGAAGGGATTCGGGCATGGACACCGAGTTGGACACGGGCAGGAACAGCGGCGAGGCCGCCGCGAGGGAGCGGACCGGCCTGCTGCACCAGCCGACCGCCGTGTGGGCCACCGCGGGCGCGGCCGTCGTCGCGTTCATGGGCATCGGCCTGGTCGACCCGATCCTGCCCTCGATCGCCAAGGGCCTGAGCGCCACCCCGAGCCAGGTCTCGCTGCTCTTCACCAGCTACTTCCTGATCACCGCCGTGGCCATGCTGGTCACCGGCTTCGTCTCCAGCCGGATCGGCGGCAAGAAGACGCTGCTGGCCGGGCTCGCCCTGGTGGTGGTCTTCGCCGGACTCGCCGGCACCTCCGACTCGGTCTCCCAGCTGGTCGGCTTCCGGGCCGGCTGGGGCCTGGGCAACGCGCTGTTCGTCTCCACCTCGCTGGCCGTCATCGTCGGCGCGGCCAGCGGCGGCGCGGCCCAGGCGATCCTGCTCTACGAGTCGGCGCTCGGCCTCGGCATGGCCTGCGGGCCGCTGCTCGGCGCGGTGCTCGGCGACATGAAGTGGCGCTACCCGTTCTTCGGCACCGCCGCGCTGATGGCCATCGGCTTCGTCGCGATCGCCTTCTTCCTCAAGGAGCAGCCCAGGCCCGCGGCCCGCACCTCGCTGCTCGACCCGATCAAGGCGCTCGGCCACCGGGGCCTCGCCTCCGCGGCGGCCTCGGCGTTCTTCTACAACTACGCGTTCTTCACGGTGCTGGCCTTCACCCCCTTCGTGCTGAACATGTCGCCCTACCGCTCGGGCGCCGTCTTCTTCGCCTGGGGCGTGCTGCTCGCGGTCTTCTCGGTGCTGGTCGCCCCGCGGCTGCAGGGCAGGCTCGGTTCGCTGAGGGTGCTGGGCGGCTCGCTGGTGCTGCTCGCCGCCGACCTGGTGGTGCTCGGCTACGGCAGCCACACCACCGCGGTCGTCTGCACGATCGTCTCCGGTGCGCTGATCGGCCTGAACAACACCGTGTACACCGAGCTGGCGCTCGGCGTCTCGGACGCGCCGCGCCCGGTGGCCTCCGCCGGGTACAACTTCGTCCGCTGGTTCGCGGCGGCGGCGGCCCCGTACCTCGCGCCGAAGATCGAGGAGTGGACGGACATCCACATCCCGTTCGTCGTCGCCGCGCTGGCCGCGCTGGCCGGCGCGGGCGTCATCGCGGTACGCCGCCGGCATCTGACGGTCGTGCACGGCGAGGACGTCGTCGCCCGCTCGCCGCGCCCGGCCCACGAGGCCCCGGCGTCCCAGCCGGCGTGACGCCGCACGGGCGCTGCGGGAGCGCCGCGGGAGCGCCGGCGGTTCGCCGCTAGAGCGCGACCGACGCGCGCAGCGGGTCGCGCAGGTCGGTGCCGCGGGCGAGCCAGCGGTCCTGGAGCGCGGCCGCGCCGTGCACCCGCTTCCAGGCGGCCTCGTTGGGCGTCATCGGCAGCAGCGGCAGGAAGCGCACCGGGTCGGGGGGGGGGGGGGGGGGGGCCCCGGGCCCCCCCCCCCCCCCCCCCCCCCCCCCCCCCCCCCCCCCCCCCCCCCCCCCCCGCCCCCCCCCCCCCCCCCCCCCCCCCCCCCCCCACCCCCCCCCCCCCCCCCGCCCCCCCCCGCCCCCCCCCCCCCCCCCCCCCGGGCGGGGGGGGGTCGCCCCGCCCCCCCCCGGCCCCCCCCCCCCACACAGCCCCCGCTTGCCCTACTTGCTCTTGCGCTTCTGCGCGTTGCGCGTCTGCTCGTTCACCTTCTGGTTGTACTTGACCTTCTGCTTGGCCGCCTTGAGGATCTTCTGGTCACAGGGCCGGCCCTCCTTCTCCGCCTTGAGTGCCTCCTCCTCCGCGGCGGTCAGCTGCTTCGCGCTCTTGTTCTGCTGGCCGCCCTTGCTCTGCGCGACGCCCGGGTTGTCGTCCCAGCTGGTCGAGGGGCCGTAGGAGTCCCCCCAGCTGTTGATGCGGTCGTTGATGACGCTCGCGGTGTAGTAGACGGCCGCCACCACGACCACGGCGACGACGACCGCCACGATGATCTCGGGCAGGCTCGCGGCGGCCACCAGGTCGACGGCGGCCGCGGCGACGAACCCCCAGAACTGGCCGGTGGGGTCGACCTGGTTGAGCGGGTTGCCGGCCGTGTAGCCGTAGGCGCTCAGGGTGCTGCGCACCGACGGGTCGACGGTGAGGAACTGCCCCGTGGCCGGGTCGTAGTAGCGGGCCCGCAGGTACTGCAGTCCGCTCTCGGCGTCGGTGTACTCCCCGGCGTACTCCAGCGGTGTGGCCGCCGTCCCGGTGTGCGAGGCGACCGTGCCGTACGGCGTGTAGGCGTACGAGCCGGTGACGGCGCCGGTGGAGTCGGTCAGGGCGCGGGTGGAGCCGAGCTGGTCGTGGAAGTACCACTGGGTGGCGCTCGCCCCGATCTGCTCCACCGGGGTGCCGCCGGGACCGTAGAGGTAGCTGGTGGCGCCGTCGGAGAGCAGGTCGGGGGTGGTCTCGTCGTCCCAGGTGTAGGCGGTGGTGACGCCCCCGACGGTCTTGCCGGTGCGCAGCCCGTTGCCGTCGTAGGTGTAGCCGGCGGTGGTCGCGCCCTTGGTGAAGCCGGTGAGGCGGGCGGCCTGGTCGTAGGCGTAGGTGGTGGTCGCCCCGGCGGTGGTCGAGGTGGTGCGGTCGCCCTCGGCGTTGTAGCCGTAGGTGGTGGCGCCGGCGGCCGGACTGGCGCAGGTCGCGCCGGCCGGGCGGGTGCCGGTGACCGACCAGCACAGCTGGTTCGACGCGTCGAACACCTGCTGCGCGGCGCCGACCTGGGTCGGGTTGTCGGCGGCGTCGTAGCCGAAGCCGGTGACGGTGGACCCGGCCGTCGAGGACTTGACCTGCTCGTTCGCCGTGTACAGGTAGGTCTGGGCGCTTCCGGCGAGCCCGCTGGGGGTCTCGCCGCCGAGCTGGCCGGCGTTGTCGCGGGTGTAGGTGAGCGAGGCGACGGTGGTGGCGCCCTTGGCGAGGGTGTCGGTGAGCGACTGGTCGGCGTTGTTCAGGCCGGTGGTGGCGGTGGTCCCGTTGGGGTAGACCGTCGACGTCCACTGCCCGTCGGCGCTGTAGCCGAAGGTGGTGGCCTTGCTGTTCCAGTCGGTGAGGCCGCTGAGCCGGTTGGCCTTGTCGAAGGTCCGGGTGACGGTGTGGGCGGAGCCGGGGTACACCACCGAGGTGGCGTTGCCGTCGGCGTCGTAGCCGTAGCCGACGGTCGCGCCGGCGCCGTCGGTGTGGGACGTCACGTCGCCGAAGGAGTCGTGGGTGAGGGTGCTGGTACCGCTGCCGTCGGTCATCGACGTGACGTTGCCGGCCGGGTCGTAGCTGATCGCGGTGGTGTCGGGGGTGGCGCTGTCGGAGTAGTCGACCGAGGTCGGGTTCCCGGCCGGGTCGTAGGCGTAGGTGGTGACCCGGTTGTCGGGGTCGGTGACGGTGAGCAGGTTCCCCGCGGGGTCGTAGGCGGCCTTGGTGACGCGGCTGCGCGCGTCGGTGCGGGAGGTCTGCCGGCCCTGCCCGTCGTAGCCGTACCCGACGGCGGCGGTCGCCGCGTCGATCGTCTTCTGCACGGTGCCGTCGCCGTTCCAGACGGTCTGGGTGACGGTGGTGTCGGGCCGGGTCACGCTGGTCTGCCGGTCGGCGGCGTCGTAGCCGTAGCCGGTCTTCTTCCCGTTGCCGTCGGTGGACGACGTGCGGTTGCCGTTGGCGTCGTAGGTGGCGTCGGCGTGGTGGCCGAGCGGGTCGGTGGTCCTGGTGACGTTGCCCCACGCGTCGTGGGCGTAGGTGAGGCAGCCCTTGGCGGGGGGCACGCAGGAGGTGGTGGTGCCGGCCGCGGCGCCGATCGGGGTGACCACGGAGGTGATCAGGCCGCGGGCGGTGTCCCAGCCGTAGAGCGTCTTGTCCCCGGCGGCGTCGGTGGCGCTGACGCGGTCGCCGGCGGTGTCGTAGCTGTTGTACGAGGCGTTGCCGCGGGCGTCGACGGTGCGGGTGCTGTCGGCGGGGTGGGCGGTGTCCTCGTAGTAGATGTTCACCGTGCGGGCCGGGGTGGCGGAGTCCTCGTCCACCGGCTTCTTGGTGACGCTGGTGAGCAGGCCGTAGCCGGTGCCGCCGGCCGAGATGTGGCCGCTCTCGTCGTAGCCGTAGGTGGTCTCCAGGCCGGCCGGGTCGACGCTCCTGACGAGGTTGTCGCCGGCGTCGTAGGCGTAGCTGGTGGTGAAGCCGCGGGCGTCGCTCTCGGAGATCCTGTTGCCGTGGTCGTCGTAGGCGAAGGTCTGCAGGTTGCCGTCGGGGTCCGCGACCGAGGTGACGCCGAGGCTGACCGGGTCGTAGGTGTAGCTCCAGGTGCCGGCGTCGGAGGTGCCGTAGCCCTTGGTCTCGGAGGTGAGCAGGCCGTCGGCGTAGGTGTCCAGGGTCTTGTGCCCGGCGGGGTCGGTGACCAGCGTCTGGCCCGCCGCCAGCCCGGCGCCGGAGTCCGGGCCGTAGGTGAAGCCGGTGGTCTTCCCGGTCGGGTCGGTCTGGGTGAGCACCCGCTCGGCGGTGTCGTACGTCATCGACGTCACCGGGGTCGGCGTGGCGGTCGAGCCGTACTGCACCGGCTTGCGGACCGACGCCATCAGGTGCGCGGCGGTGTACGTGTAGACGGTGTGGTCGTCGTTGAGCAGCGAGGGGGTGCGGGTGGTGCCGAGGCCGTAGACGTCGGTGAGGTCGCCGGCCGCGCTGTAGCCGTAGGTCACCTGGCGGCCCGCGGTGTCCTTCAGGCCGGTGATGTGGCTGCCGGTCCAGGTCAGCGTGTAGACGCGGCCGCCGGGGTCGGTGATCGTCGACAGGTGGCCGCCGGTGTCGTAGGCCAGCTTCGTGGCGTACGCCGGGGAGGACTTGGAGCCGGCCAGGTCGGTCTCCTGGGTCAGCCGGCCGGTGGCGGTGTCGAAGGTGAGGACGTCCTTCGAGGTGCGGGTGAAGGTGTACGCGCTGCCGGACTTGGTGAGCGTCGCGTCGTAGCGCGGCGCGGTCGGCGTGTAGGCGCCGGCGGCGAGGGTGAAGCCGACCTGGGAGCCGTCCTCCTGGGTGACCGTCACGGCGCCGGTGGTGGCGTTGGTCGCGGCGGACAGGTTGTAGGAGTACGTCCAGCCGTAGCCGAAGGGGCCGTTGACGGCGAGTGAGCCGTTCGGTCCTGCCGGGTCGGCGACGGACTCGGCGTAGCTGCGGGTGAAGTCCAGCGGCATGCCGCGGCCCGGCGTGGCCAGGTCGGTCCAGCTGTCCCCGAAGTACCCGGTGCTGGTGTCGACCGGGTCACCCGCGGTGCGCTTGACGCAACCGCACTGCACCCACGAGGGGTTGGAGCCCTTCGGGGCGTCCTTCACGCCGGGCGGGCCGCCGATGGGGTGGCCGGGGCTGCCGCCCTCGGGGATGAACGCGACCGCGTCGTACGCGACGTCGTAGTCGGCGTAGTTGATGTTGCCCGAGCCGGAGATGTCGCTCTTGTTGCTGAGGGTGACGGTGCCGCCGTTCTCCATCGCGAAGGTGCCGATGGTCACCCACTCCTCGGAGCCCCAGTCCTGGTTGACGCGGATCTTCCAGGGGCTCACCCCGCCGCCGGGGTTGATGTTGTAGACGACGTTGGTCGCCGAGGCGGCGGTGGACGGGAAGTGCAGCTTGATCTTGTAGTACTGCAGCTTGGGCAGGGTCGGCGTCCAGGTGCCGGTGTTGATCTCCGCCGGGTTCGAGCCGGTCTCGGTGTGCGTGAACAGCACGTGGCCGCCGAAGCCGACGCCCAGCTGGTGGGTGTCGATCGCGCCGACCGGGTTGCCGGCCGCGTCGGCGCCGTAGTGCATCGCGAAGGAGCCGCCCTGCGACCAGTTGGAGGAGCCGCAGCCCACCAGGTTCAGCGGCGGTTTGCTCTGCGACTCGTCGACGATCACCGGTGCGCCGCTGCCCTCGTCGTGCACGTGCGCGGTGTCCAGCGAGCAGGACGGCGGGTGCGGGTGCGGCTTCTGCACCGCGGGCTCGGCCGATCCGGAGCCGACCGTGTAGGCGCTCGTCGCGCAGGTCGTCGCGCAGTCGGTGATCGGCGTGGCCGAGCCGTGCCACCAGCACTCGGAGTCCGACAGGGTGCACATCTTCGGATTGGCGCCCGAGGGGTCGCACTTGTCGCCCGCGACGGTGCAGAAGGTGTTCGGCGACGGGATCTGCAGCCAGCTCTTCCCGCCGTGGTAGGTCGGGGTGGTGTAGGCCGCGGAGTTGAAGCGCAGGATGGGCTGGCCCATCCAGCCCATGATCCGCTCCTGGTACGGCCAGTCCGCCGGGTGCGAGGCGTCCGCGTACGAGCTGCGCAGGTACGGCGCGCGGGTCGGCGGGTAGTCCGGGTTGGCGGGGTTGTTGGCCCAGCCCAGGCCCCAGGTGCCGTCGGGGCCGGTGCAGGTGGCGCTGGGCGTGCAGCCGGTGGTGTTGCCGAAGGCGGCGGTCGGCTGGATGCCGGAGTTGTAGGCCCAGGCGGCCAGGTACCAGTTCTCCAGGTACTTCGGGTCGCCGCCGTTCACCAGGATGCCGGCCGCGTACAGCTGGTTCCAGGTGCGCTCCAGGATCTGCAGGCCGGCCGCCAGGTTCTCCTGGTAGTCCACGCCGATCTTCCACTGCCCGTGCTGGGAGTACGTGGTGTCGCCGACGGACATGCCGGTGGTGATCTGGCCGAGGCCGTAGCCGCAGTCGGCCTTGGCGTAGTCCATCTGGGAGATCGAGCCGCCGGCGCCGTAGTAGTCGCCGACCAGGGCGCCGCCGGGGATGCCGGGAAGCGCGTGCCAGGACGCCTGGCTGTAGTTGGACTCCTGCGCGACGATCGCCTCGTACAGCGAGCGCGGCACCGAGTCCCACGTGTCGCCCGACGGGTGCGACAGCGGCACCCGCGGGAAGTCGTCGTTGGGGGCGTAGGCGACCAGACCCATGTTGGCGTAGTTCGCCGGGCGCTGGTACGCCGAGCCGGTCAGCAGGCCCTGCTCGGCCATCTCGATCGCCCACGACACCTGGTTCGCCGAGGGCTGCATCACCTGGCGGTCCTCGGCGAGGCGGTCCACCGCGCACTTCGGCGTGGTCTGCACGGCCGCGGTCGCCGGGCTCTTCACGGTCGCCGCGGTCCTGGCGGTCGCCGCGGTCCTGGTGGTCGCCGCGGCCGCCGGCCGCACCGCGCCGGAGGCGGTCACCGGTCCCGGCAGCGCGGTGACCGGCTGTGCGCTGCTCGGAGCGGCGGCGCGCCGCAGCAGCGCGTGCCGGCCGGTGTCCAGCACCAGCGGGGCGCCGGGCTGGGTCTTCGGGCCGGCGCCGATGGCGGTGTCGCCCTCCAGCGACACCGCCTGGACGCCGCCCGGCAGGCCCTTGGCTGAGACGTTCCGCAGGCCGGAGCCGGGGGTGAGGCTGCTCGCGCCGACCGCGGCGGCCCGCCCGGCGCGGCCCTGCAGCAGCCGCAGCGAGGCGGCGGGGCCCTGGCCGAGGGTGCTGACCCGGCCGTCGCGCACCCGGCGCAGCAGCGACGGCTCGGCGCCGCCGGCGCGCCGCACCGCGAAGTCCACGCCGCCGCCGGACTCCGGGCGCAGGTCGTACGCCTGGCCGCCGGCGTCGGCGAGGGTCACCGGCCGGGCCTGCGGCCCTGCGGGTATCCGGACGATCGAGCCGCCCAGCACGCCGACCGGTCCCGCCGCGGTGGGCACCACCGAGGTGACCTGGCCGGCGACGTCCGAGGGGGCGCCGGCCTTCGCGGTGGCCAGGTCGACGGGCAGCACCTGGGTGCGCTGCTCGTCGCTCCCGGGGTTCACGGTGAAGTCGGCCGTGTCGCCGATGCCGCAGCCCGGCGAGTGGTATTTCAGCGCGACGCCCGCCGCGACCGGCCTGGCCTTCCCGGTGCGCAGGTCCACGGAGTACGCGAACGCGCCGTGGTCGCGTGCGGCGGCCTGGTTCACCGCCATCGCGGGCAGCACGGCGACCGCGGCGTAGCGGCCGTCGCCGGACACGCACTGGTAGCCGGTCCAGGAGGAGTCGTCGATGTCGCCGGGGCGGATGACGGCGATCTCGCGCCAGGCGTACCCGTCCGCGCCGGTCCCGACCGCCAGGTGGTAGCCGGAGCTGTCGCCGTACCCGTTGACCAGGACGTCGGCTGCGCTCTTCGCGCCGCCGCCGCCCGGCGATCCGGTCGGGCCCTGCTCGTCCTTCGCGTCAGCGACCGCCTGCGTACGCGGCACGGCGGCCGCGGGCTGGACCGTCGCCCCCAACACGGCCATCGCGGCCACCCCTGCCGTCGCGACCAGGGCAGCACTGGGCCACCGGAACCGGCTCACGCCGTCCCCCCTCCTGCGGACCCGCCCGGTGCGCGCCCCCGGGAAGCACTCTTGCACCGGCGCTCCTCCGACAACCCCGCGCGCCCCTTCTTTCTCACGCCACTCACCATCCTTTGCCACTTCTTGACCTCTGAATTCCGGCAGAAGCGGGCATCCACACGGTCTGCGCCAAGTCAATTGATCGCGACGGCGTAATGCCGCCAATGAAATTCCCGTGCCGCACCGCACGAAGAACGCCCCCCGCACGGTCGGTGCGGGGGGCGGTTCGGGGTGGGGCGCGGCGCGGTCCAGGGCCTTACGCGGCGTCCGCCCCCAGCAGGGTGCGGACCCGGTCCTGGCCGACCGCCAGGAGCAGCGTGGGCAGCCGCGGGCCGGTGTCCCGGCCGACGAGCAGTTCGTAGAGCAGGACGAAGAAGGACCGCTGCGCGACCTTGAGTTCGGGGGTGGGCTTGGCGTCGGGGGCCAGGCCCGCCTGGACCTTGGGGACGGAGTAGACGAGCGCGGTGAGGCCGTCCAGCGACCAGTGGGAGTCCAGGCCGTCGGCGAGCAGCGCGAGCGCGGCCCGCTCGGACTCGCCGAGCGCGGCGAGGCGTCCGGCGTCCGGCTCCGACCTGACCACGGTCCGCTGTTCGGCCGGCACCTGCGTGGTGATCCAGTTCTCCGCGCAGTCCAGCCGCGGCCGCACCTCCGCCAGCGAGGCCGGCGGCCGCCGCGGGTCCAGCTCGGACAGGATGCGCAGCGTCTGGTCCTGCGCGCCCGCCGTGATGTCGGCCACCGAGGCCAGCGTGCGGTACGGCAACGGCCGCGCGGTGCGCGGCAGTTCACCCGTCGCGGTGCCCACCGCGCGGGCGTGCGCGGCCGCGTCGGCCGGCAGCGCCGCACCCTCGTCGACCTTGCGCTGCAACGCGTCCCACTCGTCGTACAGCCGCTGGATCTCCTGGTCGAAGGCGATCTTGAAGGACTGGTTGGGCCGCCGCCTGGCGTACAGCCAGCGCAGGATCTGCGGCTCCATGATCTTCAGCGCGTCGCCCGGGGTGGGCACCCCGCCGCGCGACGACGACATCTTCGCCATGCCGGAGATGCCGACGAAGGCGTACATCGGCCCGATCGGCTGCTCCCCGCCGAAGATCGGCCCCACGATCTGCCCGCCGACCTGGAAGGACGAGCCGGGCGAGGAGTGGTCGACGCCGGACGGCTCGAAGACCACGCCCTCGTACGCCCAGCGCATCGGCCAGTCGACCTTCCACACCAGCTTCCCGCGGTCGAACTCGCTGAGCCGCACCGTCTCGCCGTGCCCGCAGGCGCAGGTGTACGTCAGCTCGGTGGTCTCGTCGTCCCACGCCGTGACGGTCGTGGTGTCCTTGCCGCACTGCGCGCAGTACGGCTTGTACGGCACGTACCCGATGCCGCCGGCGCCGGCGCCGCCGCCGTCGTCCTCCTCGGCCGCGCCCGACCCCTCCACGGCCTCCAACTCAGCGGCGTCCACCGGCTTGTCGCCCTGCTTCTGCCTGACCGGCGCGGCCTTCTTCGTCCGGTACTGCGCGAGGATCGCGTCGATGTCCGCGCGATGCCGCATCGCGTGCAGGATCTGCGCCCGGTAGGCGCCCGCGGTGTACTGCGCGGTCTGGCTGATCCCGTCGTACTCCACGCCGAGCGCCGCCAGCGCCGCGGTCATCTGCGCCTTGAAGTGCTCCGCCCAGTTCGGGTACGGGGAGCCGGCGGGCGCGGGCACCGAGGTCAGCGGCCTGCCGATGTGCTCGGCCCACGACGCGTCGACGCCGGGCACGCCGGCCGGCACCTTGCGGTAGCGGTCGTAGTCGTCCCAGGAGATGAGGTGGCGCACCTCGTACCCGCGGCGGCGGATCTCGTCGGCGACCAGGTGCGGGGTCATCACCTCGCGCAGGTTGCCCAGGTGGATCGGCCCCGAGGGGCTGAGCCCGGACGCGACGACGACGGGTTTCCCGGGGGCGCGGCGCTCCGACTCGGCGATGACGTCGTCCGCGAAACGGGAGACCCAGTCGGCCTCGGTGCTCTGAGCCACGGTCCTCTTCTTCCTGGGATGGGGGGCTTGGCGTCCCCCCATTCTCCCAGACCGCCCGGCGTCCCCTCTCCCCGTGCGCCCCCGATATGTTCGTCGCGGCGAAGGTTCGCTGCGTGGGACAATCGGGGGGACTCATCGCCTCGTACGGAACGGCATCCCCCATGGCCTCGGTCCCCTCCCTTTCCGCTTCGCTCCAGCAGCGCGTGTCCGCCGCCCTCACGGCCGCGGCGCCGTCGGCCGACGGCGCCGACCCGCTGCTGCGCCGAAGCGACCGGGCCGACTTCCAGGCCAACGGCGTGCTGGGCCTGGCCAAGCGGGCCAAGGCCAACCCGCGGGAGCTGGCCGCCGCGGTGCTGGCGGCGCTGCCCGAGGACGACGTGATCGCCCACGTCGAGGTCTCCGGCCCCGGCTTCCTCAACATCACCGTCGCGGACGCCGCGATCACCGCGAACCTCGCGGCCCGCGCCGCCGACGGCCGGCTCGGCGTGCCCCCGCTGGAGCACCCCGGCACCACCGTCATCGACTACGCGCAGCCGAACGTCGCCAAGGAGATGCACGTCGGCCACCTGCGGTCCTCGGTGATCGGCGACGCCATCGTGAAGATCCTGGAGTTCCGCGACGAGACGGTGGTGCGCAGGCACCACATCGGCGACTGGGGAACCCAGTTCGGCATGCTCGTGCAGTACCTGATCGAGCACCCGCACGAGCTGGACCACACCGAGGGCGAGACGGACGCCGGCGAGGCGTCGATGTCCCGGCTCGACCGGCTCTACAAGGCGTCGGGCGCGCTCTTCAAGTCCGACGAGGCGTTCAAGGACCGGGCCAGGCGGCGGGTGGTCGACCTCCAGGCCGGCGACCCGGAGACGCTCGCGCTGTGGCAGCGGTTCGTGGACGAGTCGAAGATCTACTTCGACTCGGTCTACCGGAAGCTGGACATCGAGATCCGCGACGAGGACATCGTCGGCGAGTCCGGCTACAACGCCATGCTGGTGGAGACCTGCGACCTGCTGGAGAAGGCCGGCGTCGCGGTGTGGTCCAACGGCGCGCTGTGCGTCTTCTTCGACGACATCAAGGGCAAGGACGGCGAACCCGTCCCGCTGATCGTCCGCAAGACCGACGGCGGCTTCGGCTACGCGGCGACCGACCTGTCCGCGATCCGCGACCGGACCGGCAACCTGCACGCCGACACCCTGCTCTACGTGGTGGACGTCCGGCAGACCCTGCACTTCCGGATGGTCTTCGAGACCGCCCGGCGGGCCGGCTGGCTCACCGGCGAGGACGTGCGGCACCTGCCGTTCGGCACCCTGCTCGGCAAGGACGGCAAGCCGTTCAAGACCCGGGCCGGGGAGAGCGTCAAGCTGGAGGACCTCCTCGACGAGGCGGTCCAGCGGGCCACCGCGGTCGTCCGGGAGAAGGGCGAGAAGATCGGCCTGACCGAGGACGAGATCCTTGCCAACGGCGCGCAGGTCGGCATCGGCGCGGTCAAGTACGCCGACCTGTCGACCTCGCTCGGCCGGGACTACGTCTTCGACCTCGACCGGATGGTCTCGCTCAACGGCGACACCAGCGTCTACATCCAGTACGCCTACGCCAGGACCCGGTCGATCTTCCGCAAGGCCGGCGCCGCGGCGGTCGCGGCCGCCCACCCCGAGCTCGCCCTGGAACCCGCCGAGCGGGCCCTCGGCCTGCACCTCGACGCCTTCGCGGACAGCCTGGCCGAGGTCACCGCCACGTACGAGCCGCACCGGCTCGCCTCGTACCTCTTCCAGCTCGCGTCGCTGTTCACCACCTTCTACGAGCAGTGCCCGGTGCTCACCGCGGACGGCGGACCCGCCCAGGTCGAGAACCGGCTCTTCCTGTGCGACCTGACCGCCCGCACCCTCCACCAGGGCCTGGCGCTGCTCGGCATCCGCACCCCCGAGCGGCTCTGACCCCGACCGCGGCGCACACCCGCGGCGTGACGGCGGCGTCCCCCCGGACGCCCGCCGCCGCAGGCGGGGTGCGCCGCGCCGTCCTACCCTGGTGACGTGACGGAACCGGCTGGGCAACCGGCGCCCGGGGTCGACTACCGGCAGGTCTACCTGTCCCTCCCCGCGGGCGTCGCACTGCTGAGCCCCGACCTGGTCTACCTCGACGTGAACGGGGTCTACGAGCGGATGGCCGGCCGCCCCCGCGCGGACCTCATCGGCCACAACATCTTCGACCTGTTCCCCGACCCGCCGGACGCGCCGGAGGCCGACGGCAGCCGCAACCTCGGCGCGTCCCTGCGCCACGTCGCCGCGACCGGCGAGCGCGACACGATGGGCCTCCAGCGCTACGACGTGGAGCGGCAGGACCGCCCCGGCCACTACGACGAGCGGTACTGGAGCATCATCAACGTGCCCGTCCTCGGCCGCGACGGCGCGATGCAGGCCGTGCTCCACCGGGTCGAGGAGGTCACCGCCTTCATCCGCACCCGCGGCATCCTCGGCGACCGCGACCGGGCGCCGCGCGAGCTGGAGGCCGAGCTGTACATGCGGGCCCGCGAGCTCCAGGAGGTCAACGACCGGCTGCGCCGCGCCCACGCCCACGAGCGCGAGATCGCGCTGGCCCTCCAGGACGCGATGCTGCCCGCGCCCCAGCCGGTCGGCCACCGCGCCGCGGTCCGCTACCGTCCCGCGATCGGCGCGATCAACGTCTGCGGCGACTGGTACGACCTGGTGGACCTGCCCGGCGACCGGATCGCGGTCGCCGTCGGCGACGTCGTCGGGCACGGACTGTCCGCGGCCGGCGTCATGGGCCAGCTGCGCAGCGCGCTGAGCGCGGCCTCCCGCGTCACCGACGGACCGGCCGCCGCCCTGGAGACCCTCGGCCTGTACGCGCGGTCCGTCGACGGCGGGGAGTGCGCCACCGCCGTCAGCACGCACATCGACTGGACCGCGCGCAGCGTCACCTACAGCAGCGCGGGCCACCCGCCGGCCGCGCTGGTGGACCAGGACGGCTTCGTCCGGTTCCTCGACCAGGCCACCGACCCGCCGCTGGGCGCCCGCCCCGAGCACATGGCCCGGCTCCAGGCGACCGTGCCGTTCGTCCCCGGCAGCACCCTCGTGCTCTACACCGACGGCCTCATCGAACGCCGCGGCGAGGACATCGACGTCGGCCTCGCCCGCCTCGCCACCGCCCTCACCGAGCACTGCGGCCTGGACGCCGAGCGGATGGCCGACGCGCTCCTCGACGACCTCCTCGCCCCCCGCGGCGCGACCGACGACACGGCCCTGGTCGTCCTGCGGCTGTGAGCCGCGGGTCCACAGCCGCCCGGGCCCGACGGCGCTCCCGCGCTCACGCCCGCCGCACCGTCAACGACCCCGACGAGGTCGGCATCCTGGCCCGCAACTATGCGATGCTGCGTGCGCAGGCCCTCAACTCCGAGGCCGTGAAGGGCCTGTTGGAGCGGCTGCAAGGAGAGTGATGAGCGACCCGCAGAAGTGGTTCAAGTCCAGCTACAGCGGCAGCGACGGCGGAGACCGCGCCGAGATCGCGGCGCACTCCGCCGCGATCCACGTGCGGGACCCACAGGCCCCGCAGGGTCCCACCCTCGCCTTCACGCCGGAGGCATGGGCGGAGTTCACGGCGTACGCGACCGCCTCCGCCCGGACGTCCGAGCGGTGAGCGCCGAGGCCGCCTTCCTCCGGGAGACGAGGACCTCCTACGACGCCATCGCCGGGGCGTACGCGGCGGAGTTCGCCGAGGAGCTGGCGGGCAAGCCGTACGAGAAGGCGATGCTCGGCGCGTTCGCGGAACTGGTGGCCGCGGACGGGGGCGGCCCGGTGGTGGAGGCCGGGTCGGGACCGGGCCAGGTCACCGCCTACCTGGCGCGGCTCGGCGTGGACGTCACCGGAGTCGAACTCTCGCCGAGAATGGTGGAGTCGGCCCGGGAGCGGTATCCCGCGCAGCGCTTCGTCCAGGGCACGATGACCGACCTGGCGGCCGCCGGCGTGGCGGACGGCAGCCTCGGCGGGATCGCGGCCGTGTACTCGGTCATCCACATCCCGACGCCCGAACTGCCGGGCGTCCTCGCCGGGTTCCGGCGGGCGCTGCGGCCGGGCGGCCGGCTGCTCCTGGTCTTCCAGACCGGCGACGAACTGATCCGGCGCACCGAGGCGTTCGGGCAGGACATCGCGCTGGAGTACCACTGGCGGCAGCCGGAGGCGGTCGCCGACCTGCTCGCCGCCGCGGGCCTGCCGGTCGGGGCGCGGTTCACCCGCGAGCCGGAAGCCGCGGAGAAGTCCCCCCGGGCGGCCCTGTTCGCGGTGAGGCCGGCGTGAGCCGCCATCTCACTTCACGACGACGACCGTGGACCCCTTGACCGTGTTGTTCCAGATCTTCAGCGCGTCGGCGCGGTGCGCCCGCACCGCGCCGGTGTGCAGGGACGGGTCCGGCGCGACGACCTTGTCGTCGACGGGGGCGGAGAAGGCCACCCACGTCTCGGCGGTGTACTCGAAGTACACGGCGTGCTCGATGGTCGCGCCGTCGGTGCCGACACCGGTCGGCTTGCGCTTGCTGACGTAGTACACGCCGGGCTTGGCCGGCACCGTGCCGGGCTGCACCAGGAAGGACGCGACCGGGCCGGTCTTCGGCACCACCCAGACGCGGTTCTGGCCGATCGAGTAGACGATCCGCTTTCCGGTGTCGCCGCCCTGCGGCACCGGCGGCGGCGCCTGCGGGGTGGTGGGCTTGGCCGTCGCCGAGGGATGCGGGGTGGGCCGGGCCGCGGCGGTCGGCTTCTCCGGCGATCCGTTGGCCTGGATCGCGAGCACGCAGACCACGGCCAGCGCGCCGCCGGTCAGGCCGGTCACGGTGGCCCACGAGGGTATGCCTCGGCTCATGCGGTATCCCTCCCTCGCCGGTCCGCGGACACGGGACCTCGGTCGAAACTACAGCCGCTGGGCGACTTCGGTGGCCCAGTAGGTCAGGATCATGTTCGCCCCGGCCCGCCGGATCGACGTCAGCGTCTCGTCGATCGTACGGTCCCGGTCGATCCAGCCGTTCGCCGCAGCCGCCTCGACCATCGCGTACTCGCCGGAGACCTGGTACGCCGCGACCGGCACGTCCACCGCGGCGGCGACCTTCGTCAGCACGTCCAGGTAGGGCAGCGCGGGCTTGACCATGACCATGTCGGCGCCCTCGGCGAGGTCCAGGGCCAGTTCGCGCATCGACTCGCGGAGGTTCGCCGGGTCCTGCTGGTAGGTCTTGCGGTCGCCCTTGAGCGAGGAGTTCACGGCCTCGCGGAACGGCCCGAAGAAGGAGGAGGCGTACTTCACGGTGTAGGCGAGGATCGACACGTCCTGGTGACCCGCCGCGTCCAGCGCCGCGCGGACCACGCCGACCTGGCCGTCCATCATGCCCGAGGGTCCCACCACGTGGGCGCCAGCGTCGGCCTGCACGCGGGCCATCTCGGCGTAGTGCGCCAGCGTCGCGTCGTTGTCGACCCGGCCGTGCGCGTCGAGGACGCCGCAGTGGCCGTGGTCGGTGTTCTCGTCCAGGCACAGGTCGGACATCACCACGAGCGCGTCGCCGACCTCCTCGACGACGTCGCGGATCGCCTGCTGGAGGATGCCGTCCGGGTCGGTGCCGGCGCTGCCCACCGCGTCCTTCACCTCGGGCACCCCGAACAGCATGATGCCGCCGACGCCGGCCTCGGCGGCCTCCACGGCCGCCTTGCGCAGCGTCTCGCGGGTGTGCTGGACGACGCCGGGCATCGAGGAGACCGGGACGGGGTCGCTGATCCCCTCGCGGACGAACGCCGGCAGGATCAGCTCGGCGGCGCTCAGCCGCGTCTCGGCGACCAGACGGCGCATCGCGGGGGTGGTCCGCAGCCGCCGCGGCCGCGTCCCGGGGTACTCGCCGTACGTGCCGGTCATATCCGTCTCCAACCACGAGGAATCGCTTCCACGGTACGCCCGCCCCCGCCGTGGTTTTCCCGACGCCGAGTCGGACTTTTCACCCCCCGGGAACGGGCGCGGCGGCGCTGCGCGGGGCGCGGCGGACCGGCCCGGGGGCGTTCCCTCCGGGCCGGCGGCCGGCCGCCGCGGCGGCCGGCCGGGGGGCGGCGCTAGACGCGGGCGCGGCGGCGGGCGCCGGGGCGGCGCTCGCTGGGCCGGGTGACGGGGTCCCCCGCCTGCTCAGCGGCCTCGCGGCGGGCGGTGCCGAAGTCCGCCAGCGCCTGCGCGAGGGCGTGCACGGACGGCTCGGGAGCCATCACGTCGACCCGCAGCCCGTGCTCCTCCGCGGTCTTCGCGGTGGCCGGGCCGATGCACGCGATCACCGTCACGTTGTGCGGCTTGCCGGCGATGCCGACGAGATTGCGCACGGTCGAAGAAGAGGTGAAGAGCACCGCGTCGAAGCCGCCGCCCTTGATCGCCTCGCGGGTGTCGGCGGGCGGCGGCGAGGCGCGCACCGTGCGGTACGCGGTCACGTCGTCGACCTCCCAGCCCAGCTCGACAAGCCCCGCCACCAGCGTCTCGGTGGCGATGTCGGCGCGCGGCAGGAACACCCGGTCGATCGGGTCGAAGACCGGGTCGTACGGCGGCCAGTCGTCGAGCAGGCCCGCGGCGGACTGCTCACCGCTGGGCACCAGGTCCGGCTTCACACCGAACTCCACCAGCGCCTGCGCGGTCTGCTCGCCCACGGCGGCGACCTTTATCCCGGCGAACGCCCGCGCGTCGAGGCCGTACTCCTCGAACTTCTCGCGCACCGCCTTCACCGCGTTGACGGAGGTGAAGGCGATCCACTCGTAGCGGCCGGTGACCAGGCCCTTGACGGCGCGTTCCATCTGCTGCGGGGTGCGCGGGGGCTCGACCGCGATGGTCGGCACCTCGTGCGGCACCGCACCATAGGAGCGCAGCTGGTCGGAGAGCGAGGCGGCCTGCTCCTTGGTGCGGGGCACCAGGACCCGCCAGCCGAAGAGCGGCTTGGTCTCGAACCACGACAGGTGCCTGCGCTGCGCGGTGCGCTCCCCCACCACGGCTATCGCCGCGATCGGCCCCTCGGGCGTGGGCAGCGCCTTGGTCGCCTTCAGCTCGGCGGCGATGCCGGCCAGCGTGGCGGACCAGGTGCGCTGCCGGGTCGTGGTGCCGGCCACGGTGACGGTCAGCGCGGTGTCGGGCTTGCGGCCGCAGGCGATCAGCTCGGCGGCCGCGGCGGCGACGGTCTGCAGCGTGGTGGAGACCACCAGCGTCGCGTCGCTCGCGCCCGCCTCGGTCCAGCACCGGTCGGAGGCGGTGGACGCGTCGACGAAGCGGACGTCCCCGCTGAGCGGCACACCCGCGTAGGCGGGCACGCCGAGCGCGGCGGAGACGCCCGGCACCACCTCGAACGGGATGCCCGCGTGGGCGCAGGCCAGCATCTCCGCGGCGGCCGAGGAGTCCATGCCGGGGTCCCCGGCGATGGCACGGACCACCCGCTTGCCGGTCCGCGCGGACGACATGACAAGCTGTGAGGCGACGGCGGACAACTGGGTGCCGGGGTCCAACACCTGTCCCTCCGCGCAGGGTTCGGCCGTGCCCACGTCGGCGCGGGCGTGCGCGCGGACCACGTCCAGCACGGGCGCGTCGCCGACCAGCACGTCGGCGCGGGCCAGCGCCTCGACGGCGCGCAGGGTCAGCAGTCCGGGGTCGCCCGGACCTGCCCCGAGGAAGGTGACGTGCCCGGACGCGGTCCCGCTGGGACCCGCGGCGGCGGCACCGGCGGTATCGGTTGTAACGACGGCGGCGGGGTTCAAGGTGTGCGCTCCCCCATAAGACCGGCCGCGCCCTTCGCCAGCATCGCGGCGGCGAGGTCGCGGCCCAGGGCCCGCGCCTGCTCGTCCGATGCCGGTACGGGGCCGGTGGTGGACATCTGCACCAGCGTGGCGCCGTCGGTGGTACCGACGATGCCGCGCAGGCGCAGCTCGGTAACCTGCCCGTCGTCCACCAGGTCGGCGAGCGCGCCCACGGGGGCGGAGCAGCCGGCCTCGAGGGCGGCGAGCAGGGATCGCTCGGCGGTCACGGCGGCCCGGGTGACCGGGTCGTCGAGCTCGGCGAGCTGTGCGGCCAGCTCCGGGTCGGAGGCGGCGCACTCCACGGCCAGCGCCCCCTGGCCGGGAGCGGGCAGTACGGCGTCGACGGCGATCAGCTCGCTCGCCTCGGCGAGCCGGCCGATACGGTTGAGCCCGGCAGCGGCCAGCACGACGGCGTCGAGCTTGCCGGAAGTAACGTACCCGATCCGGGTGTCAACGTTGCCACGGATCGGGACCGTCTCGATGTCCCGGCCGTGTGACCGTGCCCACGCGTTGAGCTGGGCCATCCGGCGCGGCGACCCGGTGCCGACGCGGGCGCCGGACGGCAGCTCGGCGAAGGTCAGGCCGTCGCGGGCGATCAGTGCGTCCCGCGGGTCCTCGCGGACCGGGATCGCGGCCAGCACCAGCCCCTCGGCGGGCGTCGTCGGCAGGTCCTTCAGGCTGTGCACGGCGAAGTCGATGTCGCCGGCGAGCAGCGCGTCGCGCAGCGCCGACACGAAGACGCCGGTGCCGCCGATTCGCGCCAGGTCCTCCTTGGACACGTCCCCGTACGTGGTGATCTCCACGAGTTCGACGTCCCGCCCGGTGACCTGCCGCACCTGCTCGGCGACCATCCCGGACTGCGCCATGGCGAGCTTGCTGCGCCGCGTCCCCAGCCGCAGGGCCGCGCCCTGGGGGACGCCTGCCGCGCTCTTCATCAGTGACCCTCGATTCGGTTCTGCGGCACCTGAGCCGGGTGGCTGACCGCGACGACGGCCTGCGGGTCCAGGTCGAAGAGCTCGCGCAGCGCGTCGGCGTATCCCGCGCCGCCCGGCTCGCCCGCGAGTTGCTTGACCCGCACGGTGGGAGCGTGCAGGAGTTTGTCCACGACGCGGCGCACGGTCTGGCTGATCTCCGCGCGCTGCTTGTCGTCCAGAGCGGGCAGCCTACCGTCGAGCCGGGCGAGTTCACCCGCCACGACGTCGGCCGCCATCGCGCGCAGCGCCACCACCGTCGGGGTGATCCTGGCGGCCCGCTGGGCCGCGCCGAAGGCGGCGACCTCCTCGGAGACGATCGCCCGCACCTGGTCCACGTCCGCGGCCATCGGGGCGTCCGCCGAGGCGGCCGCGAGGCTCTCTATGTCCACCAGGTGCACGTCGACCAGGGCGTGCGCGGCCGCGTCGATGTCCCGGGGCATCGCCAGGTCGAGCACCGCGAGCGTGGCGCCGTCCGCGCGGCCCGCCACCGCCGCCCGCAGGTCGTCCGCGGTCAGCACCAGGCCGGTCGCGCCGGTGCACGACACCACGACGTCCGCGCCGGCCAGCGCCCGCGGCACCTGCGCCATGCCCACGGCGCGGGCCTGCGTGCCCTGTTCGGTCAGCAGGTGGGCCAGCCGCTCGGCGCGCTCCGGGGTCCGGTTGGCCACGGTGATCGCGGCGACGCCGGCGCGCGCCAGCGTCGCTGCGGCCAGCGAGGACATGGAGCCGGCGCCGACGACCAGCGCGCGCTTGCCGGCCAGCGGGCCGGTGGTGGGCGCCAGCTGGTCCAGGCCGAAGGTCACCAGGGACTGCCCGGCCCGGTCGATGCCGGTCTCCGAGTGCGCCCGCTTGCCGACCCGCAGCGCCTGCTGGAACAGGTCGTTGAGCATCCGGCCCGCGGTGTGCTGCTCCTGGCCGACGGCCAGCGCGTCCTTGATCTGGCCGAGGATCTGGCCCTCGCCGACGACCATCGAGTCCAGCCCGCAGGCCACCGACAGCAGATGGTGGACGGCCCGGTCCTCGTAGTGCACGAACAGGTGCGGGGTCAGCTCGTCCAGGTCGACGCCGCTGTGCTGCGCCAGCAGCGTGGACAGTTCGGCGACGCCCGCGTGGAACTTGTCGACGTCCGCGTACAGCTCGATGCGGTTGCAGGTGGCCAGCACCACCGCCTCCGCGGCGGGTTCCGCGGCCAGCGTGTCGTGCAGCAGCTTGGTGCGGGCGTCCTCGGCGAGGGCGGCGCGCTCCAGCACGCTGACCGGCGCGGTGCGGTGGGACAGGCCGACGACCAGGAGACTCATGCGGGCATCACGGCGGGTACGTCCCCGTCGGGTTCCTGACGGTCCTCACCGGCCTTGCGCTGCTCGTGGAACGCGAGGATCTGCAGCTCGATGGAGAGGTCGACCTTGCGCACGTCCACGCCGTCGGGCACCGACAGCACGGTGGGCGCGAAGTTGAGGATGGAGGTGACGCCGGCCGCGACCAGCCGGTCGGTGACCTCCTGGGCGGCGCCGGCCGGGGTGGCGATCACGCCGATGGACACCTGGTTGTCCTCGACGATCGACTCCAGCTCGTCGATGTGCCGCACCGGCAGACCGGCCACCAGCCGCCCGGCCAGGGACGCGTCGGCGTCCAGCAGGGCCGCGACGCGGAAACCACGGGACGCGAAGCCGCCGTAGTTGGCCAGCGCCGCGCCGAGGTTGCCGATACCGACGATGACGACCGGCCAGTCCTGGGTGAGCCCGAGCTCCCGGCTGATCTGGTACACGAGGTACTCCACGTCGTAGCCGACGCCCCGCGTGCCGTACGAGCCGAGGTAGGAGAAGTCCTTGCGCAGCTTCGCCGAGTTGACCCCGGCGGCGGCGGCGAGCTCCTCCGACGACACGGTGGGCACCGAGCGCTCGGACAGAGCCGTGAGCGCCCGCAGGTACAGCGGAAGTCTGGCGACGGTGGCCTCGGGAATCCCTCGGCCACGAGTCGCCGGTCGGTGTGATCGGCCAGTTGCCACGGTGCTCCTGCGGGTAGAGCTGGGCTGAAGACGACCACGGTCTTTGGGGCCGCCCCGTGGACGCCAGGCTATGTCTTTGTGAACGCGTGCACAAAGATGGTGTCCGATTTGCCCGGCGGAAGTGATGGGCATCACGCGCCCCAATGCCGGACATTCGGCACCGATCGACGAGCCGGTTCGTTGCCTCGCCGCATCCAGAGTGCGTCGGCCGCGGCCAGAACACCAGACGGCTCCGGCCACCGCAGGCCGCCCGCCAGCGCCAGCAGCGCGGGCAGGTCCCGCACCCCCGGCGCGAGGTGCGCGAAGAGCGTCGCGGTCGCGCGGGCGTCGCCCAGCGCGGCGTGCGGACGCCAGTCCGTGATCCCCACCGCGGCGGCGCACGCCCGCAGGCTCAGCCCGTACGGCGCCGGGCCGCGCTCGGCCGCCAGCCGCATGGTGCACAGCTCCGGCACGTCCGGCAGCCGCACGCCGATCCTGGCGTACTCGGCGACCAGGAACGCCCGGTCGCAGCCGACGTTGTGGCCGACCAGCACGCGGCCGCTCAGCAGCGCCAGCAGCCGGCCGGCGATGCCGGCGAAACGGGGGGCGCCGCCCAGGTGTTCCGGCTCGATGCCGTGGATGTGGGTCGGGCCGACCGGGCCCTGCGGGTCCACCAGCGTGGTGAACTCCCCCTGCGGCTCCAGGTCGCGGTCCAGCAGCACCACCGCCAGCTCGACCACCCGGTGGCGGTGCGAGGACGACCCCGTCGCCTCCAGGTCCACCACCGCGAAGCCGCGCGGGGCGCCGGGATTCCTGCCTGAGACCGAGGGCACTCGGCACGCTCCTCACGATCGCCCCCGGCCGTACAAAACGCCCCCGATACTAGTCGAATCTTCCCCATCCGGGTAATTCCCCCGCCTTGCGCCCCATCAGGGGCGCGGGGAACCGCTCGAGCAACCCACCACCGGCACGCGGCCCGGCAGCGACCGCAATCGCCCCTCCGGGCGGGTGACGGCGCGCAGCCGTCGTCGCGGCCGGCCGCGCAGTTCCGCGCGCCCCTCGAAGACCCCGGGCCGCGCCCGGAATGCGCTGAGGTCAGGCCATGAGGGCGCGGCGCAGCCGCTCCTCGTCGACGCGCCAGAAGGTGTGCTGCTCGCCGTCCACCAGGACGACCGGAACCTGTTCCCAGTACCGCTCGTACAGCGCGGCGTCCCGCGTGATGTCCTGCTCGCTCACCGTCGCCCCGGTCTCCGCCGCGACCTTGGCGACGACCGCGCGGGCGTCATCGCACAGATGGCAGCCGGGCTTGCCGATCAGCGTCACGGTCCTGCCGGTCCTCGAAGTCGTCATGTGCGCCATTGTGACGCGCGCCGTTCACGCGACGGCTTCGCGGGCGCATCAGCCTTGCCCCGCAACGTGGTTATGCTCGCGCTATGGCCGCTCTCAAATGGCTCACCCCCCGTAAGCAGTCCGCCACCGAACGGAGCGTGCTGGCCGGCACGGCCGCGGCGGAGGCCGCGGAGAGCGCGTTGGCCACGCTCGAACCCCCCTCGCCGGAATCCGAGGCGCCCGGACCTGAGGCGCCCGCGCCGGCGGAGCCGGCAGAGCCCGCATTCCCGGTGCCCGGCGAACCGCGCGCCGCGGCCTTCTTCGACCTGGACAACACCGTGATGCAGGGCGCCGCGCTGTTCCACTTCGGCCGCGGCCTGTACAAGCGGAAGTTCTTCGACAAGCGCGACCTGCTGCGCTTCGCCTGGCAGCAGGCGTACTTCCGGCTGGCCGGCGCCGAGGACCCCGAGCACATGCAGGACGCCCGGGACAGCGCGCTGTCCATCGTCAAGGGCCACCGCGTCGAGGAACTCATGTCCATCGGCGAGGAGATCTACGACGAGTACATGGCCGGCAAGATCTGGCCCGGCACCCGCGCCCTCGCCCAGGCCCACCTCGACGCGGGCCAGCGGGTCTGGCTGGTGACCGCCGCGCCGGTGGAGACCGCCACGATCATCGCCCGCAGGCTCGGCCTGACCGGCGCGCTGGGCACCGTCGCGGAGTCGGCGGACGGCGTCTACACCGGCCGCCTGGTCGGCGAGCCGCTGCACGGCCCGGCGAAGGCCGAGGCGGTCCGCGCGCTGGCCGCGGCCGAGGACCTGGACCTGTCGCGCTGCGCGGCGTACAGCGACTCGCACAACGACATCCCGATGCTCTCGCTGGTCGGCCACCCGTACGCGATCAACCCCGACGGCGGCCTGCGCCGGCACGCCCGCGCCGAGGGCTGGCGGCTGCGCGACTACCGGACCGGCCGCAAGGCCGCGAAGATCGGCATTCCGGCCGCCGCGGGAACCGGCGCGATCGCCGGCGGCGTCCTCGCCGGCATCGCCGTCCACCGCAGGCGGCGCTGAACGAACGGGCCGCGGCGCGCGCACGTCGCGGCGCCCCGGCCCGCTTTCGGCGCGATCCGGCCCGAACCGGCTCGGTCGCGCGATTTCCGCCCGCCGCGGACCCCGTTTCCCTCTCCCGCCACACGGGCACAACACGCACTCTCCGCGACCATTTCACGAGCAGAAGTGGTCAACTCGTCCCCCGCGTTCGATAATTGACCGATCGTGAATCCGCACAGGAAGTGGCGGAAACGGCGATTTGAGCAACTCGGTGTAGCGTCGCCTGTACGAAGCGTTATTCTCCTCAGACGCAATCCGGTACCCACACGTCAACACGACGGGTGAACGGTCCCGTACTGCACGTGATGGAAGTTCTGCCTCTGGGAGTCCCGTGTACCCACACGACGGGGTTAGCACCTCCGGCCTGGCTACGTTGCGCGCACTGGTTATCGACTGCCTGATGCGCCCAGTCCCCGCGTACGCCGTGCCCGCCCTCGCCACGTCCGGTCCCACCGTCCCCGGCCCTGCCCACGCCATGGCCGAAATCAGCACCGCCGCAGGCAGACGCACCCGCAGCAGCTCCGCCGCCCGGCACGGCCAGGGCGGCACCGCCGCCTCCACCGCCGCGCCCCAGGGCGCCCACGCCCGCAGGCCCGCCTCCGACACCGACAGCGGCCGCATGATGGACCTGGTCGAACGGGCCCAGGACGGCGAGACCGAGGCGTTCGGCCGGCTCTACGACCACTACAGCGACACCGTCTACCGGTACATCTACTACCGGGTCGGCAGCCGGGCCACCGCCGAGGACCTGACCAGCGAGACCTTCCTGCGCGCGCTGCGCAGGATCGGCACCTTCACCTGGCAGGGCCGCGACTTCGGCGCCTGGCTGGTGACCATCGCCCGCAACCTGGTCGCCGACCACTTCAAGTCCAGCCGCTTCCGGCTGGAGGTCACCACCGGCGAGATGCTCGACGCCAACGAGGTCGAGCGCAGCCCCGAGGACTCCGTGCTGGAGTCGCTCTCCAACGAGGCGCTGCTCACCGCCGTGCGCAAGCTCAACCCGCAGCAGCAGGAGTGCGTGACGCTGCGCTTCCTGCAGGGCCTGTCGGTCGCCGAGACGGCCCGGGTGATGGGCAAGAACGAGGGCGCCATCAAGACCCTCCAGTACCGTGCCGTGCGGACCCTCGCCCGGCTGCTGCCGGAAGACGCCCGGTGACCGGCCGGTGTCCCCCATACGGCCCCGCCCCGGTCACCAGACCCGCGTAACCCAACCGGACCCGGACTCGTTGCAACCCATGCAGACACTTGTGTGCCACGCGCACAGCCCCGCTTTTCACCCGATCGGGTGCACGGCGGAGCGGAGCGCAACCATCCGGGCGGCACGGGGAGTCGAGTGTGGATGACGAGAGGAGGTGCCGCCGGTGATCGGACAGGCAACGGCACACCGCCGGGCGAACGCCTTCGCCCAGGCCCTGGAGGAGGCACCCCCGGGGGAGTACGGCGGTGAGCCCGGCGGCGACGCGGACGAGCCCGGCGGCGGCACGCCGCAGGGCGGCCGCGGCCAGCACGCGGGACCGCAGGGCGGCCAGCACGGCGGTCACGGCACGCACGGCGCCCACAGCGCCGCGCACGCCGCCGACCGGCGCGCCGACCCGGAGCAGACCGCCCTGCTCGCCCTCGCCGACGCCCTCGGCGCCCTCCCGCGCCCGGTCATGTCGGCACAGACCAAGACCGTCCAGCGGGCCCAGCTGATCGCCGCCATGGAGCAGGCCATCGCCGACGGCAGCCTCGCCGTCGGCCGGGTCCCCGAGCAGCGCACCGAGGGGCCCGGCAGCCACCGCGCCACCGGCCTGCGCAAGCTCGCCCCGCGCTCCCGGCTCTCCCGCCGCCTGGCCGTCGGCGGCCTGACCGTCGGCGTCGCCGCGGGCGCCCTCGGCGGCGTCGCCGCGGCCAGCACCAACGCGCTGCCCGGCGACCACCTCTACGGCCTCAAGCGCAGCATGGAGGACCTCAAGCTCGACATGGCCGGCGGCGACGCCTCCCGCGGCAAGGTCTACCTCGACATGGCCTCCACCCGCATGCAGGAGGCCCGCAGGCTGATGGACCGCGGCCGCGGCGGACACCTCGACGACGAGTCGGTCGCCGAGGTCCGCAAGGCCCTGTCCGGCATGCACCAGGAGGCCGCCGAAGGCCACCGGCTGCTCTCCGAGGCGTACCAGCAGGACGGCTCACTCCAGCCCATGGAGCTGCTCAACACCTTCGCCGAGTCCCACCGGCAGGGCTGGAGCGACCTGCGCGGCAAACTGCCCGCGCAGCTCACCGACGTGTCCGACCAGGTCAGTTCGGTGTTCGCGGCCATAGACCAGGAGGTCGCCCCGCTGCAGCCGCTGCTGCCCGCGCCGCACGACGAGCGCACCCCGTCCTCCCGCGGCGGCGACGGCGACGGCGGGACGGACACCGGCACGAACGGCACCGGCACGCCCAGCCCCTCCCAGTCGACGGCCGCCGGCGGCGGCCAGGACCCGACCGGCACCGGGCAGTCCCCCACCCCGTCGCCGTCCGGCACCACCCCGCACGGGCTGATCGGCGGCTCGGGCCTGCTCGACCCGCCGCCGGCCTCCACCGCCCCCGGCACCCCGACGCCCAGCCCGACCGGCCCCGACGACCACTCGGTGGTGCTGCCGCCGCTGCTGCCGGGGCTCCTGCCGGGCCTGGGCCTCAGCGCCGACCACGAAGGCGACTGACACCTGGCGGTGCGGCGCCGGTCAGAAGAACACCGACCGGCGCTGCACCAGCAGCTCGTACAGCGTGTGCTGGATCGTCTCGCGCACCTGGTCGGTCAGGTTGAACACCAGCATCGGGTCCTCCGCCGCCTCAGGCGGATAGCCGTCGGTGGGGATCGGCGCGCCGAACTGGATCGTCCACTTCGTCGGAAGCGGAACCAGGCCCAGCGGCCCCAGCCATGGGAACGTCGGGGTCAGCGGGAAGTACGGGACGCCCAGCAGCCGCGCCATCGTCCTGGAGTCGCCGACCATCGGGTAGATCTCCTCCGCGCCCACCACCGAGCACGGCACGATCGGCACCCCGGTCTTCAACGCGGTCGCCACGAACCCGCCGCGCCCGAACCGCTGCAGCTTGTACCGCTCGGAGAACGGCTTGCCGAGCCCCTTGAAGCCCTCCGGCATCACCCCGACCACCTCGCCGCGCTCCAGCAGCGACTGCGCGTCCTCGGCGCACGCCAGGGTGTGGCCGGCCTTCCTGGCCAGCTCGTTGACGAGCGGCAGCATGAACACCAGGTCCGCGGCGAGCAGCCGCAGATGGCGGCCCGCGGGATGGTGGTCGTGCACCGCGACCTGCGCCATCAGCCCGTCCATCGGCAGCGTCCCCGAGTGGTTGGAGACCACCAGCGCGCCGCCCTCGGCCGGAATGTTCTCGATGCCCCTGACCTCGACCCGGAAGTACCGCTCGAACAGCGGCCGCAGCAGCGACATCAGCACCTGGTCGGTCAGCTCGGCGTCGTACCCGAACTCGTCGACCTCGTAGTCGCCGCTCACCCGGCGGCGCAGGAACGCCAGCCCCGAGGCGACCTTCCGCTCCCAGGGGCCGCCCAGCAGCCGGTCGGCGACCGCCCCCAGGGCGTCCCCGAGCGACGGCTGCGCGGGCGCCGGCGGGTCCGCCTCGCCCGGCCCCCGGCCCGGCTCCCCGGACGCCCCCAGGCCCTCCTGCGGACGCCCGCCCGCGGCCTGCGCCGGAATCGCTGCCCCGGCCTCCGCTTCGCGCGGGGCCTGCGCCGCCGGAGCCGCCTGCCTGCGTCCCCGCCCGCGCGAACCCGCGGCGCGACGCCGCGAGTCCTCGTCGAACGGGATGACCTTCGCGTCGGTCATGGCTTCCGCTCCTTCCGCCGGTACGGGCTCTTCCGCCGGTACGGGCTCTTCCGCCGGTACGGGCTCTTCCGCCGGTACGGGCTCTTCCGCCGGCACGGACCTTTCCGCCGGCACGGACCCTTCCGCCGGTGCGGACCCCTCTGCCGGTACGGGCTCCGGGCCCGGGCCGTTCACCGCGGCCTGCCCGCGGGCAGCAGCCCGGCCGCCCGGTCCACCGCCTGCGCCACCAGCGCCGGAGGCAGCAGCCCCGGACCGCGGGAGAGCGCGAAGTCGTGGAAGGTCTCGGCCGTGGTGTACGCCGGCGTGAACCCGAGCGTCTGGCGCATCTGGCGGGTGTCCACCACCCTGCCGTGCGTCAGCAACCTGATCTGCTCACGCGAGAAGTCGGTGACCCCCGCCGTGCGCAGCGTCCGCCCCACCCACGTCACCGCGGGCAGCGGCACCGGCACCGTCGGCTTGCCCAGCCGCCGCGCGGTCTGCGACAGCAGCAGCACCCCGTCGCCCGCGACGTTGAAGGTGCCGCTGTTCAGCGTGCCCCGCCGGGCCTCCAGCGTCGCCACCAGCAGCACACCCTCGACGTCGTCCTCGTGCACGAACTGCAGCCGCGGGTCGTAGCCGAACACCGTCGGCAGCACCGGCAGCCCGAAGTACTCCGCCAGCGGGGTGTCCGCGCGCGGCCCCAGGATGTTCGCGAACCGCAGCACCGCGACCGCCACGTCCGGGCGGCGCCGGGCGAAACCCCGCACGTACCCCTCGACCTCCACCGCGTCCTTCGCGAAACCCCCGGTCGGCACCGACTTCACCGGCGTCGTCTCGGAGAACACCGCCGGGTCGCGCGGCGCGGCCCCGTACACGCTCGTCGTGGACTTCACCACCAGCCGCCGCACCGACGGCGCCTTCTGGCACGCGCCGAGCAGCTGCATGCTGCCGATGACGTTCGACTCCTTGGCCTGGGTGCGGCCGCCGGACCCCAGCACGGTGCCGCTCACGTCCAGGTGCACCACCGTGTCCACGGAGTGCTGCGCCAGCACCTTGCCGATCATCGGCTGCCTGATGTCCGCCCGGACGAACTCCGCGTCCCCCAGGTCGTGCCCGGGGACCACCGCGTCGACCGCGACGACCCGGCTCACCTCGGGGTCCCGCTGCACGCGCCGGACGAACCGGCCCGCCAGCGGCCGCGCGACTCCGGTGACGAGCACCACCTTGCCCACGTATCGCGCCTTCCTCCGGGGCCGTACTGCGGGGATGCAGCCACCGTACCGCCACCATGTTGCCCCCGGACGCCGAAACGGCACCCGAAACGCCACTGCCCCCTTCCTCCGCCCAGACGGCGGAGGAAGGGGGCAGGAAGAGCGGCGACCAGCTCGCCTACTTCTTGTTGCGGCGCTGAACGCGCGTCCGCTTGAGAAGCTTGCGGTGCTTCTTCTTGGCCATACGCTTGCGCCGCTTCTTGATGACAGAGCCCACGACTACCCTCGCTTCGGTTTCACTCGGTGCGGGGCGTCCGAGCCCACACGACCTACGTCGGCCAAGCCTACCCGCCCGGAGCGGACGAGCGTAACCGAGGCCCACGCAGACGGTCACCGGCCCGTTACCGGGCCTTCCTGCGGGCCTTCTCAGGCAGATTCCACCCCCACGTAGGACTCGCGGAGGTAGTCGTGGACGGCCTGCTCCGGAACCCGGAACGAGCGGCCCACGCGAATGGCCGGCAGATGACCGCTGTGCACCAACCGGTACACGGTCATCTTCGACACTCGCATCACGGACGCCACTTCGGCGACGGTGAGGAATACGACCTCGTTGAGAGGCCTGCTTTCAGTTACAGCCATGACACACCTGAACCTTCCGCACATGACGCCACCGGCTTCCCCTCCGGCGACTCCAACAGGCATGTGCGCTCCCCCACAGATTAGGGGCGGATGATGCAAGTGGGGAAGAGGAGTTGCGAACGGTTGACTACTGTGCGAGCCACGCCCGATGAAGGACATAACGTGTCATCGGCCGATAGTGGTCCGACCGGACGGTGTCGTCCACCGGCACCGCGACCGCCACCCGCCCCTCGGCCTCCGCCACGAACACCGCCGGGTCGTCGCAGTCCCCCAGGCCGATCGCCTCGATACCCAACTGACCTGCGCCGCAAAGGAATCCATGGTCCCCGATCACCAGCCGGGGAAGCGGACCGCCCCCCTCCGCCGCGGCCGCCAGAGCCGCCCGCACCGGCAGCGGCGAGTGGGTGTGCACCCCCGTCGCGCCCTCCTCCGGCACCCCGGCGCCGACCCCCCGCGGCTCCGCGGGACGTAGGACCGCCACCCCGCCGACGTAGCGCAGTCTGTGTCCGCGTACGCCGAATTGTGTCCGCACGTCCACGCATCGACCGTACGCCGGGGTCAGCACCGCACATCCCGCGGCCGACAGGGCCGCCGCCAAAGAGGCGTAGAAACCGAGCAGGCGATGCGGGTGACCGGTGCCCAGCAGCACCGGCACGCGGTCGTGCGCGGCCCGCGCCAGCCGCTCCGCGAACGCGTCCAGCGCCGCCACCGTGCAGTCGGGATCGATGGTGTCCCGCCCCGTCGTCAGCGCCGGGTCCGGCGACACCCCGCACCGCTCCGCCATCAGCCGCAGCAACTCCCCGGCGTCCCACCGCCCCTGCGGATCGAGCCCCAGGGTCAGCCGCGGATCACGCGCCGCGAACAGCGCGTAGCTGCGCAGGCTCTTCTCCCGGAGCGTCGCCACCCGTCCCGCCAACCCCACCGCCACCAGATGCGCGCGAAGCGCGCCCACACTCAGCACGAGGCCGATCGTGCCGACCGCCGGCCCTCCGCGCAGCCAGAACGCCCCAAACACACCCCGACCGGGTGAAGCCGGACCGGAACCGGCGCCCAGCCGAGGCCGCCCGGACCCGCCCGGACCCGCTTGGACCCGCCCTAGGGCAGCAGCCCGTGCAGCGGGAACACCGCACGCCGCGTCGCGATGACCGCCTGGTCCAGCCGGTCCGCCGGGTCGTACCCGGCCTCCTCGAACGACGCCCACACCGGAGTGCGCCCGTCGGTCATCCGCAGCGGCGCCTGCGCCCGCGTCCGCGCGTACACCTCCTGCCGCCACTCCTCCGGCACCAGCGTCTCCGGCGCCACCGGCGCCCCCGCCGCCACCGCCACCAGATGCGTCCAGGTCCGCGGCACCACGTCGGTCACCGCGTAGCCGCCGCCACCCAACGCCACCCAGCGGCCCTCCGCGTGCTCGTGCGCCAGCGCGTGGCACGCCTCCGCGACCATCCGCTGCGCGTCCAGCGACACCGCCAGATGCGCCAGCGGGTCCTCGAAGTGCGTGTCCGCGCCGTGCTGCGACACCACCACCTGCGGCCGGAACGCCGCCACCAGATCGGGCACCACCGCGTGGAACGCCCGCAGCCAGCCCGCGTCCCCGGTGCCCGCCGGCAGCGCCACGTTCACCGCGCCGCCCTCCGCGTCCGGCCCACCGGTCTCCTCCGGCCACCCCGTCTGCGGGAACAGCGTCCGCGGATGCTCGTGCAGCGAGACCGTCAGCACCCGCGGATCGTCCCAGAACGCCGCCTGCACCCCGTCCCCGTGGTGCACGTCCACATCCACGTAGACGACCCGCTCCGCGCCCAGCTCCAGCAGCCGCGCCACCGCCAGCGCCGCGTCGTTGTAGACGCAGAACCCCGACGCCGAGCCGGCCATCGCATGGTGGAGGCCGCCCGCGAAGTTCACCGCGTGCGCCACCTCCCCGCGCCACACCGCCTCCGCCGCGCCCACCGACTGCCCCGCGATCAGCGCCGACGCCTCGTGCATCCCCGCGAACGCCGGATTGTCCTCGGTCCCGATCCCGTACGCCGTCTCGTCCGCCCCCCGCGGATCGGCCGACGCCCGCCGCACCGCCGCCACGTAGTCCGCCCGGTGCACCAGCGCCAGCGTCGACTCCCCGGCCGCCGGCGCCGCCACCACCCGCAGCGCCCCGTCGAGCCCGAACGCCCGCACCAGACTCCAGGTCAGCCCCAGCCGCACCGGGTCCATCGGGTGCCCGGGGCCGAATTCGTACTGCGTTACCTGCTCATCCCACATCAACTGTGCGCGGCCGCTCATGGCCGACACCGTACCCGGCGGGCCCCGCCGCGAAAGACCTGGCGTACAGCAGCGTCGCCCCCACAAGCAGCAGCGGCACCAGCATCGCCCCGCGGTACGACCACGCGTCGCCCAGCGCCCCCACCAGCGGCGAGCCGACCAGGAACCCCACGTAGTTGAAGATGTTCAGCCGGGCGATCGCCGAGTCCGACGCGTCGGGGAACATCCGCCCCGCCGCCGCGAACGTCTGCGGCACGATCACGCACAACCCGAGCCCGAGCAGCGTGAATCCGAGCATCCCCACCCACGCCCCGGGCGCCACCGCCACCACCGCGAACCCCGCCATCGCCACGACCGTGCCGAGGCGCACCACCGCCACCGCCCCGAACCTCCGCACCCCCGCGTCGCCCACCGAACGCCCGATCAGCGTCGTCACCATGTACACCGCGTACGGCACCGTCGACAGCTGCTCCGAGCTGTGCAGCGTGTCCTGGAGGTACTTCGCCGACCAGTTGGAGACCGTCGAGTCGCCGATGTACGCGAACGCCATCACCAGGCACAGCGGCAGCAGCATCCGCATCACCACCTGCCCGCCGCCCGCACCCGCCGCCCCCGCAGCCCCGGACGCCTCCGCGGCGGGCCGCTGGTCGCGGTACCAGCGGCTCGCGACCAGCGTCAGCGGGATCAGCGCCAGCACCGCCGGCCCGTACAGCGAGAACAGCGAGACGTGCCAGTGCGCCCCCGACCACGCCAGGCACGCGCCGAGGATGCCGCCCAGGCTGTACGACGCGTGGAAACCGAGCATGATGCTCTGCCCGTACTCCCGCTGCAGGCTCACCCCGAGCATGTTCATCGACGCGTCGAGACCGCCCACGCACACCCCGAACAGCGCCAGCGTCACCGCCGCGGTCCACATCCGGTCGCCCGCGCCCAGGCCGACCAGCACCAGCCCCACCACCGGCTGCACCCAGCGCAGCACCGCACTGGGCCGCACCCGCTTCACCAGCTGCTCGGTGACCACGCTCCCGACACCCGCCAGGATCGGCACCGCCGCCAGGAACACCGGCAGCAGCCCGTCGCTGATCCCGTACCGGTCCTGGATCGCCGGGATACGGGTGACGAGCATCGCGAACAGCGCGCCCTGCGCGAAGAAGCTCACCGCGAGAGCCGCGCGGCCGTGCCGCAGGGCCGGAGGCCGGGTGACCGGCAGCGCGTCGTCCATAAGGGAGGAGGGTAGGCGCGGAGGCTACGGATGAGTAGGTGGCCGGGGGTCACGATTGCGATCACGCCCGCGGCTCACCCCACGCTCACCCCAGCAGCAGGTCGGGCAGCTCCGCCATGCTCCCGAACAGCGCCGTCGCGTCCCGCAACCGCTCCGCCGGCGTCATCGCCGTGAAGCCGAAGACCGTCATCCCCGCGGCCCGCGCGGCCTGCACCCCGAGCGGGCTGTCCTCGACCACCGCACACCGCTCCGGAGCCACCCCCATGCGCGCCGCCGCGTGCAGGAACAGGTCAGGCGCCGGCTTCCCCCGGCCCACGTCCTGCGACGAGAAGAGCCGCCGCTCCCCGAACCGCGCGTACAGCCCGGTGGTCCGCAGAGCCACCCTGATCCGCTCATGGCTCCCGGACGACGCCAGGCAGTACGGCACCCCGTCCGCCGCGAGCTTCTCCAGTACCACCTCCACCCCGGCCACCGCCCGCAGCTCCCGCTCGAACGCCGCGAACACCCGGGCGTGGTACGTCGCCTCGAACTCCGCCGGCAGCACCTGGCCGCTGCGCTCCAGGACGACGTCGTGGACCCGGTGGATCGCCGCGCCCATGTAGTCCCTGACCGACTCGTCGTACGTCGTGGGATGCCCCAGCTCGGTCAGATAGCCGGCCAGGATGGTGTTGGACAGCGGCTCACTGTCCACGAGGACGCCGTCGTTGTCGAAGATGATCAGCTCGTACCGCACGGGAACACGGTACCCGGCGGCAGAACGCAAGAAAGCCCCAACCCCCGAGACAGAACTCGGGTGTTGGGGCTTTCTCTGAAT
>NZ_JAZEWV010000044.1:0-53596 GCF_036353415.1 Actinacidiphila polyblastidii
CCCCGCGGCCCCCGACGCCCCCGTCCCGACCAGCCCCGAGGAGGGCTCCATGCCTTCGCCGACTCGCCTGGCCCGCACCGTGATCCTGACTCTCGCCGTGGCCGCCCTCACCGGCTGCGGCGCCCCCCGCACCGGCGCGCTCGACCGCGGCTCCCCTGACACCCACCCCACCTGCCGGGTGCACCAGCACGCCATGCCGGGACCCGCCTACGCCGGCGGCAAGGACAGCGCCCCCCTGGCCGTGCTCGACATGCTCCGCTACTACACGTCCCAGCGCGCGCTGCCCTTCTGCGACCACAAGCCGCCCACCGCCCAGGACACCGCCTGGACCACGCTCTACACCCGCCTCACACGACGCTGACCCCGGATCAGCCGTTGCGGCGGGAGTCCTCGCAGGAGGGGGCTGAGCGGCCGTTGCGAGAATGCCGCAGGCTTTCGGGTGTGCGCCGGGAGATGGCGGGTACACGACCATCGACTCACCCGGCAACGTTGGGCACTCACATGACGGTCAGCACGCACGGTACGGGAACCAGCACGAGGCTGACGCGGGCCGGTGAGGGTGTTCCCACGGTGGGTGGTCTGCCCTTCATCGAGGATCCGGGGAAGACGGCCCCCAAGGACGCCCGGCAGCTGACGCGGCTGTTCGTCGAGCGACTGCAGGAGCTGGAGGAGGGCACGCCCGAGTACAGCTACGCGCGCAGCACGCTGATCGAGATGAACATGTCCCTCGTGCAGTTCTGTGCGCGCCGGTTCCGCGGGCGCGGTCCCCAGGAGATGGAGGACATCCTCCAGGTCGGCACGATCGGGCTGATCAAGGCGATCGACCGGTTCGACCTGTCCCGTGAGACGGAGTTCACCACCTTCGCCGTCCCGTACATCGTCGGCGAGATGAAGCGGTTCTTCCGGGACACGTCGTGGGCGGTGCACGTGCCGCGCCGGCTGCAGGAGCTGCGGGTGGAACTGGCCAAGGCCCGCGACCACCTCACCACCGTGCTGGACGCGCCGCCGACCGTGGCGGAGCTGGCCGCCTGCCTGGAGATCACCGAGGACGAGGTCGTCGAGGGCATGGTGGCCGCCAACGGCTACACCGCGGGCTCGATCGACCTGCCCGTCGGCGGCGATGACGGCAGCGAGGCGGGCCGCACCTACGCCGACACCGTCGGCGGCATCGACCCGGCGCTGGAGCTCTTCGAGGACTTCCACGTACTGGCCCCGCTCCTGGGCAAGCTGGACGAACGCGAACGCCTGCTCATGCAGCTGCGGTTCGGCCAGGAGCTGACCCAGGCGGAGATCGGCGCGAAGCTCGGCTACTCCCAGATGCACGTCTCCCGGCTGCTGTCGCGGACCCTGGCCAAGCTGCGCACCGGGATGCTCGCCGAGTCGTAGGAGGGATCCTCCCCCCTGTCGCCGGCCCGCCGGGGCCGGGTGCGGGTGCGGCCGGCGGGTCCACGGGGGCCCCGCCGGCCGCGCCGGCTCACGGGCAGTCGTCGCCCTTGGCGCCGTGCTCCTCGTGGTCGCGGCCGTTCCGGGGGCCGTCCCCTCGGTGCTCGGAGTGCTTGGCACCGGCGCCGGCCGCCGTGCCGCCCTGGTGGCCGCCGCTCGCGTTGACGCAGGTGTTGCCGAACGCGGGGTTGAGGATGCCCAGGATGTTCACCGAGTTGCCGCAGAGGTTGACGGGGACGTCGATGGGGATCTGGACGACGTTGCCCGACAGGACGCCGGGGGACCCGATCGCCGCACCGTTGGCGTCCGAGTCCGCGAAGGCCGCTCCGCTGCCTCCGAGTACGAGTCCTCCGGCCAACGCGGCGAGCACCGCCGCCGTACGCATCGACTTCATGACTGCTCCTTACTCTCACTCTCATGGACGCGGTGATCAGCCGGGAGCCGTGCACCGCTCGGTCGGTACACATTCGGTTCCCGTCGGCCCGGGTATGGGTCGCCACGCCGGACATCACCCGTACAGCGGCAGGGTGGAATCGTGAGAGGAGCCTCCGCACGCCGCGGGCGGCCCACCGGGGTCGCGGCCGCGGCCCGCGGGGTCAGGCGTTGCCGGGGTGGACCACCGTGTCGAGGAAGAAGTCGTCGATCCCCTGGACCGCGCGGTTGAAGTCGTCGAGGTTGACGGGCTTGGTGACGTAGGCGTTGGCGTGCTCGCGGTAGGCGCCGCTGATGTCGTCGGGCGCCGACGAGGTGGTGAGCACCACCACCGGGACGCTGACGAGCAGCGGATCGCTCTTGAGCACGGCCAGCAGTTCGCGTCCGTTCATCCGCGGCATGTTCAGGTCCAGCACGAGCAGGTCGGGACGGGGATTGGACGGGTCGCGCAGGTGGGCGAGCGCGGTGATCCCGTCGGTCGCGCGGTGCACGGCGCGTGCCATCCCGCGTTCGAGCAGCGCCTCCTCGATCAGCAGTGCGTCGGCGTCGTCGTCCTCCACCAGCAGCACGGTGTAGGAGCGGGTGGCGGCGTTGGCAGACATGGGGCGTCCTCGCGTCGGGTGGTGCACAGGGGCACGGGAGAAGACTAGGCCCGGCCAGCGTTTGCGCGCGCCCTGCCGGGTGATGTTCCACGCGGCGCCGAGCTGGGCGTAGTTGGCGCCGAGAGCGGCCGCGTCCCTGGCGGCCTGCAGCACCTGCAGTTGCAGCGCCTCGTGCAGGACGGCGAGCGCGGCCAGCCGCTCCAGGGCGGGTGCCGACGCGCCGGCAGGCACCTGGCCGCCGAGATGGTCGGCCTCCCGCGCCAGTTCGTCGGCCAGACCTTCCAAGGCCTCGCGCGCCCGTAGCAGCGAGTCCTCGCGCGTCCGGTCTCGCTCTTCGATGGCCATGGTGCCCACTCTACGCACCAGCCGGGCCTCCGATGACAACTAGGGTTGTCGCGGGGGGTAGGCTTTCGCCGCCGTGCACCGGATGCGGCATCTACCGCTCGGTAATCGGCCACGGAAGCCCGCCGCTTCCCACGACTTGGAGGCAGTGGTGTCCGCTCAGCCGTACGTGAAGGCCGAAGCTCCCGCAGCGGCACGGGAGCGCGGGCCCCTTGGCCCCGGCGACCGGAGACGTCCTGACGGGCCGGCCCCGAGGACCGTGGGCGGACGGTGGACCACGGCGCGCTGGCTGACGGTCGGCGTGTCGGGCGCCCTGGCGGTGCTGTTCGTCCTCGCGGCGCTGACCACGGTGTTCTTCCGGCACTCGGCCGCGGTGACCGACCGGCTGGTCTACCAGAGCAGTCCGGCGCTGACCGAGGCGGTGCGCCTGGAGGCGGCCCTCGTCGACCAGGAGACCGGCACCCGCGGCTACGCCCTCTCCGGGCAGGCGCAGTTCCTCCAGCCCTACACCCAGGGGCTGGCGCAACAGCAGGACGCGGTGACCCAGCTCAGGAACCTCACCGCGGGTGACCGCGCCCTGACAGCCGATCTGGACCTGGTGCTCAGCCGGGCCGCACGCTGGCGGGCCGACGTCGGCGCTCCCATCGCGGCCGCCCCACCGGGGCGGCCCGCCCCGGTCTCGGCGTCGCGCACGAACCAGGGGAAGGCGGAGTTCGACTCCCTGCGCGCGGCCCTGCGGAAACAGCAGGCGCACCTGGAGGAGCGCCGTGACGCGGCCCGCGCGGAGCTCCAGCACACCCGCCGGGTGCGCAACGGGATCTTCTCCTCCGTCGGCCTGGTCGTGGTGATCCTGGCCCTGCTGGCCTTCGCCGCGCTCCGCCGCGGGGTCAACGCGCCCCTCGGCCGCCTGGCGCGGCAGGCGAGATCCGTGGCGGAGGGCGACTTCGAGCAGCCCATCGAGACCGGCGGCCCGGCCGACATCCGTGCGCTGGCCCGCGACGTGGAGGCCATGCGCGGACGGCTGGCCAGAGAACTGGCCGCCAGCCGGGCGGCCCGCGAGACGATCGACGCCCACGCCGCCGACCTCGCCCGCTCCAACGCCGAGTTGGAGCAGTTCGCCTACGTCGCCTCGCACGACCTCCAGGAACCGCTCCGCAAGGTCGCCAGCTTCTGCCAGCTCCTCCAGCGCCGCTACGCCGACAAGCTCGACGAACGCGCCGGCCAGTACATCGAGTACGCGGTCGACGGGTCGCTGCGCATGCAGACGCTCATCAGCGACCTCCTGGCCTTCTCCCGGGTGGGCCGCATACACGCGGACTACGCACCCGTCGACCTGGGCCACATATGGGACGCGACCACATCCGCGCTGAGCGTCTCCCTCAGTGAGACGGGCGCGGTCCTCACCCACGACCCGCTCCCCACGGTGGTCGGCGACGCGACCCAACTCGGCATGCTCCTGCAGAACCTGATCACCAACGCCGTCAAGTTCCGCTCCGACGAACGCACCGCGCACATCACCCTGTCCTGCGAGCGCCACGACGACCTGTGGCACTTCGCCTTCACGGACAACGGCATCGGCATCGAGCCGGAGTTCGCCGAGCGCGTCTTCGTGATCTTCCAGCGCCTGCACGCCCGCGACGCCTACCCCGGCAACGGCATCGGGCTGGCGATGTGCAAGAAGGTGATCGAGTTCCACGGCGGCACCATCGCCGTCGACCCCGGCTACAGCGGCGGCACCCGGATCGTCTTCACGCTCCCCGTCGATGCCGCCCCCGTTCCTCCCGACGGCCGGCCCGCCTGACCTGTGGCGCCGGACGGCGCATCCGCCCCGGCGCCCCCGCCGGCTTTCTCCGGCTGAATGAATCGCATATGCGTGCGGAGCCGTTCACGGGGCAGGAAGTCGGCACTGGAGCAGGAGTTCCACGGTCCACCGGGTCACGATGCGGAGGATCTCGTTTCATCGGGAGGAAACACCATTTACATCGGCCTCGGAACCGTCGTAGTCATTGTCGTCATCGTTCTCGTGGTCATGATGCTCCGGCGTCGCTGATCACTTCTCCGGCATCGCCCGCGCCATGCTGATGTGCCGTCCACGGACATGCGCCGGCCTTGCCGAGATTCCGCTTGAACCTCTTTCATCAGGGCCGCGAAAGCAGGTCCCCCGAAAGACGGGATTCACAGTCCCCTCAGTGGGCGTACACCGTCCTCGCGGGTCGTGACGCCCTGCCCGCCGAGTTGTCCGCAACCGTGCGCGGCAGGGCACCACCCCACCGGGACGGCTATCGGCATGTTCGCCCGCGAGCAGAGACGGGATGTCCCGCGGGGCGTCCTCCTCGGGCACTTCCCACGTGCCGGACACGCGCGCACCACACGGCTAGCGTCCGGTGATCCGGGTGACCGTGACCAGGACGGTGACCGGACCGGCCGCGCCGTGGCGGGCCGTGTGCGAGACGACCGCCGAGCGGACGCTCTCCCTTACGCGGCGTGCGGTGTCCAGGGCGCGATGCTCCCCGTCGAGTACGCAGCGCACTTCCACCCGCCAGGCGCCGCTTCCCGGCGTGCGTTCGGCGTGGACACCTTTCGCGGGCGCGGCCGGGCGGGAGCCGCGGGAGTGCCCGACCCGGCCGGCGGCGGCGGCCAGGGACTGGCCGAGGCTCGGCTGCAGGCCGACCACCCCGGGGACGGCCAGGGTCGCGGAGGCCGCGGCCCGCGCGACGCCGGCGGCGTCGGCGGTCACGGCCGGCCACCTCCGCCCGGCGTGATCTCGGGGACGGCCGGGGACCTGATCCCCTCCAGCACGGAGACCACGGTCAGATCGATGCGGATCACGGCCAACCCCAGTTCCTGCCAAGCGGCGTAGGCCACGGCGCGGCGGACCCGTACGGCCCGCGGCGGCAGCGGCTCGTCGACGGTGGCGGCGAGGGTCATCGCCAAGGTCACATGCGTACTGCCGTCGTCGAGGCAGGTCAGACGGCAACTGGCGGCGCGCACCCCGGGAACGCGGTCGGCGGCCCGCCGCAGCACCTTCGCCGCGGAGGTCTCCGAGATCCGCAGATCGCCGCCGGGATCGTCCAGCGGCACGAGACGGCCGAGGCGGGTTTCGGCGCGTACGGCGTCGATCACCCGGTCGGCGACCGTGCGGGCGCTGGGCTCGTCCCTGCGCAGGGTGTGCGTGGCGATGTCAAGGACCGCCAGCCCCGCCACGGCCTGCCGGCAGTACGGGCAGCCGGCCGCGTGCGAGGCGTCCGCGGCGAGGAGCCCGCGGGCCTGGTCCCAGACGCCGCTCACCAGCCGCCCGCAGGGGAGCCGTTCGTCGCCGACGAGGCGTGCCGCGTCCGGCGCAGGAGCGGAGGCGGCCGGCTGGCCGGAGGCGGCCGCCTCCGGGCGCCCGGACACCGCGGTGGTGCCGTCTACCGCCATGAGGCCATCTCCTTCATCAGGGTGCGCCGGGCTCTGAACAGGTCTCCCCGCACGGTCTGTTCGCTCATCCCCGCCACGTGGGCGATCTCCTGGTACGACAGCCCGTGCAGCTCCCGCAGGATCCAGCAGGCACGCTGCGCCGGCGGCAGGTCACGCAGCGCCTCGTCCAGCGCCCGCGTGGCGGCCGCGCTCTCGGCGGCGCGGGCCGGCTGGCCGCGCGGGCCGGAAGAGGTCGGCTCCACCACCGCGTCCAGCGGCACGACCGGCCTGCGGCCCCGCAGCACGTCCAGGCAGCGGTTGGTGACGATGCGGTACATCCACGTGCGGAACGCCGCGTCCTGCCGGAACTCTGGAAGCCGCCGCCACGCGCTGGTGAACGCCTCCTGGACGATCTCCTCGGCGTCCTGAAGCACGCCGAGCATCCGGTACGCCAGCGCGAGCAGCGGCCCGCTGTGGCGCTGGACGAGCACGGCGAAGGCGTCGTCGTCGCCCTCGGCCGCCCTGGTCACCAGCAGGTCGTCGCTCAGGTGACCCGGTACGCCCCGGCCTCTCTCGTCGTTCATCCGGTCCGCGGGCGGCCGCTGCGAAGCGGGGCAGCGGAGGCGCCGCGAGGTGGCCGATCTCCATGCGTCCGCATGCGCTGCCCGCTTCCGGCTCTGACGGAACCCGGAGTGTCCAGCTCCCGTGGTCCGGATTCCAGCCTAAGCGATCCCGAGGGCGGATCAGCATGACGAATTCGTCTTTTATGCGTCTAAAGGAGTGACGGGCGCTGATCCGACGCCCGCACGACCGTCTGAGGAGTACGACATGACCGCCACCGCCACCCGCGCGGACACCGACCAGCACACGGCCGGCGCCCAGCGGACAGCCGAGCACGACCGGAAAAGCAGCCTGCCCTCGCCCGAGGACCGCGGGCGCACCACGATCGCGGACAGCGTCGTGGAGAAGATGGCCGGCATCGCCACCCGCGAGGTCCCGGGCATCCACAACATCGGCACCGGCATGGCGCGGACCATCGGCGGCGTACGCGAGCGGATGCCCGGAGGGCAGCCCAGCGTCACCCGCGGGGTGAGCGTCGAGGTGGGCGAGCACCAGGCGGCCGTGGACCTCGACGTCGTCATCGACTACGGCTACCCCATCGCCGACGTCGCCGCCGACGTGCGCGTCAGCGTCATCTCGGCCCTGGAGCGGATGACCGGCCTCGACGTCGTCGAGGTGAACGTCGCCGTCGACGACATCGACGTACCCGGCGAGGACGACGCCCAGGACGACGGCGAGCAGCGGGTGGACTAGGGCTGGTGCCCGGCCCGCGAGCGGCCCGGGCTGGTGCCCGGCCCGCGAGCGGCCCTGGGGCCGCGCGGCAGGGGAAGACGACATGAGAGCGGTGAAGGACATGAACACAACCGTGGCAGGACTCCTGACCGGACTGGCACTGGGGTTCGCCGGGTACTTCGGCGGCTTCGGGGCGCTCCTGGTGGTCGCGGTGGTGGGGCTCGCGGGCCTGATCGTGGGCTACCTGGCCCGCGGCGACGTGCACCCCCTCGACTACCTCCGCAGCCGGGAGGACGACTGGCGCCGGGGCGCCTCCGAGCGGCCCGGCCGGCGGTCCGCCGAAGGCGACCGGCACCGGGACAGCGCCATCGTGCGGCGGAGCGGCACGGTGCGGGGGAGCAGCGCGGTGCGGGGGAGCAGCGCCGGGTCCGCGCCCCGCACCACCGGCGCGGCGCGCGTCCAGCGACCGCGCACCGACGGCAGGGCGCGAGTGCAGTGAGCGCCTCTCTTGCGGCACGCCCCGAGCAGAGCACCCGGGAAGGCGGCGCGGTCGCCGGCGGACGGCGACCGCCGCCCGAGGAGCGCGGCGCGACGCTGATCCCCGCGAGCGTGGTGGCCCGCCTCACCGCCCAGGCCGCGCGGGAGGCCCTCCGCGAACAGACGGACGCCTCCTCCGCCCGCCCCGGCCTGGGCGTCTCGCGCCCGGAGGCCACCGTGCACCAGGGCTCTGCCCGCATCGCCGTCAGCCTGGACCTGCCCTACCCCGTCGACATCGCCCGTGCATGCGACGAGATCGAGCACTACATCACCGAGCGCGTCTCCCACCTGACCGGACTGCGCGTCGGCGACACCACGGTGTCCGTCCAACGGCTCGTCCCCGACCGGAGCGGTCAGGGACGAGTCAGCTGACGCGGGCGGCACCCCACCCCACCCCACCCCACCCCACCACGACAGGACGACCATGAAAACGCGAAACGCCAGCGCCCCGGGCGGCCCCGTCGGTGAGCCCGCACACGAGAAGCAGGACGCCACGGCGCCGACACCCGGCAGGCCGCTTCCCGCGCCCGGCAGGCCGCCGCCGGCATCGGGCGCCTCCCGCGCCGAACCGCCGCCGCAGGATCCTCCCGCGCCGAAGCCGGCGCGACGACCCTGGAGTGCGCGGCGGGTCGCGGCGGCGGTGACCGCCTCACTGATCCTGCTCGCGGCCGGCGTCCTGCTCTTCGAAGCCGTCTGGACGCAGACGGGACACCCCGCGAACAGCTGGTGGAAGACGCTGAGCGGTGAACTCGCCTCTCGCCCCGTCGACGACGTGTGGGTGCTCACCGGCGCCGCCGTCGCGGCCGCCCTGGGCCTGCTGCTGATCGTCCTGGCGCTCACTCCGGGGCTGCGGCGAGTGCTGCCCCTGCGGGTCCCCGCCGACAGCGGCGGACCGATCGACGCCGAACTGGACCGCAAGGGCGCCGCGCTGCTCCTGCGCGACGCGGCGATGCGCGTGCCGGGTGTCAGCGCCGCACGGGTGACGTTGCGCAGACGCCGCGTCAAGGTCCGCGCCGATGTGCGCTTCCGCGACACGTCCGACGTCAAGGCCGACCTCACGGAGGCCGTCGACCGCGAAGCGCACGACAGCCTCGGCCTGGCCCGCCCGCCGAAGCCGGTGATCCGCGTCCACCGCACACCTGCCTGACGACCCGGCGTGGCGACGGCGTCGGCACAGCCGCCACGCGACCGCGACCACCATCGGAGAAGACCATGAGGGAACACCGCAGGACCAACCGCACGCTGCTGGCGCTCGTCGGACTGACACTGCTGGGCGGCGGGCTGCTGGTGCTCGCCGGAGGCGCCGACATCTACCGCCGCTGGAACCTCTCACCACCCGGCGGCTGGCCCCTGACCACCCGCCACGACGTCCTGGTCCCCGGCGCCGACCAGACCCGGTGGGTCGCTCAGGACTGGTGGTGGCCCGCCACCTTCGCCTCCCTGGCCGCGCTCATGGTGCTCGCCCTGGTGTGGCTGCTGGCCCAGTCCCGACGCCGACGCCCGCGCCGGCTGCCGGTCGCGGAGAACACCCGGCACCACGTGACGATCAGCGACGGCGTACTGGGCGAGGCGCTCACCGACGACCTCGACACCGTGACGGGCGTGCGACGCGCACGAGCCCGCCTGCGCGGACCGCGCAGCCACCCGCAGGCACAGATCGACCTCACGCTCGACCCCGCGGGCGTTCCCGTGCGCGTCCTGGAAGGCGTGCCCTCCGCCACCGAACGCGCCCGCCGCTCCGTCCGATGGGACGAACTCCCCGCGCACGTCCACCTGGCGGTCGCACGACACGGCTCCCACAGGGTCGAATGACCAGGACGGATGACCAGGCCGAATGCCCGGGCCGGATGACCGCGAACGGCCGCGCCGGACGAAAGCACCGGGCGGGGTCGCCGGGCGGGACCGATCGTGACGACGAAGCGTGTCAGGTCCCGCGTCAGCGGGGGAAGGCTGACGGCATGGCACGCTGTGTGCTGCCGGACGGCGATCGGCGGCGCCCACCGCAGGGCGCCCGCATCACCGTCGGCCGAACGAACCCACCGACTGTCACGCCCTCGGGCAGTGGTGGCGGACAACTGCTGGGAGAAGACCTTGGTCCATGTGAGCCGCTCCTTCACCGTCAACCGTCCCCTTCCCGATGTCGTCGCGTACCTGGCGGACTTCGGCCATGCCGTCGACTGGGACCCCGGAACCCAGGAATGCGTGCGCACCGCGGGTCAGGGGGCGCCGGTCGAGGGCGCCCGGTGGCGGAACGTCTCGGTGTTCCGGGGCCGCCGCACCGAACTCGACTACACCCTGGACCGCCGCGAGGAACGCCGGGTGACGTTCACCGGCGTCAACAAGACCGCGCACTCCACCGACGACTTCGTCTTCGAGACGTCCGGCGGGGGAACACGCGTCACCTACTCGGCGACCGTGCGCTTCCAGGGACTGGCCCGGCTGGCCGATCCGTTCCTGCGCAAGGAGTTCGAACGCCTCGGCGACGAGGTCACCCGCACCCTCCCGCAAGCCGCCCACACGGCGATCCCCGCCGGGCAAGGAGACGGTGTCGGCGAGAGCGGGCAGGGCGGCGCGGCCCCGTTCGACGCGTAGGCGCACGGCGGACGGGAGAGCGCTCTCTCGGGAAGTTAGCGAGCGCAGGGGAACGCCGTCAATGGTCTGGACTTATGGTCGGACCACTTGTCGTCCTCGCCCGCTGCCGGTGCCGACGGCCGGAGCGGGTGACATGCCTGGGGCGAGGCGAGTGGCCGCGGCGCGCCGGTCCGCGCTGCCGCCACCCCTCCTCGGCGTTCGTTCGCTGGTGGGGGCAAGCGCGGCCGGACCGCGGCGGGCTCGCCCGAGGTGCGAGTCGGCGGACGGCCGCGTCCGTTGGCGCCGTCCGTTGCCGCCGACGGGTCGCCGGGGTGTCTCAACTGCGCTGCTCCGATATCTGTTTGCCTCTGTTCGCAACTTTGGTCGGTTGCGTTGACAGATGTTGGAGTGCTGCCCTTTGCTAGGCGTCACTTGACCCCCCCCCCCCCCCACCGGTCCAGTGGCAGTGCCGGCGACCCACATCTGGAGCCGCAAACGATGAAACGATGGCGTATTCCTCTGGCGACCTGCCTGTTGGTGTTGGGCTTGGCGGTGCCCGGCACGGTGGCGGGTGCCGCTTCGCCGGCGGCGGTGTCCGATCCGGCGTCCTTGGTCAATCCGTTGCTGGGCACGTCCAACGGGGGAACACCTTCCCGGGTGCGGACACGCCGTTCGGGATGGTGTCGTGGAGTCCTGACACGCCGTCCAGGCCGCCCGGTGGTGACTACGCCTACTCCGACAACGTTGTCACAGGGTTCAGTCTCAACCACATCTCCGGGCCCGGCTGCGGTGCGATGGGCGACATCCCGGTCCTGCCGACCACCGGCGGCATCGACGGCAACGCGACCGTGGGCTTCAGCCATGCCAACGAGACCGCGAGCGCCGGCGCGTACAGCGTGCCACCCCGGTCCGATGAGAATCGCGGGCCCCGCCGATGCCACGGCGGGGCCCGCAGTCGTCGATCCGCACTCCGGGAGGCCCCGGGGTGGCGCTCCTCGTCCCCTGGCCGGACGTCAACGCTTGCCCCTGCCCCACGGGTCAAGGCTTAGCGTCCGGCCATGAACCCGACCACGCATCGTCTCGTACGCCTGACCCGTCGCCCCGCCGGCTTGCCGACCCCGGACGACTTCACGCTGGCACAGGCCCCCTTCCCGCGTCCCGAACGCGGCCAGGTGCTCGTCCGCAACACCCATTTCCTCGTGTTCCCGGGCCTGCGCACCCTCATCGGCGGCGAGACCCGCGACGTCCCGCTGCCGCCGCTGCACCCCGGCGACGCCTTGTTCGGCCCCGCGATCGGCGAGGTGGTCGACGGGCCGCTGGAGAAGGGGCGCCTGGTGCTGCACCTCCAGGGCTGGCGGGACTACGCGGCGCCCGCCGTCGCCGAGTGCAGGCTGCTGGACGGCGCCCTGCCCGCCCCGGTGGCGCACCTCGCCCAGGGGGCGGCGGCGTACGGCGCGCTGACCCGGCTGGCCGAGGTCCGGCAGGGCGACACCGTGTTCGTGACCGGCGCCGCCGGAGCCGTGGGCACCATGGCGGGACAGATCGCCCGGCTGCTGGGCGCGGCGCGGGTGGTCGGCAGCACAGGGTCACCGGACAAGGCCAGGCGGCTGGAGCGCGAACTGGGCTACGACGCCACCGTGCTGCGCGCAGCGGCGTCGTTCGAGGAGCGGCTCGCCCGGGTTGCGCCCGACGGCATCGACGTGGTCCTGGACACCGTGGGCGGCGAGCAACTGACGGCCGCCGTCCACACCGCCAACCGAGGGGCCCGGATCGCCCTGGTGGGCGCGTTGGACGGTCAGCTGTCCCCGGAACGAGCGGGCGGGAGCGCGCCGGCCGTGCTCGACACGTACCGGCTGCTGACCAGGGGCATCACGATCGCCGGCTACAGCGGTGCGGACCACCCGGACGTCGAGGCGGAGTGGGAGGTCCGCTTCGGGGCCTGGCTGCGGGCGGGCGCCATCCGTTTCCCGTACACGCCGGTCCGCGGAATGGAGCGTGCCCCGGAGGCGTTGCCCGAGCTGATCGCCGGCCGCTCCTTCGGGGCGGCGATCGTGGAGCTGTAGGACGGAGGGGAGCACGGATGCGGATCGGCGAGGCCGCGGCGGCGGCCGGCACCACACCGCGCGCCCTGCGCCTGTACGAGGCGCGCGGGCTGCTTCCGCCCTCACCGCGTACCCCGTCCGGCCAACGGGAGTACAGCGCTGCCGCGGTGGCCCGCGTCCGCGTCATCCGCGACCTGCTGGCTCTGGGCCTCACCCTGGAGGACATCCGCCGCCGCGCCCACCGCCTGGACCTCCTCGTCCAGGACCCGCCGGCAGCCTGTGGCCGCCGCCCCGGCGGGTTCAGCGACGTGGTGGCCGATCGCCTGGCGACTCTGGACGCGGAGATCGCCCGCCTCACACGCCTGCGGCAGAGCCTTGCCGCCGCCGCTGAGACCCCGGACTCGCCGGCCGCCCGCAGGCGCGGCGCACCCGAACCGGCACCTGAGCGCGCGCCCGCGCCCGAGAGCTGATCTCCGACCTGCGGCGGGACCGGCCCTGCTGCTCAGCCGAACGCGCAGCCCTTCACGGGCCTGCGGGCCTACCCACGGCCGGGGCGCCGTACCGCCGCACCCCCGGCCGCCCCACCTCTCCGCTCCCGCGCGGCGTGCGAGCCATCCAGGGAGCGCCGCTCCCTGGATCGGCGCTCCGCTCCCGCTCCTCGCCGATCCGGGGCAGGGTGGGTGGTGGATCGACGACGAAGGAGAGCACGATGCAGATGCGAACCCTGGGCAGCACCGGCCCGGCCGTCTCCGCCCTGGGCCTGGGTGCGATGAGCATGTCGGGCGTGTACGGGCCGGCCGACCGCGCGGAGAGCGTGTCCACCGTGCACGCGGCGCTGGACGCCGGCGTCACCCTGATCGACACCGGCGACTTCTACGCCATGGGCCACAACGAACTGCTGCTCGCCGAGGCGCTGCGCGGCCGGGATCGGGACAGCTACCGGCTGAGCGTGAAGTTCGGCATGCTGCGCGGTCCGGGCCCCGGCCCCAGCGGGGTCGACGGTCGTCCCGAGGCGGTCAGGAACTTCCTCGCGTACTCGCTGACCCGGCTGGGCACCGACCACATCGACGTCTACCGCCCGGCCCGGCTGGACCCGGCGGTGCCGATCGAGGAGACGGTGGGTGCGATCAAGGAGATGATCGACGCCGGATACGTGCGGCACCTCGGGCTCTCGGAGGTCGACGCGGCGACGGTCCGCCGGGCGCACGCCGTGCATCCGGTCGCCGACCTGCAGATCGAGTACTCGCTGATCTCCCGCGCGGTGGAGCGGGACGTGCTGCCCGCGCTCCGCGAGCTGGGCATCGGGCTGACCGCGTACGGCGTCCTCGGCCGCGGCCTGATCTCCGGGCACTGGACCGCGGGGCGGGCCGCGGACACCGGCGACTTCCGCAACCACAATCCCCGGTTCTCCCGCGGGAACGTCGAACACAACCTCGCCCTCGTGGAGGCCCTGCGCCGGGTCGCGGAGGCGAAGGGGTGCACCGTCGCCCAACTGGCCATCGCGTGGGTCGCCGCCCAGGGCGAGGACATCGTGCCGCTGGTCGGCGCGCGCACCCGCGAACGGCTGGCCGAGGCGCTGCCCGCCGCGGAACTCGTCCTCACCGCGGACGACCTCGCCGAGATCGAGAGGGCGGTGCCGCCGGGCTCGGCACGCGGCGACCGCTACCCGTCCGCGTTCATGCCGGGCCTCGGCGTGGGGAACTGACCCGCGCCACCACGGGGTGGTGGCGCGGACCACGGATGGAGGGTGAGATGTTGCCGCCCGAAACCCCCCGCGGCGACGCTGAGCCCCCGACGACCTGAAGAAGGGCTTCGCCTCCCTCCACTAGGGTGGAGCCGTCGGGCCGTCGCCACCCGATACGACGAACGAGCGGCGACGCAGGAGCAGGAGCGTGGGCGTGACGGCAGGGGAGGACGGCTTCGACCGCCGGCTCGAACCGTTCCGTACGGAACTGCTGGCCTACTGCTACCGGATGCTCGGCTCCGCCCACGACGCCGAGGACCTGGTCCAGGACACGTACCTCAGGGCGTGGCGGGCACGGGAGCGGTACGACGACACCCGAAGCTCGCTGCGCACCTGGCTCTACCGGATCGCGACGAACGTCTGCCTGACCGCCCTGGAGGCCCGCGGCCGGCGCCCCCTGCCCTCCGGGCTGGTGGCCGCGTCGGACCCGCTCGGGCCACTCGTCCTGGGGGAGACCCCCTGGCTCCAGCCCCTGCCGGACCCGATGCCGGCGGCCGGCGATCCGGCCGGCGCCGCGATCGACCGCAGCAGCCTGCGGCTGGCCTTCGCCGCCGCCCTTCAGCACCTGTCGGCACGTCAGCGCGGCGCCCTGGTCCTGCGTGACGTCCTCGGATTCTCCGCGTCCGAGGCGGCGGAGATCCTCGGCACCACCGCCGTGTCGGTGAACAGCTCGCTGCAACGGGCACGCGCCCGCCTCAAGGAGGCCGGCGTCGGGCAGGAACGTCTCAGCGAGCCGACCGCGGCCGAGCAGCGCGCCTGGGTCGAGCGCTATATGAAGGCGTTCGAGCAGGCCGACGTCGAAGGGCTCAAGCGGCTGCTCACCGAGGACGTGCTCATGGAGATGCCGCCGATGCTCAACTGGTTCACCGGCCGCGGCAACTACGGGCTGTTCATGGAGTGGGTCTTCGCGGCGGCCGGAACGGACTGGCGGCTGCGGGCGGTCACGGCCAACGGCGGCCAGCCCGGGTTCGCCGCCTACCAACGAGTCGGCGACGGCTACCGGTTGCACACCCTCCAGGTCTTCACCGTCACCGACGAGGGCATCAGCCGGAACTCGGTCTTCCAGGACCCCGAGGTCTTCGCGGCCTTCGGCCTGCCGGACGGACTCGACGACATCTCCTGACCGCGGGCGCGATGAGTTTCGGCCCCGGCGCCGGTATGTACGGACGGCTTCACCCGGAACACCCCGGGCGAACCGTTCACCGAGGAGAATCCGATGTCAGAAAGTCGTGCGGAAGACGTGGCCGCGATCAAGGCCGTGCTGGTCGCCTCCTACCGGGCGTGGGACGACGGCGACGCCGACGGCATGGTCGCCGACTACACCGCGGACGCCACCGCTGTCATGACCGGCTCACTGCGCGACAGCCGTGACGTGATCCGGCAGAACATGGCGCTGGGCTTCGACGGGCCGCTCAAGGGCACTTCGACCTACAACAAGCAGCTCAGCCTCCGCTTCCTCGGCAACGACGGCGCGATCGTCGTCAGCGAGTCCGGCATCCTGTTCCCCGGCGAGACCGAGGTCCCGGACCCGCGCAAGGTCAACGCGACCTGGGTGCTGGAGAAGCGGGACGGGCGGTGGCTGATCGCCGCCTACCACAACAGTCCGGTGCTGGCACCGGCGAACTGACCCCTCCGGTCTGTCCGGCGGAGCCTCGCGGAGGCACGCGCGCGGTGATCCACGAGGATCGGCCGGACAGACCCTGGTGACCTGACCCCGAGACCGCGGATCACAGGGCGGACTGTTCCTCCAGCGCGTGCAGCACCTTGTCCAGCGTGATCGGCAGGTCGCGGACGCGTGCGCCGCAGGCGTGCCACACCGCGTTCGACACGGCGGCGGCCGTGCCGACGATGCCGATCTCCCCGATGCCCTTCGACCCCATGGCGTTGACGTACGGATCGTGCTCGGGCAGCCAGTGCGCCTCGATCTCGCCGACGTCCGCGTTGGCCGTGATGTGGTACTCGGCGAAGTCGTGGTTGACGACATGTCCGGTCCTGGGGTCGAGGACGCTGTTCTCGTGCAGCGCCATGGACAGCCCCATCGTCATCCCGCCGATGAACTGCGACCTGGCCGTACGCGGGTTGATGATGCGGCCGGCGGCGAACACGCCGAGCAGGCGCGGCACCCGCACCTCGCCCGTGTCGGCGTTGACGTGCGCCTCGGCGAACTGCGCGCCGAAGGCGTGCATCGCGTAACGGCCGTCGGGCTCGCCGACGGAACCGGACGCCTCGGCCCCGTCCGGCGGCTCGCTCCCGTACCTGTCGCGGAAGGCGAGCGCGGCCTCGATCACGGCCGATCCCCACGTCGTCATGCCCGAGGAGCCCCCGGCCACCGACGCCACCGGGTAGTCGGTGTCGCCGATCCGCACGTCCACCCGGTCCACCGGCACACCGAGCGCGTCCGCGGCGATCTGCGGCAGCGTCGTCCAGGTCCCGGTGCCCAGGTCGGCGGCGCCGATCTCGGCGACGTAGCGGTCCCTCTCCCGCCGGATCGTCGCCGTCGACTGCGGCATCCGGTTGACCGGGTAGGTGGAGGCCGCGACTCCCGTGCCGACCAGCCAGTCCCCGCGGCGCCGGAGGCCGGGCCGCGGGTCGCGCTCAGCCCAGCCGAACCGCTGCGCGCCCTCGCGCAGGCAGCCGACGAGGTTCCGGCTGGAGAAGGGCTTGCCCGAGTCCGGATCCACCTCGGGCTCGTTGCGCATCCGCAGTTCGACCGGATCCATGCCGAGGCGCTCGGCCAGCTCGTCCATCGCCACCTCGGGGCCGAACATGCCGGGGCACTCGCCGGGGGCGCGCATCCACGACGGCACGGGGACGTCGAGCGCCGCGAGCCGATGCGTGGTCCGGCGGTTCGGGGTGGCGTACATCATCCGGGAGGGGACACCCGTCTGCTCCGCGAACTCCTTGATGCGTGAGGTCTGCTCGACGACGTCGATCGCGAGGGCGGTGAGCGCGCCGCCGCGGTCGGCTCCGAGGGCGCACCGCTGGATCGTCGGGGTGCGGTAGCCGCACAGGGAGAACATCTGCTGACGGGTCAGGGCCAGCCGCACCGGCCGGCCGGGCACCGCCCGCGCGGCCATCGCGGCGAGTACCACGTTGACGTGCGGGTTCCCCTTGGAGCCGAAGCCGCCCCCGACGTACGGGCACACGACCCGGATCTGCGCCTCGTCGAGGCCGAACACCGTGGCCACGGTCTCACGCGTGGGATGGACGCCCTGGGTGGAGTCCCACAAGGTGAGGAAGCCGTCGCCCGCGGGGTCCCGGTCCCACAGGGCCGTCGTGGCGTGCGGCTCCATCGGGTTGTTGTGGTACATCGCGGTGGTGTACGTCTGCTCGACGGTCACCGCCGCGGCCGCCAGGCCGGCTTCGACATCACCCTCGGCCGTGTCGGTGGGAAAGCCGGCGTTCACCTGCTCGGGGGCGTAGAGGTCGTCGCGGTCGGCCCGCAGTTCGACGTCGTGCGCCTCCTGTGCGTAGGACACCCTGACCAGGGCGGCGGCGTGCCGCGCCACCTCGGAGCTGTCGGCGACGACCGCGGCGACGACCTGGCCCCGGAAGGCGACCCGCACGTCCTGCAGCGCCGCCAGTTCCCTGTCCTCGGTGGAGGCCAGGCGCTCCGCGGTGCCGGGGGTGAGCACCGCGACCACGCCGTCGAGCGACTCGGCGGCGGTGGCGTCCAGCTCCGTGACGCGCCCGCGGGCGATCGTGGCCTGGACGAGATGCAGGTACGCGACGTTCTCCAGCGGGGTCTCGCCGGCGTAGGCGGCGGTGCCCAGGACCTTGGCGGGCCCGTCCCGGCGCGGCAGGTCTCGGCCGACGGCCTCCGGTTCGCTCAGGAAGGTCATCGGGCGTCCTCCCGGGCCAGGTCGCGCAGGGTCGCGGTGAGAGTGCGGCGGAGCAGGGGGATCTTGAAGGCGTTGCCGCCCCCCAGCCCCTCGGCCGGTCGGGCGTCGGCGAGTTCGCGGTCCGCGGCGGAGCGGTAGCTCAGGTCCGACGCCACGGAGCCCCGCAGCGCCTCCTCGGCCCGGTACGCACGCCACGGCGCGTGCGCCACACCGCCGAAGGCGACGCGCGCGTCGGTGATCACGCCGTCCTCGACTTCGAGCGCCGCGGCGACGCTGACCAGGGCGAACGCGTACGAGGCGCGGTCGCGGACCTTGCGGTAGGTCGATCGGCGGGCGATGGGCTGCGCCGGCAGGTCGATGGCGGTGATCAGCTCACCGTGCCCGAGCACCGTGTCGCGCTCGGGGGCGTCGCCGGGCAGCCGGTGCAGGCCGACGAAGGGGATCGTGCGCTCGCCGTCCGGGCCGAGCACCCGCACCCGGGCGTCGAGCGCGGCCATCGCCACGGCCATGTCGGACGGGTGGACGGCGATGCAGTGCTCGGACGCGCCGAGGATCGCGTGGTTGCGGGTCCAGCCCCCGATGGCGGAGCAGCCCGAGCCCGGCTCCCGCTTGTTGCACGGCGTCGTGACGTCCTGGAAGTAGACGCAGCGGGTCCGCTGCAGCGGATTGCCCCCGGTGGTGGCCATGTTGCGCAGCTGTCCCGACGCACCCGACAGCAGCGCTCGGGACAGCACCGGGAACCGCTCGCGCACCCTCCGGTCCGCGGCGAGCGCGCTGTTGCTGACGCCCGCGCCGATCCTCAGGCCCCCCGCGTCCAACTCCTCGATCTCGGCGGACAGCAGGCCGCCCACACTGACGACCAGGTCGGGTGCGACGATGCCGAGCTTGAGGTGGTCCACCAGGTTCGTACCGCCCGCGAGGAACACCGCGGCCGGGTCCCCGGCGACGCTGCGCACGGCGTCCGCCACGTCAACGGGGTACCGGTAGCCGAACGGCTTCACCGGCCCGTCCCCGCACCGATCGCCTGCCGGTCGGTGGGCGCCGCCGCCTGCTGCACGGCGGGCACGATGTTGACGTAGGCCGCGCACCGGCACAGGTTGCCGCTCATCCGCTCGGCCACCTCGGCACGGTCGAGCCCCGCCGCCTCCGCGTCGCCGGTGACGGCGCTCGGCCAGCCCCGCGCGAACTCGTCGAGCACGCCGACCGCGGAGACGACCTGCCCGGGGGTGCAGTAGCCGCACTGGAAGGCGTCGCAGTCGATGAACGCCTGCTGCACCGGATGCAGGACGCCGTCGGCGTGCTGCCCGCCCGCGTGCCGGCCGTCGGCGGCGGACTCCCTGGCGGCGAGCCCTTCGGCGGTGACCACTTCGCCGCCGTCCTGGGTGACCGCGAGGGTGAGACAGCTCAGCACGCGCCGCCCTCCGGACAGCACCGTGCACGCGCCGCACTGCCCGTGGTCGCAGCCCTTCTTGGGGCTCGTCACCCCCAGCCGTTCACGCAGTGCGTCCAGCAGCGTCGTGCGCGTGTCGACGGTCAGCCGGCGCGGGGTCCCGTCGACCCGTAGGGTGATTTCGGTGTCCACCGGGTGAGGGTTCCCGCCCGCGGCCTGCCGTCACGCCGCGTCGCGCCAACTCACACAGGTGGCCGCAGGCGACCGGACCGGTGGCGACCGGACCTGCCGCGACCGGCGGGTCCGGGAGCCGGCGCTTCGGCCGCACGCGCGCCGGCCGCCCCGCCCGCTCACCCATGACGCGGGGCGCCGGGGGTCAGAACCGGGCGCTGCGCCGCAGCCGGCGGGGCCGCCCGTCGGGGTCGGCCACGATCCGCTGCAGCGGCCGGGCCGTCAGCGTCATCGCCCGGCCGAGCACGGGGGTGGGGTAGGCGCGCAGTCGGCCCGGCGGACGCGAGCCGCGGCGGCCGCCGCGGTGCCAGGCGTCCAATGCCGCCGCGGACTCGGCGAAGGCACGGAAGGCGGCCCGCGGATCGCACAGTGCGCCGGGCTCGGGAAGGTCCAGGTGCTCGGCGCCCAGTTCGAGCCGCAGGTCGCGGGCGAAGGCGCGAGCCCCGTCGCGCAGACCTCCGGGGTCACGGGGCTCACGCGGGTCGGCGGTCTCGTCCAGGACCGCCAGGCCCAGTTCCGAATCGTGCGTCCAGGAGCGGCGGTTCACGTTGTCGGAGCCCACCGTCGCCCACACGTCGTCGATGACGCACACCTTGGCGTGCACGTAGACGGGGGTGCCGGCGTGGTTCTCCACGCTGTACACGGCGAACCGCCGGCCTCCCGCACGGTGCAGCGCCCGCAGCGCCTCGATCCGGCCCAGCACGTTCATCGGTCCGGTGAGCCGCCCGTCCTGGTCGGGGTGGGCAGGCAGCACGGCGATCATGTGGAGTCCGGGGTTGTCGGTCAGCGCCTTCGCGAAGGAGGTGACGATGTCGGCGGACCACAGGTACTGGTCCTCCAGATAGATCAGCGACCTGGCCCGGGTCAGGGCTTTGCGGTAGCCGCGGGCGATGCTGCGCTCGCCGTCCGGTGCGAAGGGGTATCCGCGGCGGCGGGCCGGATACGTACGCAGCAGCTGGACGACCTGGGTGCCCCGCGGCTCGGGGTCGGGGGGCTGCGGCGGCAGCGGGTCGGCGATGGTGTCCTCGTGGTGGGCGAGCGCCCGCAGGCGGCTCAGCGGGCTGCGGCTCAGCGGGGAGGGGTCCTGCCAGCGTTCGCGGAAGGTCGCCTCGATGTCGCCGACGGCGGGCCCGCGGACCGCGAGCTGGACGTCGTGCCAGGGCGGCGTCGGACCGTACGCCGCCGCCATGGGCAGGGCGCGGGGGTCCCCGGTGTGCAGGGCGTCGTCGCGTCGGCTGTGGCACAGGTCGATGCCGCCGACGAAGGCCACGTCGTGCTCAGGGCGTCCCGGGTGCCGCAGGACGACGAACTTCTGGTGGTGCGCGCCGCCGGGCCGCACGCGCATGTCCAGCAGGCATTCGCCGCCGGCGGCCTCGATGTCCTCGCCGAGGTGCCGGTTCTCGCTCTCGCTGAACTGGAGCCGGTCCAGGTGGGAACGCCAGATCAGGCCCTTGACCACCACCCCGCGCCGGGCGGCGTCACACAGCACCTCGCCGATCTCGCTGCCGGCACCGTCCAGCAGCTCGTCGGGATCGCCGCGCCAGTCGGTGAAGAACAGCAGGTCGCCGGCGCGCTGGCGGCGGACGGCCTCCAGCAGCGCGGAGAAGTAGGCGGACCCGTGCACCAGGGCGTGAACCTCGTTGCCGCTGGACCACGCGTCCCCGCCGACGCGACGCGTGTCCAACCGGGTGGCCGGGTTGCCGCGCTCGTCTCGAGTGAGCAGCCAATCATCAGGTCGCATGTCCGTCTCGACTTCCGCTCGGTTCTGCCTTTCTGCTACCCGCGTCTGGCGAGACCATCGGACGGAGCGCTCCTCGACTCGCGGAGCACCCCTCGGTACTCCGCGAGTCGATGAGCCGGGTGGGGAGCGGGCGTCGGCATCGGGCATGGCCTGCCGCTTCGCGGCTTCCGCGTCCCGCGCCACCGGCGGTGGGAGGGCCGTGGGGCTGCTCGGCTCACGTCGTGGTGGGCCAGGTCCGCAGCAGGGCGGCGATCCTCGTGGCGGTGCAGGCCGGGTCGAGGAGGAGGTCCTTGAGGGCGATGGCGTCCTCGCGCGCGGGCTTGACGGTGAGGCCGGCGGCTTCGAGGTACATCACGCCGGACGCGGCGGCCACAGCCAGGTTGGAGCGCTCCAGCCAGCGGCACCGGCCGAGGGTGTGCACCAGGGCGGCGGCCTTGGCGTAGGGGCCGTCGTAGACGGGCTGCTCCAGGAGTTCGGCCCGGTGGCGGGCGATCGCGGCCACGGGCACGCCGTAGTCGTCGGGCGCCGGATCCCCGGCGCCGGCGGCCTCGGCGACCTGCAGGATCCAGGGGACGTCGATGTGCAGGTCCATCACGCCGCGCGCGCTCCCCGCCGGCCGCTCTGAGCGTCCTCGGCCTCATCGAAGACGGCCTGGTGCTCGGACAGGAAGTGGGCGGCCGCGTCCACCGCGCGGGCCCGCAGTCCGGTCGCGTCGTCCTGCACGAGCCGCGCGAGGTAGTCCCCGATGCTCAGCCCCAGATCTGCGGCGCGCCGCTTGGCCAGTTCCGCGACGTCCTCGTCCACCCGCGCGCCCAGTTGTGTCTTCGCCATGCCCGGATGGTAACAGGTGTTACCGCGCGATGTGGCCGCGATTCTTGGCACTCCTCGCCGGTGGGTGACCGCACGACGGACGCGGACCGTCGCTCCCTGAGCCGCGCAGCCGCGGCCCCGCGCCGTGTGCACCCGGCTGGGCAGGCGTGCACGGCAGGGGCTCCGACCTGCTGCCGACGCGCGGTGTGCGGCGTCAGGACACCGGGTACTGCCGGGCCCGATCGGAGTCGATCTTCACCCGGATCAGTTCCAGCCGCTGCCGGGACGCGGTCGTGTCCGGGTGCTGCGGGCCGAGGTGCTTCTTCTGGAGCCTGATGACCTGGACCAGTTCGCGTTCCGCCTGATGCAGGCGGCCGTCGAAGCCGTGGCACATGGCCAGGTTGCGGCGGGAGACCAGCGTTTCCGCGTGCTCGTGCCCGAGGAGTTCCGTGCGTCGCGCGACGATGTCGGTGAGTTCCTCGATCGCCTCCCCGATCCGGCCGCCCGTCGAGAGGACGACCGCGCGGTTGTTGCGCGCGGACAGCACCAGGGTCTGGGCGTTCCCCGTCGGCCGGGGGCAGGCGGCGATGACCTGCTCGGCCATCTCCAGCGCCCGGTCGGGCTGTTCGGCGATGTACAGGAAATGCCCCAGGGAGTTGACGGCGTTGAGGGTGAGGAGGTCGTCGGAGCCCAGCGCCCGGCGTGCGTCGGCCACGACCTCCGTCTGCAGCGTGATCGCCTCCGCCAAGCGGCCGGCGTGCTGGAGGAGAGCGGCCAAGCTGTGGCTGACGGCGAGGGACTCCTCGAGCCGGTCGCCGTCCGCAGCCCGGAGGGTCTCCAGCACCGACTGGGCCTCCTCGATGCCCTCGTCGAATCGGCCGGCGTTGATCAGAGCGGCAAGCAGGCTCGTCCGGGCGGAGACGACCGAGGCGTGGCCAGGACCCAGCCGGCGCGCGGACTGCTCGGCGGTGCGGCGCCAGAAGGCCAGCGCGTCCTCCGGTGTCCCGAGGCGCACCTGGCTCATGCCGGCGCGGTACAGCAGGGCGTACGCGCCGGACTGCCAGAGGGCGTCCCCGCTGTTCGCGGCGAGCGCCTCGGCGTTGTCGATGAGGGCGGAGGTCAACGCGCGCTGATCGTGCAGGTCGTCGGGCCACAGCTCCATCAGAGCGGCTCCCGCGGCAAGGGTGAGCAGCTCGCGGCCGTCGACCACGTTCTCCCGGGTCGCCCGCCCGGTCAGCGCGTGGACGCGTACGGCGCGCGGACCTGCCGAGGGGTCGTGGTCGATCAGGCTGTAGTTGTGCAGCACGCGCATCGCGGCCCAGGCCGTGTCCGCGTCGACCGGCTCGCCGGAGGATCCGGGGCGGTCCTTGCGCAGGCGCTCGTCGCGCCAGAGCCGCAGGTACTCCGCGCACATTCCCCCCCGCCAGACGCTGTCCGGGTGGCCCGCCGGGTCGAACATGGCGGCCAGCGTCATCGCGGGAATCGCCAGGCCCACCGGCGCGGTCATGGCTGCCGCCCGCACGGACAGCAGCAGCGCGGCGGCGACCTCCCGGCCGTATCGCTCGGTGTCCGCGGTGGGGGGCAGGACATCGGCCAGCGCCTTGCGTTCGTCGGTGAGGAGCTCCAGGTAGCGGGCGCAGGAGATGCCCTGGTTGATGACGTACGCGGCGGCGTGCGAGAGCGCGAGGGGCAAGCGGCCGAGCGCGGCGGCCAGTTCACCCAGGGGGGCGCCGGCCTCCGGTGCCGCATTCGCGTCGGTGAGCCGGCTCACGAGGTACTCCTCGGCCTCCTGGCCGGTGTACGTGTCCATGTCGACGGCGACCCGTCCAGCGCCGGTGACCGTGGCGCCGCGCTGCCGCGTGGTGGCCAGGCAGCGGCCGTTCCCCCCTCGTCCGGTCGGCGGCCACCACGGGCCGACGGCGTTCACGTCCTCGATGCCGTCGAGGACGATCAGCCAGCTCACGGGCGCGGACGCGAGCCAGCGGAGGAAGCGCCGGGCGTCCGCCTCGTTGTCTTCGCCGGTCACGCCCGGCAGGAGCAGCTGGGCGGCGCCCTCCGCGTAGGCGGCGGCGATCCGCGCGGGGTCCGAGGCGTTGATCCAGCCCACCAGCTCGATGCCGTCCACCAGGGCCTGTCGGGCGTACGCGGCGGCCAGCTGCGTCTTGCCCACGCCCCCGCCGCCGGAGAGCACCTGGGTGAGCGCGGCCGTGCCCTGCCGCTCCCGCGCCGCGTCGACCCGTGCGCGTACCGCCGTCCGCTGCTGGAAGGCGGAGGGCTCCGCCGGAACGGAGTCGCCCACCGCCACGGGCCAGCGGACCTGTACGGGCGCCGCGACGGTGATCGTGCCGTTGTTGTCGCCGCCGACGCCGACCGATCCGTGGCCCGGGACGGACACCGCGGCGATGCCGGGCGCGCGCTGGTCGGCGGGCTGGTCGGCGGACTCGCCGTCACGCGGAGCGCGGGCGCGGCTTCCGCCGCCGAACCACGTCACGCTCCTCCTCCCACCTGGTCACCGCCAGTGTCCAGGCTGCCGGAGTTCGAGCCGCCGACGGCGATCGCGCGGTTGCCGGACGCGGAGACCGATGCGGCGCCCGGAGCGCCGTCCGGGGGCAGGGGCGTGCGGGGTGCGCCGGCCGCTGGGGGCGCCGGGCGGTCGCGGCCGCCGGTGGAGATCGTGCCTGAGTTCGACCCGCCGACGGCGACGGAACGGGCTCCGACCGCCTCCACGGTCACGGCGACCGCGGGAGGCGGGGCCGCCGCGCCGCTCGCGTATCCCGTACCCCAGGCCGCGGCCACCCCGCCCACCAACGTCCCGGCGCCGAGGGCGATGCCCCACACGGTCGGCCCGTCCCCGGTCATCAGCGGAGCCAGCAACAGCCCGCAGACGAGCGTCACCACCGCGAGCACCCCCAGGGTCACCGCACCGGCCGTGAACCATCTGCCCAACGTCCCCACTGCGGCCTCCCGGTGACCGTCTCCTCATCCCAGTCTGCGCCCAACGCCCCCATCGCAAGGCCGATTCGGCCAACGGGACGGCCTGGTGACAGGTGTCGGCTCAGGCAGCGCCGGAGCTATCGCGGTGCCGGAGCACCGCATTCCCAGGCATGCTCGCCGAAAGCCAAGACGCCGAAGCCCCGGCGGCGGCAGCGCGCAGCGGGCGAACGCACCTGTCACGTGCGACTCGACCGCCGAGGACATATCGTGGCGCCACCGCGTCGACATCGCCGTCAACGGTGAAGGCGACACGTCCGACGGGCCGTACGACCGGGCCGAGGTCTTCTGCGTCGTCGGCCGGCTTTCCGGGGAGTTCCCATTGCAGCGCATGGAAGACCTGTCGGCGGCGGACTGGCTGGTCCGGGCCGGGACGGATTGGCGACGCCTCGTCACCTTCGGTCCTGACGGATTCGAGGCGTACGGAAGGCTGCGCTTCATTCCCGATCCGGACCGGCCGGGCCAGGCCGAGGCGGACGTGGAACTCCCCGACGACCACCCGCCGGACATCGAGCAGGCGCGGACGGCCCTGCGGGCGCTGTGCGGGGACGGCCCCGCGACGACACCGATCTTCTCCTGCGTGTGGGACGGCCACCCGTGGACGTTCCTCGACCCGGAGGCGGCGCGCGGGCCGCTGGTGGTGCTCCCGCACCGCTCGTACATGCTGTTCGCCGGGGACCTGGGCGACATCGGTCGGTGGGAGGAGGAGTTCGGCGGCGGCCACCCCTGCCCGCCGCCCGCCTTCGCCTGGCCCGCCGATCACAGCTGGTGCTTCACCAGCGACGTCGATCCGCACTGGGCGGGCATCGGGGCGAGTTCCGCCGCGATCGAGGCGCTGACCGCGAGGACCGAACTCGACATCGTCCGCGCCTGTCCCGACCGGGCCCCGCTGGGGTATTCCGGCTGACGAAGGGGGCGGCAGGGGGCTGCCCGCGGGGTCGCGGGGTTGTCATGGGCGGATGGGTGCCGCACCGGACGGCGGCCTGGTCACGTGGTGGGGACCGGCGGCCGGGCGGGATCAGCACGACCGGTCCGAAGCCGTGGCCGCGGACGGACGCTCCGGGAGCGTGTCCGGTAGCGGAGGAACAGCGGACCTGGATCGAGCGCCGGCTGCGGCGGTGCGTCGAGGAGTTCGGGCCCGCGAGGCCGCACCGCGACATCGCCCTCCCCGGGTTCGCCCCGGCGGCATTCACCGGCACGCAGGAGCAGGTCGAGTGACCCCGTTGCGTTCCGACCTGGCACCGGAAGGCGGTTGAGGCCGGCCGGCGAAGCGGTACCGCACTGTGCGGGCGGGGAGTTGAGGGCGGGACGTGGGCCCGGCCGGCGGGGCAGGGCGGGGCCGGGATTGGCTCCGGACACGTCAGGGCTTCTCGTGCTCGGCAGCCGGCTCAGGGTGGCGAGGCCTGCGAGGAGTCGTGGCTCCACACGGTGAGCGTGTCGGGATGGTCGGGGCCGAGTACCTGCACCATGTCGGTCATCAGGGCTCCGGTGGTGGGCTGGCAGCCCGGGTCGTTGCTCCAGTAGATGATCTGCTGGCGGTTGGTGCGGGTGTGCGGGTGCTCGGGGCCGAGCACCCGGAGCCGGTCGGTCAGTAGTGCCTCGAACGCCCTGACCGCACCGTCTGGATCACCCGCCATTGCTGTCCAGTAGGCGAGGCTTCCTCGGGTGATCATTGTGTGGGGGTGGTCGGGGCCGAGCACCCGCAGTCGGTCGGCGTAGACATCCCCCAGGGCGGCCAGTGCGCGGAGGGGATCGCCCGCGGCCCCCTGCCACCAGGCGAGGTTGTTCCGGGTGGTCAGGGTGCGTGGGTGGTCGGGGCCCAGCACCCGCACGAGGTCTGGGAGAAGGACGCTGAATGCGTTGACGGCGCCGCTGGGGTCACCAGCGAGCCCTCGCCACCAGGCCAGATCGTTCCTGGTGATCATCGAGTGCAGGTGGTCGGGCCCCAGCACCCGCTGCCGGTCACCGAGCAACGCTCGCAGCGCCTCCGCCGCCCCAGCCGGGTCACCCGCCTTTCCCCGCCACCAAGCCAGATCGTTGCGGGTGGTGAGCGTGTCGGGGTGATCGGGGCCCAACAGCCGCGCCATGTCGTGCAGCAGGTTGTCGAACGCGGTCGCCGCCCCGGCGGGATCCCCCGACTCGCCCTGCCAGTAAGCCAGGTTGTGCCGGGTGGTGAGCGTGTCGAGGTGGTCCGGCCCCAGCACCCGCAGCCGGTCCGCCAGCAGGGCCTCGGTGGCGACGAAAGCGCCGAAGGTGTCCCCGGCCTCGCCTCGCCAGCGTGCATGGCCGGCGCGGACGGCGAGGGTGTGGGGGTGCTCGGCGCCCAGCCGCTGCACTGCTGTGGAGCCCAGGTCGCCGTAGTAGGCGGCGGCCGCCGAGACCAGACCAGCCTCGCCCAGACTGATACCAGCGGCGAACAGGACGCGGTGGGCACCTGTTTCGGTGTTCCACAGGGCTGTGCCCGCAGCGGCGCGCAGGGCCGCTGTGTTGGCCCGCAGCGCCTGCCCGTGGGAGGGGTCGTTCTCGATGTCCGGCCAGATCGACAGCAGGGCGTCGGCCACGGTCATCGCCAGCGCGTCGGCGTGTTCCGGGTGCGCAGACTCGCGGACCGCACGCTGGACCAGGGCGTGCACCCGGATGGTCGGATCGACCGGATCGAGCGTGAGCAGGCTGAGACGATGCAGGCAGTGCAGGACGTCGCGCACATCGTCGGCTTCGACGGGCTCCTCGTGATCGCGGCGGCCGCTGAGGTATGCGGTGACCACGCTCGTGGTGAGCAGCTCGGCGGGGATCGCGTTGGGGTCGAGCAGCGCTGCCAGCTCCAGGACGGGGCGGCTCAACCCTCGCGGGGTCAAGGAGTCGGCAAGGTCGATGGACAGCGACCACGTGGCAGCGACGGTGGCTCGCTGCTCGTCCGGCAGAGCTCCAGGCTCAGGGGTGAGGTCCGCCAGGCGCCTACGGGCGTCGTTCAGGCGGTGCCGATACTCGGCGCAGGACAAGCCCCGATCGACGATGTAGGCACCTGCCTGGGCCAATGCCAGCGGCAGATGTCCAAGATCCTCGGCGAGTCGCTCGTCATCGGCGAGCAGATCGCCGTCGCCGCCCAGTCGGGCGCTCAGGTAGGCCGTCGACTGCTTGGGCGTGAAGAGGCCGACCTCCACGAGGTACCGCCCACTCGACAAGGCGGCATCACGGCGGCGGGTGGTGACGATCGCCCGGCCGCAGGGGACAGAGGGAGGCCAAAGCCCGTTGAGGTCCGCGGGGTTCTGCAGGTCGTCCAGCACGATCAGCCACCGGCGGCGGTGGGGTTCGGACAGCCAGGCCAGGAAGCGCGATGCGCCCTGCTCAGGGTCGTCGTCCTGCAGTCCCGTGATGTCGGCAGCGGCCTGTGCGTAGGCGATGACCACAGCGTCACGGGATGCAGCGGCCACCCAGATCAGCAGGTCGATCTGCCCCGCCCGCCACGTGCGATGAGCGAGGGCTGCGGCGAGCTGTGTCTTGCCGACGCCTCCCATGCCCGACAACACCTGCCACACCACGGCGGTGCCGCTGCCGGTAGCCATGAACGCGTCGAGGTCGCGGTCGGCAGGGCGCTCTTGGCGGCAGTCGGCCAGCAAAGGCAGCACTCCCACCTGATGGGGCCACGGCTGCGGCCGGCGCGGTGCGTCGGCGATGAGCTCGACCCAGCGCGGTGCGGCCGAGGTGGGGCGTGTGCCCCCGGAGCGGTGGCTGTCCGCGTAGCGGTCGCGCCAGGTGTCGAGGTGGACTTCCTGGGGGTCGAGGGTGATGGATGGACGGCGGGTGCGGGCGTGCCGAGCGCAGGCCCGGACGAACGCCTCCACTGTTTCGAGTCGTGTGGATCTGCCGTTCAGCAGATTGCCGAAGGTGGACCTCGACGTCGCTGATCCTTCGGCCTGAGCGTGCCGGGCGAGGGTCTCCAGTGATGGGGATCCGACCAGAGCGTGCAGGTGCTTGAGCTCGTCGAGCATCCGTCTTCCCCCCTGGAGGCGGTCGCGCGATGGAGAGGCGTCGTTGAGTGTCCAGCGTCCAGATTTCCACGTTAGTCGAAAGTGACCGCACCGACGCTCACCGTAAGGACATCGGCACCCTGAGCGAAGGAGTTCGCGATGTCGTACACGACGATCACTGCTTGGACAGAGTCCATCTGGATGGCGCTTCCGCAGGTCACGACGCTACTGGAATTCGTGACCGCGGCCGCGGGCTCTTACGTGTCGTGCTCGCTCGCGTACCGGCGGCTGCGGCAGCGGCCGCGCCGCGACAGGCCGTCGAGGTGATGTCAGGAAGCGTCCGAGGCCGGGTAGGTGGCGGTGGAGTCGTCGCGCCACCACCCGCGAGTGACGCCGTCCAGGCACCGAACCGCGTCGTCGTGGCGGCCTGGGCCAAGGTGCCGGCGAGTGCGCTGGTCGTGATGGCGGAGGCGGCCCACCGGGTGGCGCTGCTGGTTCCGGGTGGGCCGCCTGTTGCAAGGTGGCCCACCCGGAACGGTTGCTACGCGGCGCCGCCGGAGCTTTCGCTCACTGCGGGGTGAGGGTGAAGGACTGGGCGGGGCCGCCGGTGCAGGTCCACTGCTGGAGGCGGGCGCCGTCGGAGGTCGAGACGTCGGTGACGTCCAGGCACTCACCGGTGTTGCTGCGCGGGGTGAGCGTGTAGGTGCCGTTCGCGCCCGCGACGGGCTTCCACTGCTGGTTGGTCCCCGACCCGTAGGCCCACAGCTGGATCTTCGCGCCGTCGCCCGCGCCCGGACCGCCGGTGACGTCCCAGGCGGCGGAGGTCGAGTTGCGGCCGACCACCTTGTAGAAACCGCTGTCGGTGGGCTGGAACTGCCACTGCTGGTTGGCGTTGCCGGCCTGGCAGGCCCACTGCTGGACAGCAGCACCGTTGCCGGTGGAGCCGTCCGCGTCGTCCACGCACTTGCCGCTGTTGGTGTTCTTGACCGTGTACCACTTCGACGAGTCGACCGGCCCGGTCGATCCGCCACCGCCGGACCCGGTCGTGACGGTCGCGGTGTTCGACGCCCCGGACACGTTCCCCGCCGCGTCAACCGCCTTGACCGTGTACGCGTACGACGTCGACGCGCTCAGGCCCGAGTCCGTGTACGAGGTGCCGGTCGCGGTGCCGACCTGCGTCGAGCCACGGAAGACCTGGTAGCCGGTCACCCCGACGTTGTCCGTCGACGCGCTCCAGTTCAGCGCCACCGACGTACTCGACGCGGTCGCCGTGAGGTTCGACGGCGCCGACGGCGCGGTCGTGTCGGCGCCACCGCCACCTCCCGGGGTCCAGGTGAAGGTGGCCAGCGCGTGCGGCGGCAGCGTGTAGTCGGCGTGCTGGCCGCCGGAGGCGATGCCGAAGGTCTGGGTGCCGCCGCCGATGTTGTCGACCACCAGGGCGATGGTGCCGTCGGGGTTCTTGAAGGCGACGTTGTGCAGGTCACCGGCGTTGTTCGAGCCGATGTGGACGGCGCCGGGCTGGATGAACCTGCTCAGGTGGCCGGTGAGGTAGTACTCGGCGTTGTAGGTGACGGTGGTGCCGTCGACCGCGACGGTGCCGGTGCAGGTGCCGCAACCCTGGTTGTGGGGGCTGCCGTTGGAGTCGAGCGCCAGGTTCCACAGCAGCACGGACCTGGCCCAGTTCTGCAGGGCCGGAATCGTGACGTTGGCGGCCTGCCAGTTCAGGGTGTCGGAGAAGTACTGCGACAGCGGCTGACCGGCGTCGTGGCTGCCGGAGCACTCGGTGAACCAGATGTCCTTGTTCGGGAACTGGTCGTGGATTGCGGTCTGCGCCCCGGCATCACCGTAGTAGCAGTGGAACGCGTCGCCCGCGATGTACTGGGCGGCGGAGCTGTTCAGGATGTCGCCGGCGTAGTTCGGCTCAGGCGCCTCCCCCAACTGGCCGGCGGCCGCCGTGTCGTTGGGGTGCTCGGCCCAGTTGTGGTCGTACGCCATGATCTTGACGGCGCCCAGTCCGCCCGCCTGGAGCTGCGGGCCGAGGCTGTTGATGATGGCGGTCTCGGCCGCGACGGGGACGTCGGTCGCGGGGTAGCCGAGCGGGATGCGGTTCTGCGGTTCGTTCTCCACGCTCATCGCGTAGACCGGCACACCGGCTGCCGCGTAGGCCTGCACGCTCTTGAACAGGTAGGTGGCATAGGCCTGGTAGTACTGCGGCAGGATGTGGCCGCCCACGATGGAGTTGCTGTCCTTCATCCAGGCCGGCGCGCCCCAGGGCGCCACCACGACCTTCAGTTTGGGGTTGAGGCTGATGGCCTGCTTGATCAGCGGGATGATCCGGGCCTGGTCGTGGGCGATGGAGAAGTGCGCGAGGGTGGGATCGCTCTGCCCGGACGGCAGGTCGTCGTAGGTGTAGAAGGGGCCGTTGACGAAGTCGGAGGAGCCCAGCGGCTGGCGCAGCATGCTCATGCCGATGCCGGAGGTGGGGCTGAAGATCGATGCCATCACCGAGTCGCGCTGCGCCGAGGGCAGCCCGGCCAGCAGCGAGGCCGAGGAGTCGGTGATGGACGCGCCGAAGCCGTCGACGCTCTGGTAGGTCTGGGACGGGTCCACGGTGATCGTGTGGGACTGCGAGGTGCCGGTGCCCAGGGTCGTGGTCTGTCCGGGCGTGAGCAGCTGGGCGCGGTCCGGTGTGGTGATCCACGCCGAGATCGTCGGGCCGTTTGCCGCCTGGGCGCTGGACGCGAACGCGCCGGACAGTCCGAGCGCCGCGAGCGAGGCGGTGCCGGCCGCTAGAGCGATGAGCTTTCGGCGCCAGGTGAAGGCATGGCGGTGCCGTTGATGCTGAGGGTGCATCGTTTCTCCTGTGTGAGAGTGGCTGAGGGTAGCTGCGCTGCACGGTCGAAGGCACGGCGAGGGCACGGCGAGGCCGCCGCCCCTGGCGGTCCGGCTCGTGGGGGGAAGGGGCGGACCAGCGAGTGGCCACGGGCAAGGAAAGAAGGACAGCGGGAACCGGCAGGCACGAACAGCGCGACGAGCCGGAGCGACCGGCCGCCCGCAAGGGCGCCGTCGTGCGGCGGAGTCACCAGGGCGGTGCGACAACCACCTTGTGTTCAAAGGTTGTTGTCAAGGATTGATCTGATGCCGTGTTGCCTTCAGTCCCCAGACTGTGGAGCAGCCGATGGTCCGGGTCAAGAGGCGAGCAGCCAAAAACTTTCGGGGCGGCGCGGGTGTTCGGGCATGTGAGTCTTCACTTCATCAAAAGAAGTCCGCTGTTGTCGGTGGTCAGCGCACGGGTCCGGCCACCGGTCGGCGCACCGGTCCTGTCGGCTCCCGCCCAGCAGTTCGGTGGCCGACTCCGCCGGTGTGGTTCCGCCGTCGTGCCGGTCCAGCAGCCGCATCAGCGGTGGGACGGCGACCCGGCCCCTCTCCTCCAGCGGCTGGCGCACCGTCGTCAGCCGCGGAACGGTGGACCGGCTGGAATCGGTGTCGTCGAGGCCGGTGACCGACGCGTCCCGCGGTACGCGCAGCCCCGTTCGTACGCCGCCCGCAGCGCGCCGACAGCCGCCCTGTCGTGGAAGGCCACCGGGGCCGTGGGCCGTTGCGGCAGGTCGAGCGGTTCGTGGGCCGTGTCGTAGCCCCAGTCGGCGTTCGGGTCGATGCTGCGCGGCAGTTCGGGGCAGTGCGGAACTCCGACCTCGACCGGCGCCGCGGCGTGCCCGGCGACGCGTGCCTGGCTGGTCGGCCAGTCCTGCGGGCCGCCGATCGCGCCGATCCTGCGGTGCCCCGGGGCCACCAGGTGCTGCGTCACGCCGCGAGCCGCGATCAGGTGCGCCGCGGAGAACGAGGCGATGTCCGGGGGGAGGGTGGTGCGCGGGTCGATCACGACGAAAGGGAAGCCCTGTGCCCGCAGGGCCGCCGCCGCTTCGCTCGGGCGGCGCCGCGCCGCCCGGCCGCGGCAAGCACCCGCCGCCGGGTGCCCGGCGTCACGTCGGGGCCGCCGTTCATCACCCGCGGCACCCTCGCACTGGACACACCAGCGGCGGCGGCGATCGTACGCACCGGGACGTGGGACTTCGCCGGCCAGCCCATTTGTTACATCAATGCGTTTCACTCGGGCGACGCAGAACCCGCATTCGCGAGCCTTGACAGCGCGACTCTGCGGGTCTTTGCTGTGACACGCCGCGTTGTTTCTGTTGTGTTACATGTCGTTTCAGGATTGCTCTGCTGTCGTGGGATACGGAGCCTCGGACGGTGTTCACCGAGCGCCGATCCCTCGACCTGCTTCGCTCTCACTCCGCACCGTCTCGCCATCGAGGAGAACCACCCATGAGACGCGCCCTGGGTGCGGCGGCCTTCACCGCCGCTGCTCTCTGCCTGACCTGTCTGCCGGGCACCGCCACCGCGTCGGCGACGCATTCACCGCACCACCCGGCGGCGGCGCCGCAGGCACAGGTGTGGCTGACCACCGCCGACGACTCCGCGCAGCTGCAGCAGCAGGCGCCGGTCGCCTTCCACCCGGGCGACTCGGACCTGACGACGATCACCGTCGACCCGGCGCAGCGCTTCCAGCGGATGGACGGCTTCGGCGGCGCGCTGACCGACTCCTCGGCCTCGGTGCTGAGTTCGCTGCCCGTGGCGACCCGTGAGGCGGCGATGCGCGAACTGTTCGACGCGCGGCAGGGAATCGGCGTGAGCTTCCTGCGCCAGCCGATCGGCTCCTCGGACTTCACCGCCTCGGCCACCCACTACACGTACGACGACATGCCCGCCGGGCAGACCGACTTCGCCCTCACCCACTTCAGCATCGCCCACGACCAGCGGCAGATCCTCCCCCTGCTGCGGCAGGCCGAGCAACTCGATCCGCAGCTCACCGTGCTGGCCACTCCCTGGTCGCCGCCCGCGTGGATGAAGGACTCCGACTCCCTCGTCGGCGGCCACCTCAAGGACGACCCGGCCGTCTACCGGGCCTACGCCCGCTACCTGGTGAAGTTCGTCCAGGCGTACGCGGCGGCCGGCGTGCGGGTGGACTACCTGACCGTGCAGAACGAGCCGCAGAACCGCGCACCCAAGGCGTACCCCGGCACCGACCTGCCCGTCGAGCAGGAGGCCAAGGTCATCGAGGCGCTCGGCCCGCTGCTGCACACCGCCGGCCTGCACACCAAGATCCTGGCGTACGACCACAACTGGACCACCCACCCCGACGACATCGCCACCGCCCAGCGGCTCGGCGAGGACCCGCAGACCGACTACCCCTACGAGATCCTCGACAGCCCCGCCGCCAGGTACGTCACCGGCACCGCCTACCACTGCTACTCCGGCGACCCCAGCGCCCAGAGCGCCCTGCACGACGCCCACCCCGACAAGGGCATCTGGTTCACCGAGTGCTCCGGCTCGCACGGCGCGACCGACACCCCCGCCCAGTACTTCCGCGGCACGCTGACCTGGCACGCCCGCACCATCACCATCGGCACCACCCGCAACTGGGCCAGATCCGTGGCCGACTGGAACCTCGTCCTCGACGCCGACGGCGGCCCGCACAACGGCGGCTGCGACACCTGCACCGCACTGCTGACCGTCCAGCCGGACGGCACCGTGACGGCCAACGCCGAGTACAGCACCATCGGCCACCTGTCGAAGTTCGTGAAGCCGGGCGCCGTGCGCATCGCGAGCACCAACTACGGAACCACCGGCTGGAACGGCCAGCTCACCGACGTCGCCTTCACCAACCCGGACGGCTCCACCGCCCTGGTCGTCCACAACGAGAACGACGACCCGCGCTCCTTCACCGTCGCCGTCGGCGCGCAGTCCTTCGACTACACGCTGCCCGGCGGCGCGCTGGCCACCTTCACCTGGCCCGCCTCAGGGCAACTGCGCACCACCGCGCACCAGCTGGACCTGACCGGCGCCACGGCCACCGCCTCCCCCGCGGGCCAGGGCCCGGCCCAGGCCGTACTCGACGACGACGGCAGCACCCGCTGGACCAGCGGCGCCGCCCAGAGCCCCGGCCAGTACGTCCAGGTCGACCTCGGCCGGCGCACCGCCTTCCGGCAGGTCGCCATCGACACCGGTGACAACCTCGGCGACTACGCCCGCGGCTGGCAGCTGTCCACCAGCGACGACGGCGCCCACTGGTCCGACGTGGCCTCGGGCACCGGCACCGGCCAGCTCACCACCGCCGACCTGCACCGCCCCGCCACCGCCCGCTACCTGCGCGTCACCCAGACCGGCACCGCCGGCAACTGGTGGAGCCTGGCCGACCTCCGCCTCTACCGCTGACCGACCGGGAGACACCCGGCCGCACGGCGCGCACCGGACCGCAGCCGCCGGGGGATCGGCTGCGGTCCGGTCAGGTGCACTCCGTGCCTGAGACGTGCTCCGGCGCTACGTGTCGCGCGTGTGGCCCTGCCGCTCCGCCAGTTCGAGCGAGCGAACCCGCCGCAGTCCCGCGGCCGCTGCGACGAGGATGGCGGCGCAGCTACCGCAGCAAGCGAAGCCGACGGTCATCAGGGCGTCGAGGCCGTGCTCGACGTCGATGTACACGGCTTGGGCGCCCACCGCCGCAGCGATGATCGTCTGCGTGCGCGAGGAGGACACCAACACCCAGTCCACGGGCCGCCACAGGGACCTGGTGCCGTTGCGCAGCCTGGCCCGTACGGCGCTCCGGTAGTAGCCCCGAATCTGGCGTCGAGCGAAGGCGGACGACACCTCCCGTGCGCCGGCCACATCGTCCAGGTACTCATTGAGGCGGTCTTCTCCTTGGCCGGCTAAGGCAGATGCCAGACGAACGACAGCCCGATCTCGTTCGGCGGGCTCCCATTCCTGATAGATGGCCACCCACAGCATGCCGATCACGAGGAGGACAATGCAGAAGGTGACGATCACGCCTCCGGCGAACGGCAGTTGATGTGACGACAAGGAGCACGAGCTCTCGTGGCGACCGGGGGCGGCCGGGCCTGCGGGGTGCGGGAGGCACAAGGGGGCACTCTGCCACGTCATGTTCCCTCCACGGGCCGGCGGGCGAAGAAGGGACTGCGTCGCTCCGCGCGTGCTCGCGGTGCGGCCTGAGCCTGAGCGTGCGCTCGTCCGGTTCCGGTGAGCTCGTAGTACTGGCGTGCCGGTCGTCCCGGGTGAGGGGTCGTCTCACTACGACGGGTGACCCAGCCGCGTTCGATGAGCCGGTCGAGGACGGGGTAGACCGTGCCGGAACCGAGATCGGCGTCCATGCAGATGGACAGGCCCCAGGCGGGGTGGTCGCTGGTCACGGTGAGGAGGACCTGCAGGACCGCGATCATGGGTTTGGAGAGGCGGATTGTCGGTGGCATACGACGAGTAGAGCATATGTCGAGTACGATAGTCGCGGAATGGGTGACACTTCCTCACATCCGCACCAGGCATCCTCCATCCGCGCACGCCGTCGGCACATCCGCCTCCACGGTCCGCCGTGCGACGCGAGGTCGTGAGTGATGCGGGAGCGGAGGCTCCGATCGGGGGCGGCGTCGGGTCTGTCCGCCTCCTGGGGCCCGGCCTCACCGAAGGCCGACCTGCACGAGAGCGGCTCCTCGCCGACTCCGGCGTCGCCTGGACCGCGCTGCGCGACGGCTCGGTCGTCCTCGCAGGGGACCGCGCCGTCGACGGCCCGGTCACCCTCATCGCCCGCCCGCCCGCCCGCCCGCCCGCCAGGCCGTGGCGTTCGACGACGTCGCCGCCCCGGCCTCGAAGAAGACCGGCCGAGACATCGCGCGCGTCACGCCGGACGACGAGGCGTGGATCGCGGCCGAGATCGCCGCCGGCACCCCCGGAAGCGATGCATTTCGCCGCCCGCGCGCACGGACCGGATCGTCGGCCCGACACGTGTCGGGTGTGGGCTCCGTGTGTGACGAGGCGGCCGAGGACGGGTAATGTGCCGACCTGTCCGGCGGGCCGTGTCCGCAGCCCGCGGCTGGACCGGGTTGGCCACCGTTCACGCTGCTGAGCCCCGCCCGGGACGAGTCGCCGCCCCGGGGCCCGCTCGCTTGCGATCGGCAGGCCCGTGCCGGCAACGGAACACATCCTGAGGAGACACATATGCGATGGGGCCTGGCCCTTCCGACCTTCGGCCCTGACGCCGGACCGGAGGGCATCCTCCGCGTCTGCCGTAGCGCGGAGGACCTGGGATACGACTCCCTGTGGACCGGCGACCGCGTCCTCGCCCCCCTGGCGCCCGCCGCGCCCTACCCGAGCGGCGACGGCACGATGCCACGGGCCTACGAGAACCACATGGACCCGCTGGTGGCGCTGACGTTCGCCGCGTCCCACACCAGCCGCGTGCACCTGGGCACGAGCACCCTGAACGGCCTGTGGCAGCCACCGATCATGCTGGCCCGGTCGCTGACCACCCTGGACCTGCTCAGCCGGGGACGCCTGATCGTGGGTCTCGGACTGGGGTGGATGCCCGACGAGTACACCGCGGTCTCGGTGCCCTGGAAAGGGCGGGGTGCGCGGCTCGACGAGACGCTGGACGTCCTGGAGGAGTACTGGGCGGGCGACGTTCTCGCACACAAGGGGCCGCTGTTCACGATCCCGGAGACCGTCGTGGGACTCAGGCCGCAGCAGCCGTCAGGACCTCCTGTCCTGCTCGCGGCGTTCACCCCCGGCGGCCTGCGGAGGATCGGACGGCGGCTCGGCGGCTGGCTGCCCGTGGCGATGCCGCTCGCGCCCCTCATGGACATGTGGGACACCGTCATCCAGGAGGCGGTGAAGGCCGAGCGGGACCCGGCCGGCCTCCGGATGGCGCTGCGCGTTAACCCCCGGCTGACCGCCACCAGGACCGGCCCCGGGCAGGTGCCGCAGTCGGGCACGCTGGCGCAGTACGTCGACTACGCGCGAGCCGCGGCCGAGGCGGGGGTGCACGAACTGTTCATGGACTTCGGTCAGACACCCGCCACTCTCGACGAGCGTGTCGACCTGGCCGGCCGCTTCCTGGAGGGCGTCCGCGCGGGCTGACGGCGCGGGCCCGCGCGCTTGGCCGCCGGTGTCTGCGCGACGGAGGCCGCCTACGGACAATCACCGCCTTGACCAGTGACACGTATGTCTGCGACCATTGCGTCACGCCCTGAGTTGGTGACGCTCGTGTGTGTCGCGGTGGCGAGGTTGTCCGGGATCAGCCGACCCAGAGGGGGAGCAGCCGTGGCCGCCGGCTGCACCGCCGTCTGACCGTCCTCCGGACCGCGGACGATCCTCCGTCCGTCGCGCGGTCCTGGTCCCGGTCGCCTGACGGACGACCGGGACCAGGATGGTGCGGAACGCCATGACCTCCCCTCCCGCCCCTCCCGCGGGCAGTTGCGGCGAGTCGGGCTTCGGACAGGCCGAGTCCGATCACTGTGGCGCCCTCGGCGCCGAGCCCCGCAGAGGTCACAGCCGGGGCGGAGCATGGAAGGTCCGCGCCGGGTAAGGCGGCCGTCGTGACGAGAACCGGGTTGGTGGCTTTGGCGGTGCTGGTGGCCCTCTGGGCCGCCGTCGCCGCGCTGTTCGTGTCCCCGTGGTGGTGGCTGGCCGCGGTCCCGCTGCTGGCGTTGGCCGCGCTCGGGGTGTGGGACCTGGCGCAGCGCCGCCATTCGGTGCTGCGCAACTATCCGGTGCTCGGCCACGCCCGCTACCTGATGGAGAAGATCCGTCCCGAGCTCCAGCAGTACTTCATCGAGCGCAACTTCGACGGGCGCCCCTTCGACCGGGCCACCCGCAGCATCGTCTACGAGCGGGCCAAGGGCACCGACGCGGAGGAGCCGTACGGCACCGAACGCGACGTGTACCGCCCGGGGCACGAGTTCCTGGTGCCCTCGATGGCCCCCAAGCCGGCGCCCGAGCAGCCGCCGCGGGTGCGGATCGGCGGCCCGGACTGCACCCGGCCCTACGACATGGCGCTGCTGAACGTCTCCGCGATGAGCTTCGGCTCCCTCTCGTCGAACGCGATCCTGGCCCTCAACAAGGGCGCCGCCGCGGGCGGCTTCGCGCACGACACCGGCGAGGGCGGCATGTCGGAGTACCACCTGCGGCCCGGCGGCGACCTGGTGTGGGAGATCGGCACCGGCTACTTCGGCTGCCGTACCGAGGACGGTGGCTTCGACCCGGGGGAGTTCGCCGACAAGGCGGCGCACGAGCAGGTCAAATGCGTGTCGCTCAAGCTGTCGCAGGGTGCCAAGCCCGGCATCGGCGGGGTGCTGCCGGGCGCGAAGGTCAACGCGGAGATCGCCCGGGTGCGGGACGTCCCGCAGGGCAAGACGGTCATCTCACCGCCCTACCACCAAGTCTTCAGCACGCCCCGGGAGCTCGTCCGCTTCATCGCCCGGATGCGCGAGCTGTCCGGCGGGAAGCCGGCCGGCTTCAAGCTGTGCGTGGGGTCGCGCAGCCAGTTCCTCGCGGTGTGCAAGGCGATGGTCGAGGAGGGCACCACCCCCGACTTCATCATCGTGGACGGCGCGGAGGGCGGCACCGGTGCGGCGCCGCTGGAGTTCGCCGACCACGTCGGCACCCCCCTCACCGAGGGCCTGACCACGGTGCACAACGCCCTGGTCGGAGCGGGCCTGCGGGACCGGATACGGATCGGCGCCAGCGGCAAGATCACCACCGGCTCCGACCTGGTCAAGCGGCTGGTGCAGGGCGCGGACTACGGCAACGCGGCCCGCGCGATGATGTTCGCCGTCGGGTGCATCCAGGCGCAGCGCTGCCACACCAACACCTGCCCCACCGGCGTCACCACCCAGGACCCGCGGCGCGCCCGGGCGCTGGACGTCGGCGACAAGTCCGAACGGGTCCGGCGGCTCCAGGAGGCGACCGTGGCCAGTGCCCTGCAGATCATGGCGTCCATGGGTGTCACCGACCCCGCGCAGCTGCGCCCGCATATGCTGCGGGAGCGCGTCGACCCCTACACCGTGCGGTCCTACGCCGACCTGTACGAGTGGCTTGCCCCGGGCGAGCTGCTCGCGGAGCCGCCGGCCTCCTGGGCGGCCGACTGGGAAGCCGCCGACCCCGACCGTTTCAGCGTCTGACCCCCGGCCCCCGTATCCCGCGCCCCCACGAACCGTACGCCCGTTTCATGAGAGTCCGTCCGAGCTGGAGGAACCCGTGTCCCGAACCGTTGCCCGCGTCATCGTGGACGCCCTGGGCGAACTCGGCGTGCGCCAGGTGTTCGGCGTCGTCGGCGACGCACTGAACCCGTTGACGGACGCCATCCGCACCACCGAGGGACTGGAGTGGGTGGGCTGCCGGCACGAGGAGGCCGCGGCCTTCGCCGCGAGCGCGCAGTCGCAGCTCACCGGCACCCTCGGGGTGTGCATGGGCACCGTCGGCCCCGGCTCGGTCCACCTGCTCAACGGCCTGTACGACGCGGCGAAGAGCCGGACGCCGGTGCTCGCCATCGCCGGGCAGGTCCCGCTGCCGGAGCTGGGCAGCGACTACTTCCAGGAGGTCGACAACGACGCCCTCTTCACCGACGTGGCGGTCTTCCGGGCGACGATCACCTCGCCCGAGCAGCTGCCGCTGCTGCTGGAGACCGCGGTCCGCAACGCGCTCGGCCGCAAGGGCGTCGCGGTCCTGACGGTGCCCGGCGACATCGGCGGCCAGGAACTGGCGGCGGACCGGCCCGCCCGTTTCTCCCTCACCGCGCCGACCACCCGGCCCGCCGAGGACGCCGTGCGGGAGGCCGCCGGACTGCTGGACCGCGCGGAGAAGATCACCCTGCTGGTCGGCAAGGGCGCGCGCGAGGCCCGGGCCGACGTCCTGGCGCTGGCCGACCGGCTGGCCGCGCCGATGGTGGTCACCCTGAAGGCCAAGGAGGGCTTCGAGGGCGACAACCCCTTCCAGGTCGGCCAGACCGGCCTCATCGGCAACCCGGCGGCCGCCGGCGCGCTGGACGACGCCGACACCCTCCTGATGCTGGGCACCGACTTCCCCTACCGCGACTGGTACCCGCAGGGCCGTACCGTCATCCAGGTGGACACCGAGCCGGCCCACATCGGCCGCCGGGTCCCGGTCGAGGTCGGGCTGGTCGGCGACGTCGGCCCGACCGTCCGCGACCTGCTGACGCAGCTGGCCGCGGGACCGGCCGGGAGCGCGGACGCCCGCGACCGGGGGCACCTGGAGAAGGCGGTGAAGCACTTCGCGTCCTGGCGCGAGGGACAGGCCCGGTTGACCGCCCCGGACCACGACAAGAGCCTGGTCGGGAAGATCCGCTCGGCGCTGGACAACCGCGAGCACGGCATCCGCCCCGAGGCGCTCGCCGCCGCGGTGGACCGCATCGCCGCCGAGGACGCCGTCTTCACCTCCGACACCGGCATGGCCACGGTCTGGCTGTCCCGCTTCGTGGAGATGCGCGGCTCCCGCAGGCTGATCGGCTCCTACAACCTCGGCTCGATGGCCAACGCCATGCCGCACGCCCTGGGCGCGCAGGCGCTGGACCGGGACCGCCAGGTGGTGGCCTTCTGCGGCGACGGCGGGCTGAGCATGCTGCTCGGCGACCTGATGACCCTCAAGACCCACCAGCTGCCGGTGCGGCTGGTGGTCTTCGACAACCGGCGGCTCGGCATGGTCAAGCTGGAGCAGGAGCAGGCGGGCCTGCCGGAGTTCGGCACCGTCCTGGACAACCCCGACTTCGCCGCGGTCGCCACCGCGCTGGGCCTGACCGGCATCCGCGTCACCGACCCGGCCGAACTCGAGACCTCGCTGCGGACGGCCTTCGCCACCCCGGGCCCGGTGCTGATCGACGTCCTCACCAATCCCGACGAGGTGGCCGTGCCGGCCAAGCCCACCGTCGAGCAGGGCTGGGGCTTCGCGGTCGCCAAGATGAAGGAGATCGTCCGCAGCCACGGCGACGACTCCGCCTGACCGCCGGGACCCGCCGACCGCCGGGACCCGCCGACCGCCCCGGACAGCCATGCGCCCAGGTCCCGACCGGGTTCCGCCCGGCGGTTGCCCGCGCGGGCACGGCGGGCGGGCCGCGCGGAGGTCTGCGATGCTGACGGCGTGACGTCCACGGAGCCGGGTCCGGTGGCGGTCGACCCGCCCAGGGGGTTGGACCGGTCGCCGCTGCTGACCCAGTGGTGGCTGGACCTGTCCTTCGTGCACTGGCCCGTCGCGCCGGAGACGGTCGCACCGCTGCTGCCCGCGGGCATCCGCCCGGACACCCTGCACGGGGTGACGTACGTCGGGCTGGTCGCCTTCCGGATGTACCGCGTCGGCTGGTTCCGGCTGCCGGGCGTCCCGTACCTCGGCACCTTCCCCGAGACCAACGTGCGGCTGTACTCGGTGGACGAGGCCGGCCGGCGCGGGGTCGTCTTCCGCTCGCTGGACGCCTCGCGCCTGGTCCCGGTGCTCGCCGGGCGCGCGCTGTTCCGGCTGCCCTATGTCTGGGCCCGGATGGCGGTACGGCGCAAGGACCGGCTCATCGCCTACCGCAGCGTCCGCCGCTGGCCGGGGCCGCGCGGCGCCCGCGCGAGCCTGACGCTGCGGATCGGGGAGCCGATCGCCGAGCCGACCGAGCTGGAGCACTTCCTCACCGCCCGCTGGGGCATGCACAACACCCTCCTCGGCCACCCGCTCTACGTGCCCAACGCCCACCCGCGCTGGCCGCTGCACCGCTGCGAGCTGCTGTCCCTGGACGAGGACCTTTTGGCCGCGGCCGGCCTCACCGGGCCGCTCGGGCCGCCGGTCAGCGTGCTGTACTCCCCAGGGGTGCCGGTCAGCTTCGGCCTGCCGCACCGCCCCGGCGGCATCCCCACGCCCTGAGGGCACCCACCGCGTCTCCAGGCGCTCGAAAGCCGCCGGGGGATCGGCGGCTGTACCGGGCGACTGCCGACCGCAGCAGATCACTGGCGCGCCGGACGACCCCGGGGGAGAGGAGTGCCGAGCCCGGCGCCGGCGGTGGCCGGTCGGTGTCATAGCCTGTCGTCATGACAGACGGTCATGGCGATCTCACGCGTCTCGCATCGGGCAAGTACGCCCTCATCACCACCTTCCGTCGGGATGGCAGAGAAGTCCCCACCCCGGTATGGGTGATCCGCGACGGCGACGCCCTCGGCATTTGGACGGTTGCCACCTCCGGCAAGGTCAAGCGGATCCGCAACCGCGCCGACGTCCTGGTGTCCTCCTGCGACATCCGGGGCAACGCCTCAGGCGAACCGGTCCCGGGAACGGCAGAGATCCTCAGCGTCGCGCAGACCCGGCACTACCGCGGTCTCCTGGGGCGCAAATACGGGATGGTCGGAAGGCTCACCCTCCTGGGCAGCCGCCTGCGGCGCGGTGCGAACGGCACGGTCGGCATCCGGATCACCCTGCACTGATCGGGCAGCGGCTCCGGCGGCGGCGAATGCCGGGACCGGTCCGCGCCGGACCGGACACCGCCGTCACCGTGCCGACGGCCCGCTGACGAGGGGGCCGGGGCCACCTCGTCGGGGCGCCCTCGGGACGGCGGCAGTTCGTGCCGCACGAGCTCGCCCGAGGGGTTCCCGTACGGTCAGCTGCGGCGGAAGGCCACCGGGTACCCGTCGTTGTTGGTCAGGGGGATACTGACGATCAGGCCGTCGGGTCCGCGGACGACGTACTGTGCGTGGCCGGCGACGAGGGAGGCGGGGGCCTGGAAGCGGCCGACGTCCTTGCCGGTGTCGGGGTCCTGCGGCACGATCTCGGCCAGGGTCCGGTGGCCGGCGACGGGCCGCGGTGTTTGTGGATGGGGGACGTCGGGGTCCTGGAGGGCCGTGGCGCCGCCGTCCCGGCCGGGGAGCGCGTTCTTGCCGTGCAGCGCGTCGAAGCCGAGGTAGGACTTGGCGTCCGGGTCCTCCCCGGACAGCGTGCCGATACCGTCGGCGGAGAGCTTCCCGGACGCCGCGCTGAAGTACATCTCGGTGACGTTCCACGCCGCTTTCCCGTCGGACCAGTTGTAGGCGGTGGGTCCCATGTCCGTCACCCGGATCAGCCATCGGGGGGTCGACCAGACCGCGAGCACACGATCGTATTCGCCGTAGCTCTCGTGCACCGCCCACACCTGCGTGAGCAGGCCCGTCCGGGTGCCGGAGGCATCCGACCGCCGCCACGTCACCGCCCCGGCGGCTGCCGCGCACAGCAGCACCGCCATGGCGATCACGGCGCCACGCGTCCTCGCCCGGCGCGGCACGATCGCACCACCCCTTCCCATCCGAGCCCTTTCCGCCTCACGGACCCGAAGGCCCCTTTTCAGCCCAGACCGCCGACAGGGGGCCGGGGTTGTGCTCGCGGTGGTGGTCGGGGAGGACGAGCCTGACACCGGCGGCCTGTCCGCGGCCGATCCCGGCCGCCCGGCGACGGCAGGCACGCGCGGCCCGGCAATGGTGGAGAAGCTCTTCGGCGACCTCGTCGTCACGATGAGCGGCATGAAGAGACGACAGGCTCCGGGAGCCTTCGCCACCGCCGCGACCACCGCGCCCCTGTCAGCGCTCGGCCTGCCGGAAACCCGCAGGCCGGCGGGTACGGCCGGGGCATCGAGCGCGTCCCGCGAGAACACGGCGTGATGCGGGGCCGCGACGGCTGCGCACCGGGGCACGCCAGTTCCGCCTGGAAACGCCAGGACGAACGGACGTCTACCAGGCGGTAGGACCGAATAGGGCGTGGAGGGCTGATAGGCGTGCCGCCTCCCGCCGGGGCCGGGCGGCGCGCGACTCCTCCGGTCGGCTTGAAGGCGCCGGCCGGAGGCCGAAGAACCCGTCCGACGATCTGATAGCAGCGGACTCCCACCTGCTCCGACAGAAGAGGTACCGACATGTCAGCATCGACCATCCCGGCCGCGTCGCCGATCAGAGCCAGGCGCGGGCTGTGGGGACGCCAACTCGACCGGTACCCCGGAAACGGGGCCCGGGCGCTCTATCTGGGCATCGTCGTGGTCAGCACGGTGACCTTGTACTACGAGCTCTTCGTGCAGAACGCGGTGTCGACGCAGATCGCCACGAAGCTGCACATGTCCTTCGCGTACTTCATCGCCGTGATCGTGATCGGCTACGGGCTCGGCGCGGTGGGATCGGTCGTCGCCGGGCTCGCGGACCGCTGGGGTCGCGCGAACCTGGTGGTCTACGGGTTGGCGCTGACCGGAGGACTGGTGCTGTTCGCGCTGCCGCACGCGCACACCAAGCTGACGTACCTGGTGCTGTTCGGCCTGGTCAGCATCGTCGAGGGCGTCGTCCTGGTGGCCAGCCCGGCGCTGGTGCGGGACTTCTCGCCGCAGGTCGGCCGGGCCTCGGCGATGGGCATGTGGACGCTGGGCCCGGTGGTCGGCTCGCTGCTGGTGACCGAGGTCTCCAGCAACACCCTCACCTCGCACCCCGACTGGCAGTACCAGTTCCGGTTCTGCGGCGTCGTGGGTCTGGCGGTGTTCGTGATCGCGTTCCTGGGCCTGCGGGAACTGGCGCCGCAGCTGCGCGACCAGCTGATGGTCAACCTGCGGGACCAGGCCGTGGTCGAGGCGCGGGCCCGCGGCGTCGACCCGGACCGGGAGGCGGACGGCCGGTGGCGGCAGGCGCTGCGGACCGACGTGATCGGACCGGCGTTCGGGATCGGCGCCTTCCTGCTGTTCTTCTACATGGCCGTCGGCTTGTTCGTGGTCTTCTACACCACCACCTTCGGCTACAGTCTGGCCCGCGCCAACGCCCTGGGTAACTGGTACTGGGGCCTGCAGGCCGTCGCCCTGATCATCGCCGGCTTCCTGTCCGACCGGCTGCGCGTGCGCAAACCGTTCATGGTGGTCGGCGCAGCCGTCAGCGCCGTCGGCGTGGCGCTGTTCGCCCAGGCCACCACGCACGCCGACACCGGCTACTACCACTTCGCCTGGATCATCGCGGTCATCTCGATCGGCAGCGCGATCGCCCTCTCGGCGTGGATGGCCGCGTTCACCGAGACCGTGGAGCGGCACAGCCCGGCGGCCACCGCCGCCGGCCTGGCAGTCTGGGGCGCGATGCTGCGCGTCATCGTCGTGGCGACACTGGGCTCGGTGAGCCTCGCGATTCCGGCCGCCGCAACCCTGGTGGACCACGGACCGCAGATCAAAGCCGCGGTGGCGGGCCAGGACCCGAGCCTGAGCGCGTCGCAGAACGCGATCGTCAAAGCGGTGGCGGCGGACCCGGCCATCGCGGTCAGGGCGCAGACGCTCGCCGCCAAGGACGCCTCCGAGATCGCGACCGCCGCACGGCTCACGCCGGCCGTCTCCGCCGCCCTGATCGCGAACCCGAACGACCAGGTGGCGCGGGCCACGGCGCTGAGCCAGGTGTCAGGCAAACCGGTCCTCGAAATCGCTCGGGTGATGACGCTGAGCACGCGCTACAAGGCGCAGCTCGCCACCGCCGCCACCCTCGACCCGGCCACCCAGGCCGCGTTGGCCACCGGCGCCACCGACCCCGGCACCCTGGGCAAGGCCGTCGGCGAGATAGCGGCCGGGCTGCACGTACCGGTCGCCACCGCGACCGCGGACCTGCAAGCCCTCGCGCACGTGCCGCCGACCGACCTGGCCCTTCTGCGCACCGACGGTCCCGTGCTCCAGCAGGCGCTCGCGAAACTCACCGCGCTGGGCACCGTCCCGCCGGCCGATCTCACGTTCCTCAACACCTACGGTCGCGGCCTGAAGGACCCCGCGGTGGCCTCCGCACTGGCCTACCTGCAGAAGGAAGGACCGGTGGTGCAGAAAGCGACCAAGGACAGCCCGGCGCAATGGCGGCGCTGGTGGTGGCTCTGCTTCATCGGCCAACTGGTCTTCCTGCCGACCATCTGGCTGCTCGCCGGACGCTGGTCCCCGGCCAAGGCCCGCGCCGACGCCGTCGCGCACAACAGCGCGGTCGCCCGCGAACTCGCGGCCCTGGCGGCTGAACGAGCGGGCGACCAGCAGGCCCGCTGAGCCCCTCTGGGTGGACCTCCGCTGCTGTAAGAATATGGTTCTGTCTCTTCCTCACGGATGACGCCCCTATGCCCGGAGGTTCACCGCCATGCCGCACATAGAGTTGGGCAACGACCAGCCCGGAATCCGCTCGCTGTTCTTCTTCCGCCCCGAGACCGCAGGGCCGCTGTGCGACCTGGTCGAGGTCCTCCTGCGCGCGCCGAGCACGTTGCAGCGCTGGGAGCGTGAGCTGATCGCGACCCGGGTCTCCGGACTCAACGAGTGCCGTTACTGCACGACCACCCACGCCGCCTTCGCCTGCGCGCAGCTCCCGGAGGACGTGAAGCTGGACCTGGTCCGCGCCGACGTCATCGCCGATCCCGGCATCGTCGGCGCGGACATCCTCGCGGCACCGATCAGCGACAAGCTGCGGGCGCTGCTGGCGATCGCCGAAGCCGTGCAGCGCAGCGGACGAGACGTGACCCCCGAACTCGTCGAGCAGGCACGCGCGCAGGGGGCGACGGACGTCGAGCTGCACGACACGGTGCTGATCGCAGCGGCGTTCTGCATGTACAACCGCTACGTCGACGGGCTGGACACCATCGCGCCGCAGGACCCGGAGAACTATACGAAGCGCGCCGAGGCGTTGGCCCAGGACGGCTACCTGCCGATCGTCGACGCGGCGTTGGCCCACCAGGCCGCCGCGCGAGGCTGACGCTCCACGGGGACCTTGCCCCGCTGCCCGGCAGCACGGCTGCCGCGTCGAGGTTCGGGCCGTCGAGAACAGCGTCGGCCCGAACCTCGGAACGCCCCCGCGAGGACTCCCCGCCCTCCTGGGTCAATGGCGGGGACTGCGGTCCCGGGCACGATCGAGCGTGATGCCCTCAGTCACACCCGCGCGACGTACGACGCTGCTGCCCCCTTCGTCTCGCCCGCAAGGCGCCGACGAAGGACACCAGTTCGCCCACCTGACCAACCGGCCGCGGAGAGCCGTCTCCGGGACCGGCTCACCGGATCAGGAGGTCGTCCGCTGCGAGGTGGGGATCGATGAGCACCTTGGCGTGGGCCTCGGGGTCGGCCAGGGCGGTGAACGCGCGCTCGACCCCGGCGAGCCCGACGTGGCCGGTGACGAGCGCAGAGGCGTCGAGAGTGCCGTCGGCGAGGGCGTGCAACGTGTCGCGGAACTCCAGAGGCGTGTACCCCACGACGAAGCGGAGGTCGAGTTCCTTGTTGACCGCGAGGGAGGGGCGGATCGTGTCGGCGCCCATGCAGACTCCGACGACGACGACGCGCGAGTGCAGGGGGGCCTCGGCGAGGATGCCGTCGAGCATGCCGGGCGTGCCGACGCACTCGAAGACGACAGGGCGCTTCGGACGGGTGGCGCCGACCGTGTCCAGTGTGCGCCAGGTGGTCCACCAGGGCAGCGGAAGCCGGTCCATGCCTTCCAGGGCGTCGATGCCGGCGTTGTACTCGTCGGGCATCGTGGTCATGAAGCCCCTCCCGGTGGACGCGTGCCAGGGGGAGTCGACGCCGGGGTCCACCACGACATCGGCGCCGCACCGCGTCGCGAGCGCGCGGCGGCCCGCGGAGTAGTCGCTGGCGATCACGGTGCCGATCCCGCGGCGTTTGAGCACGGCGATGACGGCGAGACCGACCGGCCCGCAGCCCAGGACGATCGCGACGTCCTTGCGGGTCACCTCGGCGCGGCCGACGGCATGCCAGGCCACCGCCATGGGCTCGGTGAGGGCAGCGGTGTCCGCGTCGAGGCCGCCCGGCACCGCGAGCGTCAAGGACTCCTGGACGACGACGTGTTCGGCGTACCCTCCCGGCGCGTGGGCCGACAGGCCGATGCCGTCGACCTGACGCCCGCGCCGCACCAGCGGCACGGTGACGACCGGGGTTCCGGGCGTGAACCGCTCGGCGCCCCACGGCCCGCGGTCGACGACCTCCCCGTATATCTCGTGGCCGAGCACCACGCTCTGGTCGGAGCGGAGGTAGCGCGGGTAGCCGCACAGCCGCAGGGCGTCGGCCAGTTCGTCGGCGTGGTGGCGGGCGTGCAGGTCCGAGCCGCAGATCCCGCACCTGCGGACCTCGACGAGCAGCTGGCCGGGGCCGGGGCGCGGGGTCGGCAGGTCGACGAGCTCCAGGTGCCCGCCGGTGAGCGCGACGGCCTTCACGAGGCGTCCGCGGTCGCGACGGGCCCCTGGTCCGCCGGAACCGGCCGGGTGGCCAGACGGTAGGAGCCGGGTTTCCACCGGACGGCCTGGCGGCGGTACCTGAACGTCCAGTCGGGGTAGAGCGTGGCGTTGCGCCCGTTCGCGTCCTGGTAGAAGGTGCGGCAGCCGCCGGTCTCCCACACGGTGGTCGCCAGCTTCTTGTCGAGCCGGGCGTTGTAGGCGTCGTGCACCTGCTGGTCCACCTCGATGGAGGTCGCGCCGGAGAGGTCCAGTGCGCGGACGGCGTTCTTCACGTGCTCCACCTGCGCTTCGATCATGAAGACCATCGAGCTGTGCCCGAGGCCGGAGTTGGGGCCGAGGAACATGAAGAAGTTCGGGAAGCCGGGCACGGACACGCCGAGGTAGGCGCGAGGCGAACCCGCCCACACCTCGCTCAGCAGCTCGCCGTCACGACCGCGCACCTTGTCCGCGAACGGGATGTCGGTGACGTGGAAGCCGGTGCCGAAGACGATGGTGTCGACCTCGCGTTCGACGCCGTCGGCGTCGATCACGCTGCGCTCGCGGATCTCGCGCAGCGCCTTGGGGACGAGTTCGACGTTCGGCTTCTGCAGCGCCGGATACCACCTGTTGGACGGCACGATGCGCTTGCAGCCGAGGGTGAAGTCCGGGGTGAGGGCCCGGCGTAGTGCGGGGTCCGCGACCTGGTGCTCCAGGTGTCTGCGTGCGACGGCCTCCAGCAGCCGCATCAGCCGCGGCTGCTTGGCGAAGCCGAGCACGAGCAGCTCCTTGGCCGCGTAGGCCTTCGCGCGCTCGATCCGCTGCCGTCCCGGCCGGGCGCGGAAGCGCGCCCGCTCGGCGTCGGTGATCGGCCGGTTGTCGTGCGGGGTGATCCAGGGGGCGCTGCGCTGGAAGACGTAGAGCCGTCCGGTGCGGTCGGCGATCTCCGGAACGTACTGGATGGCCGAGGCGCCCGTGCCGATCGACGCGACCCGCTCACCGGTCAGGTCGTGGTCGTGGTCCCACCGCGCCGAGTGCATGACCTTGCCCCGGAACCGGTCGATGCCGGGGACGTCGGGCAGCCTGGGTTCGGTGAGCGGGCCCACCGCGCTCACCAGGATCCGCGCCGTCCACGGCCCCTGGCTGGTCGCGACGTGCCAGAGCTGGTCCTCCTCGTCCCAGCGCGCCTCCTCGACCCCGATGCCGGTGCGCAGGTGCGGGGCCAGCTTGAAGCGGTCGACGCAGCGCCGCAGGTAGGCGTGGATCTCGGCCTGCGGCGAGTAGGTCGCGGACCAGTCCGGGTTCGGTGCGAAGGAGAAGGAGTACAGGTGTGACGGCACGTCGCACCTGCATCCGGGATACGTGTTCGCGTGCCACACGCCGCCGACGTCCGACGCGCGCTCGAGGATGACGAAGTCGGTGAATCGCGAGCTGAGGAGGGCGTGCCCCAGGCCGATGCCGGAGAAGCCGCCGCCGACGATGAGCACCTGTGCGTGGTGTGCCATGGGTCAGGCCTCCCGCGCGAGTCGGTCCAGCGCGCGTTCCACCGCCGCCTGGTGGGCCTCGGCGTCCTCACGTGCCCGGCGGGGGCTCCACCGGCCCCGCATGAGGAACACGAACCCCAGGAAGGCGACCTGTCCGCCCGTGCAGACCAGCCACCAGGCGCGCCACTGTCCAGGCCCGTCCTCGGCGGCCCGGGCCACCTGCCGGCCATGGTGCTGCAGGACGTCCAGTTCGGGCTGCGCCTTCTGGACCAGGGCGAGGTCGGCCGGACCGACCTCCCGTACGGCGCGGGCGGCGAGCGCGGCCGGCGTCCGGCCGGGCGGGTAGTGGGACAGTTCGGCGAACAGGGCCGGGTGCGCGTTGACGACGGCGAGCGCGGGTCCGGCCTTGACCTGAGCGGCCTGTACCTCCTGGCCGTGCTCGACGAGCGGGGTCACCGAGGTGACGGCCAGGGGCAGGAACGCCGCGGACACCGCGACCACCCCGCGCAGGATCCAGCCCCACACGGCCAGCCCGGTGGCGGTGGCGGCGGGATCGCGCCGCTCCACGGTCTCGGTGAAGGCCGCCATCCACGGCGCGTAGGCCAGGCCGCTGCACACGCCCAGGGCCACGAACAGCCAGGCGAAGGTGTAGTAGCCGGTATGGGGATGGGTGGCCAGCGAGGCGAAGACGGCGGTGCAGGCCACCGAGCCCACGCCGCCCAGCAGCATCAGCGGCTTGCGCACCCGCAGCCGGTCGGAGAGGACCCCGGCGGCGATCAGGGCCACGGCGCTGGCCGCCCAGTACCAGTTCCCGAGCGCGTTGGCGCGCTGCTCGCTGTAGCCGAAGACCGCGGAGTAGTACACCACCAGGTTGCCGACGGCCGCGTAGTACAGCAGCAGGTAGAGGCTGATGCCGACGGCGGGGCCGACGACGTCCAGGCGCAGCACGCGGCGCCAGTGGCCGCCCGGAGCCACCCCGGAGGGGATGTCGCGGGCGCGCGCCTCGACCAGGGCGCGGTCCCGCAGGCTCACCATCACCTGGTCGCGCAGCCGGGGCGAGAGCTCGCGCAGTCCGGCCAGGGCGACGACGCAGACGACGAGCGCGGTGACACCCGCGTAGCGCAGTTCGTCCTGCCAAGCGGCCGTGTCAAGGGTCGCGCTGGTGACGGTGGTGACGACCAGGCTCCCCACCACCGGGCCCATGGTCCACGAGCCCATGGCGGTGGCCCGGCCGACCTGCGGGGAGAAGTCCCGGATGAGCGCGGGAGTGGCGACCAGGACGATGCCCTCGACGAAGTACAGGGCGCAGAACAGCAGCAGGTAGCTGGTCTTGTCCGGGGCACTGGGCAGGAACAGCACCAGGACCGCGGCCGCCAGCAGGCCGTACACGACCATGTTGGCGCGGCCCCACCTGTCGGCCAGCCCCGCCACGAGCGAGGCGAAGGCTCCTACGGCGTTCCCGGCGACCGACAGCATGACGAAGTACCGGAACGACATGTCGTAGTGCGCCATGATCGACGTCGCGACGGCGTACTGGACGTAGAGCAGGTAGTACAGGACGACGGTCGTGAGGATCACGATGGCCAGGTACGTGTAGCGGCGGGCGGGGGCCGGATAGTCGGGTAGATCGCGGTGCCACATGCGGGCCAGCGGCCCGGGCGCGTCGCCGGCGGCGACGAGGGACTGGACGGACATCGAGGTGCTCCTGTCGGTGCGGGTGTCGCGGGCAGGCGACCGCCCGGTTCGGAAAGGGCAGGGCGCGGGTGTGTCGGGGCATGGCTGCCTGGCCGGTCCTCGAGGCGGGTGACATCGGCCGAGCAGCCAGGCACACCACGCTGACCAGGCGCGAAGTGTCTTGATGGCAAGCAGTATGTGACGCACGACCGGTCGGCACAAGATTCTGGAACGAACGCGTTCTTCTTTTTCGCCGACAGTGCGGCGCGAGACGGCTAGGGTCGGAGACGCACAGGCGCGAGTGGAGAGGCACAGGGAGCACAGGTGGTCGAGCAGACCCGGACCGGACCCCCGAGGGGCGCCGTGTACGGCGGCCAGTCACGTGAGGAGCGGGCCGCCGACCGGCGGGCCCGCATCAGTCAGGCGGCCCTCGAACTCTTCGCCGCCCGCGCCTACGAGGACGTGACGGTCGCGGAGGTCTGCGATCGTGCGAAGGTCTCCAAGCGCTACTTCTACGAGCACTTCAGCGACCGCGAGGACCTGCTGCTCGCCGTGCACCGGCAGCAGAACGACTGGTTGCTCGCCGGGGCGGCCGCCGCCGCGCCGCCGGACCCGGAGGACCTCGACGCACTGCTGCGGCCGATCATGACAACCGTGGTGACCATGCTCACGGAGCATCCCGACTCCGCCCACGTCATCTACATCAACGCCCCGCGCATGGAAGTACGCCGCCGTGGCGTCCAGCACAGGAACGCGGAGCTGCTGGGCCGGCTGGTCAGCCGGTCCGTACCGCTGCCCCGGGACCGGATGCGCCACGAGCGGATGCTGCTCGCCGTCGTCGCCGGCGTCACCGAAGTGATCATCGACTGGCTGGAGCGCGGCATGGAGGAGGAGTCCGCTGCGCTCGCCGACCATCTGACGGCCTTCGCCACCGCGACGCTCTCGGCGAGCACGCTGTAGGCGTGTCCTTCCCGCGACCAGGCCTCACGATGCCCGGTCCCGGGGGGGGGGCGGGGGGTGGCCCCC
>NZ_JAZEWV010000045.1:0-53527 GCF_036353415.1 Actinacidiphila polyblastidii
AGCGCCGATGGTACTGCAGGGGGGACCCTGTGGGAGAGTAGGACACCGCCGAACAATTCTTCACAAAGAGGCCCGGCCTCGGATCCCGTATCCGAGGCCGGGCCTCTTTTGCGTCTGGGGTAGAGTCGGCCAGCAACGTCCGCACGTCCGCACAGACTTACAGCAGCAGGAGGGGACCCGGTGGAGGTCCAGGAGACACGGGTGCAAACGGATCGGATCTTCACGATCCCCAACATCCTCAGCATGGCTCGCCTGGTCGGCGTCCCCGTGTTCCTGTGGCTGATTCTGTGGCCCGAGTTCGGCGGCCCGAAGCTCGACGGGTGGGCGCTGCTGCTGCTGGCGTTCAGCGGTATCAGCGACTACCTGGACGGAAAGCTGGCCAGGCGCTGGAATCAGATCAGCAACCTCGGCAGGATCCTGGATCCCGCCGCGGACCGGCTGTATGTACTGTCCACGCTGGTCGGACTGACGTGGCGGGACATCCTGCCGCTGTGGCTCACGGTGCTCCTGCTGGCACGTGAGGCGATGATGGCGGTGATGCTCCTGATTCTGCGGAGGCACCGCTACGGCCCACCCCAGGTGAACTTCATCGGGAAAGCGGCTACCTTCAACCTCATGTACGCCTTTCCGCTGCTGCTCCTGAGCGACGGCAGCGGGTGGCTTGCGACTGTGGCGTCAGTTTTCGGCTGGGCGTTCGCAGGTTGGGGTACAACCCTGTACTGGTGGGCAGGGATCCTCTATGTGGTGCAGGTCCGGCGACTTGTCAGGACTGCCACCACGGTTGACTGAGTCACGAGGAGGACGTTTCCGACATGAAGGCGGTTGTTATGGCCGGCGGCGAAGGTACCCGCCTTCGCCCCATGACGTCGAGCATGCCCAAACCTCTGCTGCCCGTGGTGAACCGCCCGATCATGCAGCACGTTCTGACACTGCTCAAGCGGCACGGCCTCACTGAGACGGTGGTCACAGTCCAGTTCCTCGCATCCCTCGTGAAGAATTACTTCGGGGACGGCGAGGATTTCGGGATGGAGCTCACCTATGCCAACGAGGAAAAGCCGCTGGGCACGGCCGGAAGCGTCAAGAACGCCGAAGAGGCGTTGAAGGACGACTCTTTCCTGGTGATCTCGGGCGATGCCCTCACCGATTTCGATCTGACCGAGCTGATCGCCTTCCACAAGGAGAAGGGCGCTCTTGTCACCGTATGCCTGACGCGGGTGCCGAACCCCCTGGAGTTCGGCATCACCATCGTCGACGACGAGGGCAAGGTCGAGCGTTTCCTGGAGAAGCCGACATGGGGTCAGGTGTTCTCCGACACCGTCAACACCGGTATCTACGTGATGGAGCCGGAGGTCTTCGACTACGTCGAACCCGACGTCTCCGTCGACTGGTCGGGTGACGTCTTCCCGCAGTTGATGAAGGAGGGCAAGCCCGTCTTCGGCTATGTCGCCGAGGGGTACTGGGAGGACGTCGGCACCCACGAGAGCTATGTGAAGGCGCAGGCGGACGTCCTCGAGGGCAAGGTCGACGTCGACATCGACGGCTTCGAGATCTCACCGGGCGTGTGGGTGGCGGAAGGCGCCGAGGTGCACCCGGACGCGGTGCTGCGCGGCCCCCTCTACATCGGTGACTACGCGAAGGTCGAGGCCGGAGCCGAGATCCGCGAGCACAGCGTCATCGGGTCGAACGTCGTGGTGAAGACCGGCGCGTTCCTGCACAAGGCGGTGATCGCCGACAACGTGTATGTGGGCCCGCAGACCAATCTGCGCGGCTGCGTCATCGGCAAGAACACCGACGTGATGCGGGCCGCGCGGATCGACGAGGGCGCGGTCATCGGCGACGAGTGCCTGATCGGCGAGGAGTCGATCATCGCGGGCAACGTCCGCGTGTACCCCTTCAAGACGGTCGAGGCGGGCGCCTTCGTCAACACCTCCGTCATCTGGGAGTCGCGCGGCACCGCCCACCTGTTCGGCGCCCGCGGCGTCACCGGCATCCTCAACGTGGAGATCACCCCCGAGCTGGCGGTGCGGCTGGCCGGCGCGTACGCGACGACGCTGAAGAAGGGCGCGACCGTCACCACGGCCCGTGACCACTCCCGCGGCGCCCGCGCGCTCAAGCGCGCGGTGATCTCGGCGCTCCAGACCAGCGCGATCGACGTGCGGGACCTGGAGAACGTGCCGATGCCGGTGGCACGGCAGCAGACCGCCCGCGGCAGTGCGGGCGGCATCATGATCAGGACCACCCCGGGCCGTCCCGACTCGCTCGACATCATGTTCTTCGACGAGCGCGGCGCCGACCTGTCCGCGGCCGGCCAGCGCAAGCTCGACCGGGTGTTCTCCCGGCAGGAGTACCGCAGGGCGTTCCCCGGCGAGATCGGCGACCTGCGGTTCCCGCCGACGGTCTTCGACTCGTACACCGGCGCCCTGCTGCGCGCCGTGGACATCTCGGGGATCGCCGACTCCGGCCTGAAGGTCGTGGTGGACGCCGCGAACGGCAGTGCGGGCCTGGTGCTGCCCAGCCTGCTCGGCCGGCTGGGCGTGGACGCGCTGACCATCAACCCGGGCCTGGACGAGGCGCGGCCCACCGAGACCGAGGAGAGCCGCAGGGCCGGCCTGGTCAGGCTGGGCGAGATGGTGTCGTCCGCGCGGGCCGCGTTCGGTGTCAGGTTCGACCCGGTCGGCGAGCGGATGTCGCTGGTCGACGAGCGGGGCAGGATCGTCGAGGACGACCGTGCGCTGCTGGTGCTGCTCGACCTGGTGGCGGCCGAGCGCCGCAGCGGGCGGGTGGCACTGCCGGTGACGACCACGCGCATCGGCGAGCAGGTCGCCGCCTACCACGGCACGCAGGTGACGTGGACGACGACCGCCGCCGACGACCTGACCCGGGTGGGCCGGGAGGAGGGCACGATCTTCGGCGGTGACGGCCGCGGCGGCTTCATCGTGCCGGAGTTCAGCAGCGTCTTCGACGGCTCCGCGGCCTTCGTGCGGCTGATCGGCCTGGTCGCCCGTACCCAGCTCACCCTGAGCCAGATCGACGCCCGTATCCCGCGCGCGCACGTGCTGAAGCGGGACGTGCCCACGCCGTGGGCGGTCAAGGGCTCCGTGATGCGCAGGGTGGTCGAGGAGGCCGGTGAGCGGTCGGTGGACACCACCGACGGCGTGCGGGTCGTCGAGGCGGACGGGCGCTGGGTGATGGTGCTGCCCGACCCCGCGGAGGCGGTCACGCATCTGTGGGCCGAGGGTCCGGACGACGCGTCCGCACAGGCGCTGCTCGAGGAGTGGTCGGAGGTCGTGGAGAGCGCCGGGCGGTGACGGCGTGGGCTGACGGCGCGTCCTGAGGGGGCCATTCGAGTCTCCCGTCCCGACGTGGGACGATGTGCGGCATGCCGCAGCAGCAACCCGAACGGAGCAGCCCCCGGGGTGGGGCTGCTCGGCGGCGCCCGGACGCCTCCATGTCGCTGCTCACCAACGTCATGGAGCACAGCCTCGACGACGGCTACGCGCAGGCCGCGGCCCGTCGCGGTGCGGTCGGCAGCTCGCGGCTCCCGACCGCGCTCAGCGGCCGGCTGTGGCTGGCGGCCGGCCTGGTGCTGGCCGCGATCGTGGTGACCCTGGGCGCCGTTCAGGCGCAGCACTCGGCCCCCACCGAGGCCAAGGAGCGGCAGAAGCTGATCGACCGCGTCCAGTCGGAGACGAAGAGCGCCGACGCGCTGCAGAAGAACGTGGACGCGCTGCGGGACACGGTCTCCGCCGAGCAGCGCGCGGCGCTGCGGAACACCGGCGACGCCGGCAGGGCGGCGCTGCTCGAACTGCTGGCCGGAGGTACGCCCGTACAGGGTCCCGGGGTGAGGATGGTCGTCGACGACGCCAAGGAGGCGTCCGTCGGGAACACCGGAGGACCCCGGGAGAGCAGCGGTTTCGCCGACACCGGGCGGGTCCGCGACCGCGACATGCAGCGCGTGGTCAACGGCCTGTGGGCGTCGGGCGCGGAGGCGATCACCGTCAACGGGCAGCGGCTGACGGCGCTGTCGGCGATCCGCGCCGCCGGTGACGCCATACTGGTCGACAACAAGCCGCTCGCGCCGCCGTACACGGTGCTGGCGATCGGGGACGGGGAGCGGTTGAGCAAGGCATTCCAGGACAGCGCGGACGGCCAGTATCTTCAGGTCCTCAAGGACGACTACGGCATCCGTGCGAGCATCACCGTCCAGGACCGGCTGCACTTGGCGGCCGCGCCCAGCCTGACCGTGCGGTATGCCACGCCGGTTCCCGGCAACACGAAGGCCGACAGCGCCGCGAATGGGAAGGGTTCGAAGTGATCGCCGTACTGGGCCTCGTCGTCGGAGTCGTGGTCGGTCTTGTGGTGCGCCCCGTGGTGCCCTCCGGGGTCGAGCCCTACCTTCCGATCGCGGTGGTCGCCGCCCTCGACGCCGTCTTCGGCGGCCTGCGGGCCATGCTCGACGGGATCTTCGACGACAAGGTGTTCGTCGTCTCCTTCCTCTCCAACGTCGTGGTGGCCGCGCTGATCGTCTTCCTCGGCGACAAGCTGGGCGTCGGCGCCCAGCTGTCCACCGGCGTGGTGGTCGTGCTGGGCATCCGGATCTTCTCCAACGCGGCGGCGATCCGCCGCCACGTCTTCCGGGCGTGACGGCGGCATGAGCGACGAGCCCCCCACGACCGGGCGCACCCCGGACGGGAACCTTCCGCCCGAGCGCGCCCCGCACGAGCCCACCTCGCCCGAGCATGCCGCGCCCGAGCCGCCCGCTGCCGGGCGCAGGGGGCCGGACCCGGAGTCCGGGGAGTCCAACGGCCGCCGCCGGCTGCTGGCCGCGCTGTGGCCGCCGCGTGCCTCGCGCGCGCAGCTCATCGTGGCGCTGCTGCTGGCCGTGCTGGGCCTCGGCGTGGCCATCCAGGTCCGTACCACCAGCGACAACGGCGCGCTGCGCGGCGCCCGCCAGGAGGACCTGGTCCGCATCCTCACCGAGCTGGACAACCGGACGCAGCGCCTTCAGGACGAGAAGCGCGGCCTGGACAGCCAGCGCTCGGAGCTGGAGACCAGCTCCGACCAGGCGGCCGAGGCGCTGAAGCAGACCCAGCAGCGGGAGGCGCAGCTGGGCGTGCTGGCCGGCACGGTGGCCGCCCAGGGCCCCGGGATCACCCTCACGATCAACGACCCGCACGGCGGGGTCGAGGCCGACTCGCTGCTGGACACCCTCCAGGAGCTGCGCGCGGCCGGCGCGGAGGCGATCCAGATCAATGACGTCCGCGTGGTGGCGGACACGTACTTCACGCAGGGTGCGGACGGGGTGCTCATCGACGGGCACAAGGTGTCGCGGCCCTACGTGTTCAAGGTCATCGGCAATCCGCAGGATCTGGAGCCGGCGCTGAACATCCCCGGCGGGGTGGTGCAGACGCTGGAGAAGGAGCAGGCCACGGCGGATGTCGTGCGATCGCAGAAGATCGTCGTGGACGCCTTGCGGCCGCCGAAGCAGCCTGACTACGCTCGGTCATCCCAATGAGGCGGGGGGTCGGGGCATCAGTGGGGTGTTGCGTGGTGGAAACTGTGTGTAGCGAGGGTTCGTCCTGCCCCACGGGCGGGTCTGCTTCTTTCAAGGGGAATCGCCCGTGAAGTTGTTTGGGAAGTTGTTCGGCAAGAGCGCGCGGCAGTCGGGTGACCCGGCGACGGCGCGCCACCGTGCCCCGCGGGGCACGGCCGACGAGGGTCAGGGCACGGGCGACCGTCCCCTGTTCAGGAACGATCCGCAGGCTCCGGGCGGCGGCTACTCCGGTACTCCCGGCGTGGCGCCTGTTGACCCGGCTTCGGCGGCGAGCATAGGTTTCGGGGAAGCGTCAACCTCAACCACGGGTGGAGGGTTCGGCTTGCCGGTATGCACCAGGTGCGGGCACACCAACGCGGAGGCGAGTCGCTTCTGCTCCAACTGCGGCGCGCCGCTGCGCGGCTCGGCCGGCGGGTTCGAGCGGCCGTCGGAGACGACCTCGACCATCTCGATCTCCGGCATCGAGGCGTACGAGGCTGAGGCCACCGGCCAGACGCCCATGCCGTCGCTCTCCCCCGAGGCGCAGGCCGCGGTGGACGCGCTGCCGATCGGCTCCGCGCTGCTCGTGGTGCGCCGCGGGCCGAACTCGGGCAGCCGCTTCCTGCTGGACGGTGAGCTGACCACCGCGGGACGGCACCCGCAGAGCGACATCTTCCTCGACGACGTCACGGTCTCGCGGCGGCATGTGGAGTTCCGGCGCGGCCCGGACGGCGGCTTCACCGTCTCCGACGTGGGCAGCCTGAACGGCACGTACGTCAACCGGGAGCGGATCGACGCCGTGCCGCTGTCCAACGGCGACGAGGTGCAGATCGGCAAGTACCGGTTGGTCTTCTACGCGAGCCTGCGGGGCATCTGACCCTGCCCCGGCGCGGTGCGGGACCCGTGGGGACAGGGATGGTGTTCATGCCGAGAACGTCAGGCGGTGCCGGTGACGGCACCGCCACGGCCGACGGCGACCTGCTCAGCATCGGGGCGGTGCTCAGCCGGCTGCGGGACGAGTTCCCCGAGGTCACGATCTCGAAGATCCGTTTCCTCGAGGCGGAGGGCCTGGTCGAGCCGCAGCGCACTCCTTCGGGCTACCGCAAGTTCGCCGCCGGCGACGTGGAGCGGCTCGCGTACGTGCTGCGGGTGCAGCGGGACCACTATCTGCCGCTGCGGGTGATCCGGGAGCACTTGGACGCGCGGGACCGCGGCGAGCAGGTGGTGCTGCCGGGCCCGGCGGAGTCCAGGGAGTCCCTGGAGGGCCCGCTGGGCCTCGCGGCGGCCCTGGAGCCCGAACCGCCCGCGGAGCTGCGGATCGGCCGTGAGGAGCTGCTGGCGGCCACCGGGGCCGACGGCGGCGACCTGGACGAGTGGGAGTCGTACGGCCTGGTGGAGCCGGGCGGCGACGGCGGTTACGACGGCGCCACGGTGCAGATCGCCCGGCTGATCGTGGATCTCGGGCGGTTCGGCCTGGAACCACGCCATCTGCGGGCCGTGAAGGCCGCCGCGGACCGTGAGGCGGGGCTGGTGGAGCAGGTGGTCGCGCCGCTGCGCAGGCACCGCAATCCGCAGACCCGCACGCACGCGGAGGCCACCGCGCGTGAGCTGGCCGAACTCTCCGTTCGGCTGCATGCCGCGCTGGTGCAGTCGGCGCTGGGGCTGCGACGGCGCTGAGCAGGTCTCCAAGGCCGTCGCCCGGCCGCCGGCAGGGGGGTGCGACGCCGCCGGACGGCCCTGCCGGGGACGGCCCGACTACCCAAACCCGGCGGGCACGGCCTAGGGTTGCTGTGTGAACGAGCTCGACGTTGTGGGTGTCCGGGTCGAAATGCCCTCCAACCAACCGATCGTGCTCCTGCGTGAAGTGGGAGGCGACCGGTACCTGCCCATCTGGATCGGGCCGGGGGAGGCGACGGCCATCGCCTTCGCGCAGCAGGGCATGACCCCTGCGCGACCGCTCACCCATGACCTCTTCAAGGACGTGCTCGAAGCGGTCGGGCAGACCCTGACCGAGGTGCGCATCACCGACCTGCGCGACGGCGTCTTCTACGCGGAGCTGGTCTTCGCCAGCGGCGTCGAGGTCAGCGCCCGTCCGTCCGACGCCATAGCGCTGGCGCTGCGCACCGGTACGCCGATCTACGGCAGTGACGGTGTGCTGGACGACGCGGGCATCGCCATCCCGGACGAGCAGGAGGACGAGGTGGAGAAGTTCCGCGAGTTCCTTGACCAGATCTCGCCCGAGGACTTCGGCACCAGCAACCAGTGACCCGTCCGGCGCCGCCGACCGGCGCCGTTGTGGAGCAAGGGTGCTCCTGCGTACGGGCATTCGGGTAGTCGTTCCCGGGGCTGAGTCCGACCAAACCACTCGTGGGGTGAATTTCACTCGGCGTGCCGAGTGTGGCGATCGTTGACGCACCCCTGGCGACTGCCTACCGTCGAGTTGGAAAGTCTCGTGGCACATGCGCGTGGCTACGGGATGTGAAGGGACGGAGGGCGGCGGCGTGAGAAACACCGGCGACGGTTCGGCGCCCGGCGGTCCGTTTGCGACGCAGGGGGCCCTGGCCCGTGCGACCCCCGGCGAGGGGGGCGGCCCGGCCGCGCAGACTCCGCCCGAGCAGATCGGCTACCGCGGCCCCACCGCGTGCGCCGCGACCGGCATCACGTACCGCCAGCTCGACTACTGGGCGCGCACCGGCCTGGTGGAGCCCAGCGTCCGGCCCGCGTACGGCTCGGGCAGCCAGCGGCTCTACAGCTTCCGCGACGTGGTCGTCCTGAAGATCGTCAAGCGGCTGCTGGACACCGGCGTGGCGCTGCAGAACATCAGGACCGCGGTCCAGCACCTGCGCTCGGTCGGGCCCTCGGAGCTGGCCAGGATGACCCTGATGAGCGACGGCGCGACGGTCTACGAGTGCACCTCGCCCGACGAGGTCGTCGAACTCCTCCAGGGCGGCCAGGGCATCTTCGGCATCGCGGTCGGCGTGGTCTGGCGGGACGTGGAGAGCGCCCTGTCCCAGATGCACGGCGAGCGCGTGGACACCGGCGAGACGCTGGTCGGCCACAACCCCTCCGACGAGCTGGCCAGGCGCCGCCACCGGGCCGTCTGAGCCGCGGGCGGCGTCCCACGCCGCCGCCGGTGCGATCCCGCCGCTGCCGTGCACCCCGCCGCGCCGTACACCCGTACGGTGAATGTCGGCGGTGTGCGGGACGATCGGGGATGTGAGAAGTGCGCCGACCATCCTGCATCTCGACATGGACGCGTTCTTCGCCGCGGTCGAGCAGGCGTCGAAGCCGAGCCTGCGGGGCAAGCCCGTCGTCGTCGGGGGGATCGGCAACCGCGGCGTGGTGTCGACCGCGTCCTACGAGGCGCGCGTGCACGGCGTGCACTCCGCCATGGCCATCGCGCACGCCCGCCGGCTCTGCCCGAACGCGGCGTACCTCTACCCGCGCTTCGGCATCTACCGGCAGATCAGCGAGATCGTGATGGCGCTGCTGGCCGAGGTCTCACCGCTGATGGAGCCGCTCAGTCTCGACGAGGCGTTCCTGGACCTGGAGGCGGGCGCTGCCGCCACCGGCAGCCCGGCCGGGCCCAGAGAGGTCGCCGAGGGCCTGCGGGCGCGTATCAGGGCCGACACCGGGCTCACCGCGTCGGTCGGCCTGGCCGGCTCGAAGCTGCTCGCCAAGATCGCCTCGGAGCAGGCCAAGCCGGACGGCCTGCTGGTGGTCGAGCCGGGCACCGAGCGGGCGCTGCTGGACCCGATGCCGGTGCGCACCCTGTGGGGCGTCGGCCCGGCCACCGCGGAGCATCTGCGCAGGGCCGGCATCACCACCGTCGCCGAGATCAGCGGGGCCGGCGAGGCGGAGCTGGTCAGACTGCTCGGCAAGTCGCACGGCGCCGGGCTCTACGCGATGGCGGCGGGTCTGGACAACCGCCCGGTGGTCGCCGACCGGGACGTGAAGTCGGTGTCGGTCGAGGACACCTTCGACCACGACCTCACCGACCGCGCCCACGTCCGCCACGAGATCGACCGGCTCGCCGACCGCTGCGTGCAGCGGCTGCGCGGCGCGGGCCGCTCCGGCCGGACGGTGGTGGTGAAGGTGCGGCGCTACGACTTCTCCACGCTGACCCGCTCCGAGACGCTGCGCGCCCCCACCGACGACCCCTCCGTGGTCCGCGAGACCGCCCGCCGGCTGATCGAGGCGGTCGACATCACCGGCGGCCTGCGGCTGCTGGGCGTGGGCGTGACGGGCCTGGCCGACTTCACCCAGGAGGACCTGTTCGCGCAGCGCGCGGCGGAGCGGGAGCCCGGTGAGTCCGATGCGGCGGAGCTGCCGTCCAGCCCGCCCCCGCCGCCCGCGCGGTCCGACCGCTGGCTGTCCGGCCAGGACGTGGTGCACGAGGAGTACGGCCCCGGCTGGGTGCAGGGCAGCGGGGTCGGGCGGGTCACGGTCCGCTTCGAGGTGCCGACGGACACCCTGCCCGGCCGGGTGCGCACCTTCGCCGTCGAGGACCCGGCGCTCACCCACGGCGAGCCGCTGCCGCTCGTCGCGCTGCGCGACACGCCCCTGCCGACGCCGCAGCAGCCGCGGCCGACGCCGGGCGCGGCCGGGGACGCGACGCCCGAGCCAGAGCCGCCGGCCGTCGCTCAGTCCTCGCCAGGCCGCGCGCCGAAGTCCCGCTCGGGCGCCGGCACCGGCTCCGGTCCTGAGCGCGGCACGTCCATCCCGTAGTGGTGGTACAGCTGCAGCTCCTGCTCGGGGGACAGGTGGCGGCCCACGCCGAAGTCCGGGGCGTCCTTGATGAGCGACTTCTTGAACGGCACCTCCAGCCGGCCGTCCACCAGCGCGCTGGGCTCCAGCGGCACGAACGCGTCCCGGGTGAACAGCCCGGTACGCACCGCCGCCCATTCGGGGGTGCCGGTCGCGTCGTCGAGGTACACCTCGTCCACCGTGCCGATCCTGGTCCCGTCGCGGTCGAAGGCGCGGCGCCCGATCAGGCTGCGCGGATCGATGTCGGTCTGCACGGTCCCTCCAACTCACGGCGAATGCTGCTGGACACCACCCAAAGCCACATTACGGGCGCTGTCGACCGCGGATCGGCCGGGCGCGCGACCCGCCAGGCGGCCTCGGCCTGCCCGGCGTCGTCGCTGGTACGCTGAGGGTGGCTGCAAACCCCATGCGGGAGAGTCCTTCGCACGCACCGTCAAGGGCGTGACGAAGGCGCCGAAGGAGCAATCCCTCCCCGGAATCTCTCAGGCATCCGTACCGCACGGGCGAGGTCACTCTGGAAAGCAGGGCCTGCTCCGGAAGCGCCGCCGCCTCCGGAACGCGTCCTCACCGACGGTGAAAGCCGCCCCGGCAGGGGCGGTGAAGCTCTCAGGTTCTGATGACAGAGGGGGAGGCCGTACGGGTGCCCGCACCGCGCACCCCCGAAGGTCGTGACAGACCAGGAGGCCGCCGCAGATGACTGACCGCCGCATCCCCCTCGCCGAGCTGGAAGCCGGAGTGCCCTTCGCACGCCGCCACATCGGGCCCGACGCCGAGGCGCAGGCGAAGATGCTCGCCCAGGTCGGCTACGGCTCGCTGGACGAGCTGACCGACGCGGCCGTGCCCGCGGCCATAAAGAGCGCCGAGGCGCTCGGCCTGCCCGCGGCGGTGACCGAGGCCGAGGTGCTCGCCGAGCTGCGCGCCCTGGCCGGCCGCAACCAGGTGCTGGCCCCGATGATCGGCCTCGGCTACTACGGCACCTTCACGCCGCCGGTGATCCTGCGCAACGTCATGGAGAACCCGTCCTGGTACACGGCCTACACGCCGTACCAGCCGGAGATCTCGCAGGGCCGGCTGGAGGCGCTGATCAACTTCCAGACGGTGGTCGCCGACCTCACCGGGCTGCCCACCTCCGGCGCCTCGCTGCTGGACGAGAGCACCGCCGCGGCCGAGGCGATGGCGCTGTCCCGGCGGGTCGGCAAGGTCAAGGAGGGCGTCTTCCTGGTCGACGCCGACACCTTCCCGCAGACCCTGGCGGTGCTCAGGACCCGCGCGGAGCCGACCGGCGTCGAGATCGTCGTCGCCGACCTGGCCGACGGCATCCCGGCCGAGGCCGCCGAGCGCGGCGTCTTCGGCGTGCTGCTGCAGTACCCCGGCGCCTCGGGGGCGGTACGGGACCTGCGGCCGATCGTGGCGCGGGCGCACGAGCTGGGCGCGGTCGTCACGGTGGCCGCCGACCTGCTGGCGCTGACGCTGCTCGCCTCGCCCGGTGCCCTCGGCGCGGACATCGCGGTCGGCACCACGCAGCGGTTCGGCGTGCCCATGGGCTTCGGCGGCCCGCACGCCGGCTACATGGCGGTGCGCGAGTCCTACGCGCGCAACCTGCCCGGCCGGCTCGTGGGGGTCTCGGTGGACGCGGACGGCGACAAGGCGTACCGCCTGGCGCTCCAGACCCGCGAGCAGCACATCCGCCGGGAGAAGGCCACCAGCAACATCTGCACCGCGCAGGTGCTGCTCGCCGTGATGGCGGGCATGTACGCCGTCTACCACGGCCCCGACGGGCTGGCCGGCATCGCCCGCCGCACCCACCGCTACGCCGCGGTGCTCGCCGCGGGCCTGCGGGCCGGCGGCGTCGAGATCGAGCACGACGCCTTCTTCGACACCCTCACCGCCCGGGTGCCCGGCCGCGCCGCCGAGGTCGTGGCCGCCGCCCGCGCGGCCGGCGTCAACCTGCGCCTCACCGACGCCGACCGGGTCGGCGTGGCCTGCGACGAGACCACCGACCGCGCCCAGCTGGCCGCCGTGCTCGCCGCTTTCGGCGCGCCCGCCGCCGACCTCGACGCGCTGGACGCGCGGACCGCCGACACGCTGCCCGCCGCGCTGGTCCGCACCGAGCCCTACCTGACCCACCCGGTCTTCCACCAGTACCGCAGCGAGACCGCGATGCTCCGCTACCTGCGCCGCCTCGCCGACCGCGACTACGCGCTGGACCGCGGCATGATCCCGCTGGGCTCCTGCACGATGAAGCTCAACGCCACCACCGAGATGGAGCCGGTCACCTGGCCCGAGTTCGGCGCGCTGCACCCGTTCGCGCCGATCGAGCAGGCCGCGGGCTACCTGGAGCTGATCCACGGCCTGGAGGACCAGCTCGCCGAGGTCACCGGCTACGACCGGGTCAGCCTTCAGCCGAACGCCGGGTCCCAGGGCGAGCTGGCCGGACTGCTCGCGGTCCGCGCCTACCACCGCGCCAACGGCGACACCGGACGCACGGTGTGCCTCATCCCGTCCTCCGCGCACGGCACCAACGCCGCCAGCGCGGTGATGGCCGGCATGAAGGTCGTCGTGGTGAAGACCGGCGAGAACGGCGACGTGGACGTCGAGGACCTGCACGCGAAGATCGACCGGCACCGGGACGAGCTGGCCGTGCTGATGGTCACCTACCCCTCGACCCACGGCGTCTTCGAGGACAACATCACCGACGTCTGCGCGGCCGTGCACGACGCCGGCGGCCAGGTGTACGTCGACGGCGCGAACCTCAACGCGCTGGTCGGCCTCGCCCGGCCGGGCCGGTTCGGCGCGGACGTCTCCCACCTGAACCTGCACAAGACCTTCTGCATCCCGCACGGCGGCGGCGGTCCCGGCGTCGGCCCGGTCGCGGTCCGCGCCCACCTGGCCCCGTACCTGCCGAACCACCCGCTGCAGCCCGGCGCGGGCCCGGCGACCGGCGTGGGACCCGTCTCCGGCGCGCCCTGGGGCTCGGCGGGCATCCTGCCGATCTCCTGGACGTATGTGCGGCTGATGGGCGGCGAGGGCCTGAAGCGGGCGACCCAGATCGCGGTGCTCGGCGCGAACTACGTCGCCAAGCGCCTGGAACCGCACTTCCCGGTGCTCTACACCGGCCCCGGCGGCCTGGTCGCGCACGAGTGCATCATCGACCTGCGTCCGCTGACCAGGGAGACCGGCGTCAGCGTCGACGACATCGCCAAGCGGCTGATCGACTACGGCTTCCACGCGCCGACCATGTCGTTCCCGGTGGCGGGCACCCTGATGATCGAGCCGACCGAGAGCGAGGACCTCGCCGAGCTGGACCGCTTCTGCGACGCCATGATCGCGATCCGCGGCGAGGTCGAGCGGGTCGGCGCGGGGGACTGGCCGGCCGACGACAACCCGCTGCGCGGCGCCCCGCACACCGCGGCCGCGCTCGGTGGAGAGTGGACGCACCCGTACAGCCGCGAAGAGGCCGTCTTCCCGGCCGGGGTGTCGGCCGCCGACAAGTACTGGCCGCCGGTGCGCCGCATCGACGGCGCCTACGGCGACCGCAACCTGGTCTGCTCCTGCCCGCCGCTGGACGCGTACGAGGGCTGACCGCCCGCCGTCCGCCGCCGGCCCCTCGGCCGGCGGCGGCCTGCGTTCAGGCCGCGGTGATGACCCGGCCGGAGGCCAGCGGGCGGTGCGGCGCGATGATCTGCCCGTCGGGCAGCAGCTCTCCGGTGTCCTCGAAGAGGAGCACCCCGTTGCACAGCAGGCTCCAGCCCTGTTCCGGGTGGTGGGCCACGGTGTGCGCCGCCTCGCGGTCGGAGCAGTCTGCGGTCGGGCACTGCGGGTGGTGCTGGCACATGGTCGATGCCGTCTTTCGCTGCGAGTGGTCGGTGCTGCCGGCGGTCGCTTCCCCTGTCCGCAACATGTGCGTACCCCCGTTCCTGGTGCGGCCGGTCCCAGTGTTGCTCTGCCGGCGCCGTTCCGCAGGGATTTGGCGGAGCCAGGGCACACTCGGAGAAGACTCCTCACCCGGGCGGGTGGTCGCGGTACGACGACGGCGCTCCCCTGCCTCCAAGGCGGGGGAGCGCCGTGCTGCCGTCGCAGCGGCCGCCCCTGCTGCGTTCAGGCCGGTGAGCCGGCGAGTGGCGGAGGCGCCAGCCGCACGCTCAGCACCGGCGCCAGGTCCACCAGCCGGTGCACCCGGTGCGAGGTGATCCCGGGCGGCGCGGGGGCCAGCGGGATCAGCAGGTCGGCGGGGTCCGGCTGGGCGGTCGCCGCGTCGGCGCGCGCGTCGTGGTGCAGCCACAGCGCCAGCATGTACAGCCCCGGCACCGACAGCAGATGCGGCTGGTAGGTGGCCGGCAGCGCCTCCGCCTGGCGCAGCGCCCGCTCGGTGGAGACCAGGTACGGCCCTTCGGAGAAGCGGGAGAAGACCCACCCGTCCGGCGTGGCGACGGTCTCGCCCGCAGCTGCCACCCTGGCGCCCGCCCTGATATGGAACCGCCAGCCGGTCAGCCGGGCCTGCGGCAGGGCGCCGGGCACCAGAGCCGGTTCGAACGCATGGACGGGAAGGGGGTGTTCGGCGTCCAGTGGCCCTTCCGCGGTGCGCAGCGCGGGGGTCCGCGCCTCGAGGACCGCGGTGGGCGAACTGAGCGCCGCCAGGACGCTCAGCAGGGCGGGGGCGGGTGCAGGGGGGACAAGCAGCGGCATGATGTCGCCTCTCACTTGGAGACACAACGGGAGACACATGTGGTGCGGGGGGTGCGGACGACGTCGTCGATGCGGGGGAGCATTCCTGCTCGGTTGCCTGCTCCGGCGCGCCCGGCCGAAGGCGGTATGCACAGCCTCGTGCGCGGAGTTTATACGACGCGTGTTCGCTCCGTGTTTCGTCTAGTCGCTGCCAGTATTACGCGCAAGACGAGAATTCGCCTTCTTCGACAGGCCGCTCCACGGCATTCCCGCAGGGTGTGGGGCGGGTGGCCCGTATTTTCGCCCGCCAGGGACGGCCTGAACCCGACCGCCATATTCACCCGGGGTTTACGCAGGTCCCGTGGCCACCGAATGTGCCACCGGAACATGCTCGCACCGCCGTTACTGCAAGCCTAGCGTGTACGGTGCGCCCGGCGGGGCGTTATCGATCATTTGGGTGGGCATCCTCCCGTGGGGACCCGCCGGAGGAAGGATGCTTGCATGGGGGAGAAGGTCGTGGCCGGGACGTTCGACCTGGCGGACCGGCGCATGTACCGCAGGAAGCTGCAGCAGTGCCTGCTGGGGCTGGAGCGGTTGCTGGACGAGAAGCGATTCGACCGGCCGCGCAATCTCATGGGCCTTGAGATCGAGTTGAATCTCGCGGATTCCGACGGGTTGCCCCGCATGATGAACGAAGAGGTGCTGGAGCGCATCGCGAGCCGGGATTTCCAGACCGAGCTGGCACAGTTCAATATTGAAGTGAACATCGCGCCGCACCGGCTATCGGGACGGGTGCTCGACGGGCTCGCCGAGGAACTGCGCACCGGCCTGGGCTACGCCGACCGGATGGCCCGCGAAGTCGGCGCTCACATCGTCATGGTCGGAATTCTGCCCACCCTGGAGGCGCAGGACCTGGTCTCGGCCAACCTGTCGAGGGCCGATCGGTACACGCTGCTCAACGACCGCATCCTCGCGATGCGCGGCGAGGACATCACGCTGGACATCGAAGGCGTCGAGCGCTTGGTGTACACCTCGTCCTCCATCGCCCCCGAGGCCGCCTGCACCTCCATGCAGATGCACCTCCAGGTCACGCCGGGCCGCTTCGCCGCGGTCTGGAACGCCGCGCAGGCCGTGTCGGGGCCGCAGGTCGCGGCCGGTGCGAACTCGCCCTTCCTGTTCGGCCGCGAACTGTGGCGCGAGACCCGCCCGCTGCTCTTCCAGCAGTCCACCGACACCCGTCCGATGGAGCTGCGCGCCCAGGGCGTACGGCCGCTGGCGTGGTTCGGCGAGCGGTGGATCGACTCGCCCGCCGACCTGTTCGCCGAGAACGTGCGCTACTTCCCCTCACTGCTGCCGATCTGCGACGACGAGGACCCGCTGCGGGTGCTCGACGACGGCGGAGTCCCGCAGCTGCGCGAGCTGACCCTGCACAACGGCACGATCTACCGCTGGAACCGCCCGGTCTACGAGGTGGTGGACGGCGTGCCGCACCTGCGGGTGGAGAACCGGGTGATGCCCGCGGGGCCGACGGTCGCCGACGTCATCGCCAACGCCGCCTTCTACTACGGGCTGGTCAGGGCGCTGGCCGACGCGCCGCGCCCGCTCTGGCAGCGGATGCCCTTCGGCGCGGCCGCCGCCAACTTCGACGCGGCCTGCCGGGACGGCATCCACGCGGTGCTGCACTGGCCGCGCGGCCGCGGCGGCTCGCTCGCCGAGGTCCCCGCCGCCGAGCTGATCCGGGACGAGCTGCTGCCGCTCGCCGCGGCGGGACTCGACGCCTGGGGCATCGAGGCGGTCGACCGCGACCGCTACCTCGGCATCATCGAGCAGCGCTGCCTGCGCCGCGTCAACGGCGCCGAGTGGCAGGCCGCGACCTTCCACCGGCAGTTGGAGCAGGGCCTGGACCGGCGGGCGGCGCTCGCCGCGATGACCCAGCGCTACCGCGACCACATGGAGGGCGGCGACCCCGTCCACACCTGGCCGGCCGCCTGACCCCGGCGTCCGACCCCGCCGGCTCAGAGGCGCCGGCTGAGGCTGCCGCGGCGGCCGCGCTGGTCGCCGCGGCCATGGGCCCCGACACCGACACCGCGTCCGCCGGCGTGGCCGAGCTGCCGGCCCGGCGGGCCGCGCCGACCGAGGCGCGGGCGGTCGCCGCGCTGCCGCACGACACCGGCCGGCAGCTTCGACGCGTACGGTGCCCGCGTGGCACGCCCCGCCCGCCGACACCCAGCCGCTGCCGCGCAGCACCGCGAAGGCGCCGCCGCCCGCGGCCAGCACCAGCACCACGGCCACCGCGGTCGTCCGGCCGCGGGCGCTGGACCTGCGGCGCCCGGCATCCGGCTGAGGGCTGCCCGGTGCGGCCCGCGGGGGCGATATTCCGTGACGTCCCATGGCGGCCGTGCCTCCTGCGGTGCTCCGTACCCGAACGCCGCTCCGTACCCGAACCCCGGTCCGCGCCCCGAACGCCGCTCCGCGACCGGACCCGGTGCCGCGCCGGAAACCGTGCGGGGACGCCCGAATCGGTGCTGATGGGGTGCTGTGGAGGGGGCGGCCCGGAACGCCGGGCCCGATCTTCGTATCGTGTTCCGGGAGACCCTCATCGTGCGCGCACGGCGCTGAAGCGGGATGACGATATTGGAGGCCCGCGTGCACGCAGAGTCATACGAGGTGGAGACTCGCGGCAGCAACCGGATGCTGCGCGACGAGACGCTGATCGTGCTCGCCCTGTCGCTCGGCGCCAGCGGAGTCTCCGCCCTGATCAGCTTCGTCGGCTCGGTGACCAGGCCGGGGGCGCTGAAGAACCAGGCGGCCACCCTCGTCGGCTCCGCCGCCCCCGGCCGGCCGTGGCTCGACCTGGCCTGGCAGGTCTTCGACGTCGCCAGCGCGCTGGTCCCGGTGCTGCTGGTCGCGCACCTGCTGACCCGCGAGGGCGTGGGGCTGCGCGCGATCGGCTTCGACCTCAGCCGCCCGCGGCGCGACCTGGGCAGGGGCGCGGTCGTCGCGGCCGTCATCGGCGGCACCGGTCTGGCCTTCTACCTGGGCGTGCGGGCGGCCGGCTTCAACCTGACCGTCGTTCCCGAGTCGCTGCCCGCGGTGTGGTGGCGCATCCCGATCCTGATTGCCTCCGCGGTGCAGAACGCGGTGCTCGAAGAGGTCATCGTCGTCGGCTACCTGCTGCGCAGGCTCGGCCAGTTGGGCTGGACGCCGGCCGCCGCGCTGGCCGCGAGCGCGGTGCTGCGCGGCTCCTACCACCTCTACCAGGGCGTCGGCGGCTTCGTCGGCAACATGATCATGGGCGTGGTGTTCGTCCTGCTCTACCGCCGGTGGGGCCGGGTCGGTCCGCTGGTGGCCGCGCACGCCCTCATCGACACGGTGGCCTTCGTCGGCTACGCGCTGCTGGCCGGCAAAGTCGGCTGGCTGCCCACCGGCTGACCGGCGCGCCCGGCGCGACGGTGGGTCGGGGGAGCGGTCACGGCACCGCGTGCAGCTCCCCGTCCACCACGGTGACGGCCGCGCCGGTCAGCAGCACCCGCGCGCCGCTGACCCGGGTGGCGACCAGGCCGCCGCGGGACGACGCCTGCAGACCGGTGAGCGTCCCGCGGCCCAGCCGGCCGGCCCAGAACGGCGCGAGCGCGGTGTGCGCGCTGCCGGTCACCGGGTCCTCGTCGATGCCGACCGCGGGGAAGAAGCCGCGCGAGACGAAGTCGTAGCCGCTGTCCGGCTTCGCGGCCGCGGCGGTCGCGATCACCCCGCGCCGTGACACCCGCGCCAGCGCCGCGAAGTCCGGGGCCAGCGCGCGGACGGCGGCCTCGTCGGGCAGCTCGACGAGCAGGTCGCCGCAGTCGGGCCCGGTGTCGAGCACCGTCAGCGGCCGGGCGCCCAGTGCCGCGGCGAGACCGTCCGGCGGCTCCGCCGCGGTGAGCGGGGCGGCGGGGAAGTCCAGCGTCGTGGTGCCGTCCCCGTGGCTCAGCGCGGGCAGCACCCCCGCCCTGGTGTGGAACCTGACCGCCCCGGCCCGCGCCGCGCCGGTGGTGCGCAGCACGTGCGCGGTGGCCAGCGTCGCGTGCCCGCACAGGCCGACCTCGGTGACCGGGGTGAACCAGCGCAGCGCCCAGTCCGCGCCGCCCTCCACGGCCGACAGCGGGTGCGCGAAAGCCGTCTCGGAGAGGTTCAGCTCGGCGGCGACCTGCTGCATCCAGCGGTCCGCGGGGAATCCGCCGGCGTCGAGCAGCAGCACGCCCGCGGGGTTGCCGGCGAACGGCCGGTCGGTGAAGGCGTCGACGATACGGATGCGCATGCGGTGAGCGTAGGCCCCGCGTCTTCGGCGCAGGTCCTGTCCCGGCATCCGCGCACGGCGCCGCCGCCCGGCGCGCGCGGCGCTCGGCGGCGGCGGTGGACCCCGAGGCTCAGGCGTGCTGCGGGACGTCGTCCTTCAGCATGGAGCGGATCTGCTCGCGCAGCTCAGGGGTGTTCTCGTGACCGTGCACGGACGAGGCGTGCTCGCTCGCGGCACGCAACACTTCCTCTTCCTCACCGGAGATGGCGAGGCTGCAGTTCATGTCACTCGGGTAATCCCGGCAGTCGGCGACTTTGCGCATGACGCACCTCCTCCCTTCGAGGATAGGCCGCCTCCGCCCCCCGCACGCGGCCCCGGGTGGCGAGGGCGTACGGACTTCTCCGTATAGCCCGCGGCGTCCCCGGCCTGGTCGGCTGGAGAGGACGAGGAAGCGGGAAGTGAGTGCGATGACCGCGACAGCGCATGGAGGACCCGGCGTCGAAGAGCCCGGCGCCACCCCCGGGGCGACGGCCGGTGGTGCGGCCGCGCCGCCCGACGAAGACCTGGTGAGGGAGTTCCTGGAACAGGTCATCACGGATGGAGCGGCCGCCATGGCGGGGCTGTGCACCTCGATCGGCGACCGGCTGGGCCTCTACGCGGCGATGGCGGGCGCGGGTCCGCTCACCTCGCACCAGCTGGCGGACCGCACCGGCCTGGCCGAGCGCTACCTCCGCGAATGGCTGGCCGCACAGGTGGCGGGACAGTACGTCGACCACCACCGCGACGACGACACGTACGAACTGCCCGCCGAGCGCGCCGCCGTCCTCGCCGACCCGGACGCGCCGACCTACGCCGCCGGGCTGTTCACCATGCTGCAGGCCCTCTACGCCACCGAGAACGAGCTGATGGACGCCTTCCGCACCGGCGAGGGCGTCGGCTGGGGCGACCACGGCCCGGCGCTCTTCGAGGGCACCGCGAAGTTCTTCCGGCCCGGCTACGCGGCGTCCCTGGTGCCGGAGTGGCTGGCGTCCGTCGAGGGCATGACGGGCAGGCTGGAGGCAGGCGCGAAGGTCGCCGACGTGGGCTGCGGCTTCGGGCACTCCACCCTGCTGATGGCGCGCGCGTTCCCGAACTCGCGCTTCCACGGCTACGACTTCCACCGCCCCTCGGTGGAGGCGGCCCGCGGTCTGGCCGCGTCGCAGGGGATGGGCGACCGGGTCGCGTTCGACGTGGCGACCGCCCAGGACTTCCCCGGCGGCGGCTACGACCTGATCACCTTCTTCGACTGCCTGCACGACATGAGCGACCCCGGCGCCGCGCTGCGCCAGGCGGAGCGGGCGCTCTCCGAGGACGGCGTGTGCATGCTCGTCGAGCCCAACATGTCGGCCGACGTCGAGGAGAACGTCCACCCGGTCGGGCGGGGGCTGTCCGCCGCCTCCGTCGCGGTCTGCCTGCCGGCCGCGCTGGCCCAGCAGGGACCGGAGGCGCTCGGCAACCACGCGGGCGAGGCGGCCATGCGGCGGATCGCCGACGCCGCGGGCCTGCACCACTGGACGCTCACCGCGCAGAGCCCGGTCAACCGCGTCTACGCGCTCGCCCGCTGACCGCTGACCGCTGACCGCTGACCTCTGACCGCACGGCGTCCGCCCCCGGGGCCTGCGCTCCTTGACGGAGCGCGGGCGGCTGGCGAGGCTTGAAGCATGACCACGGCCGCGGAGGCCGCGCTACGGCGGGTGCTCGCCGTGTTCGACCTCCTGATCGACGCGGTCGACGAGGACGACATGGTTCCCGCCCTGATGCCGCTGCTGCTGGCGGCCGTGCCGGGCGACAGCATCGTGTGGGCGCCGCACCCCGCCCCCGGCGACCGGGTCTGCCTGCCCGGCGACCTCGTCACCCCCGAAGCCGCCGCGGCGTTCGCGCGGGGAGCGGGCGAGGACCCGCTGGTGGCGCACACCGTCGCGGGGCCCGGCACGCCGGCCCGGCGCTCCGATCTGCAGAGCCGGGCCGAGACACTGGCGATGCCGGTGTACGGCGAGGTGTACCGGCCGCTGGGCGCTGAGCACCAGCTCGCGATGGCCTTCCCCGCCGGGTACGCCGACGGCGCGCGCCGCCGGGTGTGCCTGGTGGTCAACCGCAGGACCCCCGACTTCGCCGACCGCGACCTGGAGACCGCCGGGATGCTGCGCGTGCGCCTGGCTCACGCCCTGGGGCGGCTCGCCCCGCGGGCTCCGCAGGTACCGCCCGCCGCCGCCCTGGCGCCCTCCGCGCGTGACCAGGTCACCCGGCGGGAGGCCGCCGTGCTCGCCCTGCTGTGCCGCGGGCTGACCAACGAGCAGATCGGCCACCGGCTGGACATCAGCCCGCGCACGGTCGACAAGCACCTGGAGCACGCCTACCCCAAGCTGCGGGCGGGCGGCCGGGTCGCGGCCGCCAACGCCTGGCGCGCCGGCAGCGCCACGCGCTGAGCCCGTCCGGCGCACGCTCTCCCGGTCCATCCCCGCCGGCCCCGGCCCGCCCCCTTCACCAAGGGCATCGGAAGCAGCCTAGCCATCCGATCGGTTCCGATATATCGTTGAGTTGTCGCGAACGATCAACGATGGAAGGAGCGACATCATGCGTTCCCAAGGACATGGACATGAGCACGGCCACGGACCCTGCGGCCCCGGCCATCACGGGCGGGGCGAGCGGGAGAGGCTGCGAGCGGCGTTCGGGCCGTTCGGACCGCCGTTCGGCGGCGGGCCCTTCGGCGGCGGCGGTGGCGGTGGGCCCTTCGGGCCCGGCGGCCGCGGACGCGGGGGAGGCCGCGCGCGGCGCGGCGACGTCCGCGCGTCGATCCTGGCCCTGCTCAAGGACCGGCCGATGCACGGCTACGAGATGATCCAGGAGATCGCCGAGCGCAGCGGCGGAGCGTGGCGGCCGAGCCCCGGCTCGGTCTACCCCACGCTTCAGCTGCTCGAGGACGAGGGCCTGATCAGCAGTGCCAGCGAGGGCGGCAAGAAGCTCTTCACGCTCACCGACGAGGGCCGTGCGGAGGCCGGGTCCGGCTCCGAGGCCCCCTGGGAGGAGGCGGGTCGCGGCGTCGACTGGGACAGCCTCAACGAGATAAGGAAAGCGGGCGGCGGCCTCATCGAGGCATTCCGCCAGGTGTGGGCGACCGGCACCCCCGAACAGCGAGACAAGGCGCTGGGCGTGGTCAACGAGGCCCGCAAGAGGCTCTACCTGATCCTCGCCGACGAGGACGTCGAGCAGGACCGGCCCGCCAAGGACTGACCGCGGCCGCGGGACCACGAGTCCGCGCGGGGCCGGGCGCCTAGCCGGCCCGGGGCAGTGACGCCGTCACGCCCCGGGCCGGCTCGACCCGCGTACGAGCAGTCTCGTGGGCACGATCCGCGGCGTGGCGGAGACCGTGCGTTCGGAGCGCGGCGTGAGGTCCGGGCCGTCCAGCAGGCCGCGCAGCGCGGCGACCGCGGCCTCGCCCAGCGCCCGCTGGTCCTGCGCCACGGTGCTCAGCGACGGGCGGACGAGCGCCGCCGCGTCGATGTCGTCGAAGCCCACCACGGCCAGGTCGCGCGGCACCGAGAGGTTCAGGTCCGCGGCCGCGTGCATCGCGCCTATCGCCATCTGGTCGCCCGCCGCGAAGATCGCGGTGGGCGGCTCGCCGAGCGCGAGCAGCCGGTCGCCCGCCCGCTGGCCGCTGTCGAGGAAGAAGTCGCCCTCCACCACGTACTCCTCGGGCACCGCGAGGCCGAGCCGCTCGCAGGCCCGCCGGTAGCCCGCGAGGCGCTCGGCGGCCGGCGGCAGGTGCAGCGGACCGGTGATGGTGGCGATCCTGCGGTGGCCGAGCGTGTGGAGGTGCTCGACGGCCGCCTCGGCGCCCGCCGCGTTGTCGGAGCTGACCCGTACCGTGTGCGGGCCGGTGAAGGCGGTGTCGATGCCCGCGCACGGCACGTCGGAGGCGGCGAGCACCCGCAGGCAGCGGTCGTCCGGGGGCGTGGTCAGCACGATGACGCCCTCCAGGTTGTGTCGGCGCACCGCCTGCAGATAGCTGGCGTCCGGGTCGTCGGCCGCCGGGGTGGTGAGCAGCATCAGGTGGTAGTCCGCCTCGGACAGCGCGGTGCGCACCGCGCTCAACAGGCCGAGCAGGAAGGGGTTGTGCAGCCCCTGCGCCTCCTGGCCGCTGTCCCAGATCAGCCCGATGGTGTCCGACCTGCGGCGCACCAGGGTGCGGGCCGGCTCGTTGGGCGCGTACCCCAACTCGCTGGCCAGCCGCCTGATCCGCTCCCGGGTGGCTTCGCTGACCTCGGCGCGATCGTTGAGCGCGCGTGAGACGGTGGCGGTCGAGACCCCGCTGCGGCGTGCCAGTTCACGGATGTTCACGTCAAAGCCGTTCTGCGCGAGTGGACAGGGGCCCACCTGGGGGAAGCCGACGGAACCAGACTGAGGGAAAACGCCTTCTGCGTACAGTCTTGACGATCAGTGAGGGGGAGGACAGACTTCCGGCCGATCGGAAACGTTTACGGCAATTCGGTCCCCAAATGTGACGGGGCCCTGACAGGAATGGGACTCCTGCGATGCCAGCGAACGCACGACGACTACGTATGAACGCCCTTGTGACGCTCGCCACCGCGGTGGCCTGTGTGGCGGCCGTCGCGTCGGTTCCCGCCCAGGCCGGCGACAACCCGACGTACACGAACCCCAACGCGCCGGTCGACCTGCGCGTCAAGGACCTGCTGCACCGGATGACCCTGGACGAGAAGATCGGCCAGATGGACCAGATCTCGGTGGTGCGGATGCAGGGCGACTGCCAGTGGAGCGGCGGCGCCTTCACCGAGGCCTGCCTGAAGAACGTGATCGTCGACAACCACGCGGGATCGATCCTCTCCGGCGGCGGCGCCGGACCGGCCGTCAACACGCCCGGGAACTGGGCGGCGATGGTCAACACCGTCCAGAAGTACGCCGTCGACAACTCGCGGCTGCACATCCCGGTCATCTACGGCGTCGACGCCGTGCACGGGCACAACAACGTGCTGGGCGCGACGATCTTCCCGCAGGAGATCGGCATGGGCTCGACCTGGGACCCCTCGCTCGTCGAGGACTCCGGCGCGGCCACGGCACGCGCGGTCGCGGCCACCGGCATCGACTGGAACTTCGCCCCGGTCACCGACATCGCCAGGGACCAGCGCTGGGGCCGCTACTACGAGACCTTCGGCGAGGACCCGCTGCTGGCCGGCACCCTCGCCGCCGCCGCGGTCACCGGCATCCAGGGCGCGGACGGCGCGAAGAACGTGGCCGCCACCGTCAAGCACTTCGCCGGCTACGGCGAGCCGGGCAACGGCCACGACCGGGTGCCGGGCGACGTGTCGATCCGCTACCTGCAGGACACCCTGCTGCCCTCGTACAAGCAGGCCATCGACGCGGGGGCCAAGAGCGTCATGGTCAACTCGGCCGCCGTCAACGGCATTCCGGCGACCGGCTCGCACTACCTGCTGACCGACGTGCTGCGCAAGCAGTTCGGCTTCCAGGGCGTCGTGGTCAGCGACTGGCAGGACGTGCGCGCGCTGCAGACCAGCTACCACGTCGCGGCCGACTACCCCGAGGCCATCGCCAAAGCCGTCAACGCGGGCCTGGACATGGCCATGGAGCCGTACGACGCCCAGGGCTTCACCGACGGCCTGAAGGCCGCGGTGCAGCGCCACCTGGTCTCGGTGAGCCGGATCGACCAGTCGGTGTCGCGCATCCTGAAGATGAAGTTTCAGCTCGGACTCTTCGAACACCCCTACGTGGACGCCTCCAAGGCCGACTCCCGGGTGCTCGGGGCCGACACCGCACTCGCCCGGCGGGCCTCGGACGAGTCGCAGGTGCTGCTGCGCAACGACGGCGGCGTGCTGCCCGTCTCCTCCTCCGCCAAGAAGATCGTCGTCGCCGGCTCCTACGCCGACGACATCAACGACCAGGTCGGCGGCTGGACCGTGGGCTGGCAGGGCGTGCCCGACGGCGTGGCACTGCCCGGCACCACCGTCCTCCAGGGCATCGAGAAGGCCGCGCCGTCCGGCACCCGGGTCGTCCCGGCGAAGACCGCCGAGGACGCGGTCACCCAGGCCCAGGACGCCGACCTGACCGTCGTGGTGGTCGGCGAGAAGGCCGCCGCCGAAGGCACCGCGGACAGCCCGCGACCCGAACTCAGCGCCGACCAGCAGGCGTTGGTCAAGTCCCTGAAGGCGACCGGCAAGCCGGTGGTCACCGTCGTGATCGCCGGCCGGCCGCTGGTGCTCGGCGACGCCGACGGCACCCAGGGCCTGCTGATGTCGTGGCTGCCCGGCAGCGAGGGCGGAAACGCCGTGGCCGACGTGCTGTTCGGCAAGGTGAACCCGAGCGGCCGGCTCAACGCCTCCTGGCCCAAGGACATCGGCGACGAGCCGCTGTACTACCAGCAGCTGCCCGGCACCAACGCCGGACCCGAGTCGACGTACGACGCGGCCTACCCGTTCGGCGCGGGCCTGTCCTACACCACGTACGACTTCGCCTCGATCAGCGCGCGTTCGGCGACCGCCGGCACCCGCGACACCATCCACCTGAAGGTGCACGTCTCCGACACCGGCGACCGCGCCGGCGACGTGGTCGTGCCGGTCTACGTCTCGCAGCCGGTCAGCGACGTGCTGTCGCCGTCCCGGAAGCTGGTCGCCTTCGCCAAGGTGCACCTGGCGGCGGGGCAGTCCCGCACCGTCACCCTCGACGTGCCGCCGAGCCGGCTGGCCGTCACCCCGGGCGACGTCGACGGGGCCGGCAGGCAGCAGGTCGCGCGCGGCGACTACGTCTTCACCGCGGGCACCCACACGGCCACGGTGACCGTGCGCTGACCCGCACGGGCCGGCACCGGCGCCGGGCCGCCGGGCGGGTTCTCCCGCCCGCGGCCCGGCGTCTGGTGTCTGATGGACCGCGGGGCCCGGCACACCGGCCCCGCGGTCCATCAGACACCGCGCAGGGCACATGGGAGGACACGTGGGCGGTACCGGCACCCAGGACGGCGGTGTGGCCGATGGCGGCGGCGCCGCCGGGTACGACGACGAGGCGCTGCTCGGGCGGGTGCGGGCGGCGCCGGTGCTCGCCGGGGAGCTGCCGCGGTTCGACCCGGCGACGGCCCCCGGGGCGCCCGGCCCGCTCTTCGCCCGCTGGCTGGACCGGGCGCTCGCCGACCGCCTGCCCGAGCCGCAGGTCATGACGCTGAGCACGGCGAGCCCGGACGGCACGCCCAGCGCCCGGGTGCTGATCCTGCGCGGCATCGACACGGCGGACTGCGCGTACGTCTTCGCCACCGACGCCCGCAGCCGCAAGGGCCGCGACCTGGCCGCCAACCCGCGGGCCGCGCTCACCTTCTACTGGCCCGCGCACGGCCGGCAGATCCGGCTGACCGGGCCGGTCACGGTGCTCGGACCGCGGATCACCCGGCAGGACTTCCTCGGCCGCAGCCCCGCCTCCCGCGCGGCCGGCTTCACCGGACGGCAGAGCGCGCCGCTGGCCGGCCCCGAGGAGTACGAGCGGGCCCGCCGCGCCGCGCAGGAGGTGGTGGCGGCCGAGCCGGGCAGCGTCCCCGAGACGCACACCGTCTACCGGCTGCGCGCCCAGGACGCCGAGTTCTTCCAGGCCGACCCCGACCGCGGGCACCTGCGGCTGCGCTACGAGCGCACCGCCGAGAACGGCTGGATCAGGTCGCAGCTCTGGCCCTGACGGGCGGTCGGGGCGGCCGGGGGAGGCCTGCACACGGCCGGGCGCGGTGGGGCGCGGCCGGGCACGGCCGGTGGGGCCCGGTCGACGCGCCCGTCGCCGCCCCCGCTGCACGGGCCGTCGCGGTGCTGGAGGCGGCCGGGCTCGATGTCAGCCGCCATCGGGATGACGGTCCTGTCGCCGACTGACATCATGGCCGGATGCAAGCATGGTCGGGGAGGACCAGGGGCCTCGGACTCGCCCTGGTGTCGGCGGTCGCGTTCGGCGGATCAGGGGTGGCCGCCAAACCGCTGATCGAGGCGGGCTTCGACCCGCTGCACGTGGTCTGGATGCGCGTCGCGGGCGCCGCGCTCATCCTGCTGCCGGTGGCGCTCCGCCACCGTGAACTGCCCCGGCTGCGGCCCGGACTGCTGCTCGGCTTCGGCGCCCTCGGCGTCGCCGGCTGCCAGGCGCTGTACTTCGTCGCGATCTCCCGCATCCCGGTCGGCGTCGCGATCCTGGTGGAGTACCTCGGCCCGGCGCTGCTGCTCGGCTGGGTGCGGTTCGTGCAGCGCCGCCCGGTCAGCGGGGCCGCGGCCGTCGGCGTGCTGCTCGCCGTCTCCGGGATGGCGTGTGTCGTGGAGGTCTGGTCCGGGCTGGCCTTCGACGCGCTGGGCCTGCTCTGCGCCTTCGGCGCGGCCTGCTGCCAGGTGGCGTACTTCGTCCTCGCCGACCACGGCTCCGCCGGCGAGGACGCGCCCGACCCGGTGGCGGTCATCGCCTACGGCCTCATCGTCGGCACCGTGCTGCTCACCGCCGTCGCGCGGCCGTGGAACATCGCCTTCGGCGCGCTCGCCCACCGGGCCGCGCTCGGCGAACGCGAGGTGCCGTCGGTCCTGCTGGTCGGCTGGATCGTGCTCGTCGCCACCGTCGTCGCGTACCTGTCCGGAGTCCTCGCGGTGCGCCGGCTCACCCCGCAGGTCGCCGGGGTCGTCGCCTGCATCGAGGCGGTCGTCGGGACGGTGCTGGCCTGGTTCCTGCTCGGCGAGCACCTCGGCGCGGTGCAGGTGGCCGGCGGCGCGCTCGTCCTGTGCGGGGCGTTCGTCGCCCAGACCGCCGCGTCCTCCCGGCCGGCCTCCCCGTCCGCCTCCTCGCCGCAGCCGACGCTCGAAGTCGCCTCCTCCCGCACGGGCGCGGCGCAGCACGGGCGGCGGGGGGAGTCCGGCAATCCGGGGGAGCGCGCCAACTCGGCGGAGCAGGACGCGAACCCGGCGGCGGCCGCCGCGCGCCAGGCCGGCGCCGCCGACCCGGCCTCCCGGTAGGCTGACCGCATGCATTCCACTGTGCTTCCCCCTCCCACCCGCTGACGCGGGCGGCCCGCGCGCACGCGCGCGGCCGGATGAGGTCACGGAACGGGACGGGCGTCGGGCCGCTGTGCGGCCGCGCAGGACCGGACGGTGAGTGCTGCCCGCAGACGGTGACGTGCCCCCTGCTCACCTCTTTCGCGGGAGAACTCTCGTGCCACTCACGCCCATCCGGCCTGCCTCCCCGCAGGCCCGCCCGGCCCTGTCCGTCGGCCGCGGCCTGCTGTCCGTCGTCTTCGCCGCCACCGCCTGGGGGACCGCGGGCGCCGCGGCCGCCCTGCTCTACCGGGGCAGCGGGCTCGGCCCGCTCGGACTCACCTTCTGGCGCGCGGCCGGCGGCTTCGTCCTGCTGCTCGCCGTCCGCCTGCTGCGCCCCCGGCGGCCCGCCCGCCCGCGCTCGGTGCTGCGCGTGCTCACCACGGGCGCGGGCCTGACGCTCTTCCAGGCCGCGTACTTCTGCGCGGTCAAGTCGACCGGACTGGCGGTCGCGACCGTGGTCACGCTCGGCGCGGGCCCGGTCATGATCGCTCTGGCCGCCCGCCTGGCGATGGGCGAACGGCTCGGCCGCGGCGGCGTGGTCGCGGTCGCGGGAGCGCCCGCCGGGCTCGCCGTCCTGGTGGTCGGCGGCGGGCCGGCGGCGGAGAGCACCGCGGGCGTCCTCCTCGCGGTGCTCTCCGCCGCCGGGTACGCCGGCATCACGCTGCTCACCCGCTGGCACGGCAGCCGGGGCACGGCGGGCGACCCGCTGGACACCGCGCTGTGGTCCTTCGGCGTCTGCGCGCTGGCGCTGCTGCCCGCCGCGCTCGGTGAGGGCATCGCGCCGGACGCCACGGGGCTCGGCCGGACCGTGCTGCTGCTCGGCTACCTCGCCGTCGTGCCGACCGCGCTCGCCTACGCGCTGTACTTCGCGGGCGCGGCCGTGCTGCGGGCGGCGACCGTCTCGGTGGTCGCGCTGATCGAACCGGTCTCGGCGGCGGCCCTCGCCGTGCTGCTGCTCGGCGAACGCCTCACCGCCGCGACCCTCGCCGGCACGGTGATCCTGCTGGCCGCGGTGGCGGCCCTGGCCTGCCAGGAGGCGGCCGCCGGCCGGGCCGCTCCGGCAGCGCCCGTGTCCACACCCGCGCCCGCGTCCCCCTCCACACCCGCGCCCGCGCCTGTGCCGGCCGCCGACGTGGACTGACCCGGGGCGGCAGCCCTACGCCCCGCCGCCCGCGTCGTTCGCGTCGAACGCCGCCAGCCGCCTCAGCTGGTGGGCGCGGGCGGCGAGATCGTGCGGCGCGGCGCGGGCGGCGAGCAGTCCGGTGACCCGGCGCTGGACCTCGCGCGGCTTGTTGCCGCCGTACTTGAACTTGGCCCGCACGGAGGTGACCTCGATCCGGACCCCGCGGATGCCCGGCAGCATCCGGCCGAACGGCGCGTCGGGCGACCCCACCGGCGCGGTGCCGCCGGCCGGCTGGAAGTGGGCGAGCTGGCGCTCCAGCAGCGCTGCCTTGTCCCGCGGGTCGTCCAGCACATGCGCCACGCCGAGCAGTTGGACGGCGGCGTAGAAGCTCGTCGGGGTGCCGTGCTCGGCCGGCGCGTCCGGCGCGGCGTGCCAGGGCCCGGGGATGAAGACGTAGTCGTCGACGACGCTGAGGGTGACCCGCGGGCTCGCCGACAGCGCCGCCCACAGCGGGTTGGGCCGGGCGAGGTGGAGCAGCGCCTCGCCGTGCCCGCCGGGCCCGGGGTCGTACGCGAAGTGCACCGGCTGGACGAACGGCGGTTCGCCGTCGAGGCCGTTGACCGCCAGCTGCCCGAAGTCGCGGGCGGTGAGCCACTCGCGCCACTCGTCGTCGTCGGCGGGCGCGTCCCAGGGGTGGATCAGCACGAGGTCCTCCGGATCTTCCGTGGCGGGTCAGGCCGCGCCGTGCGGTGCGCCGGGCGCCGGGCGGTCCGCGGTGAGGTAGCCGGGCAGCGCGACGGCCGGGTCGAGGTCGTCGGCCGGCAGCGGCTGCCCGTGCCCGCGGGTCACCGGGACGACGCCCGTCCAGTAGGGGAGCGCGGCGTCCTCCGGCTCGTCGCTCGGGCCGCCGGTGCGGATCTTGGCGGAGACCTCGGCGAGGTCCAGCCGCAGGACGGCGGTGGCGGCCAGCTCCCTGGAGTTCGCCCGGCGGGAGTCGGCCGCCCGGCCCGGCACCACCTGCTCGACGATCGCGTCCAGCGCCGCCGACTTCTCGGCCGGGTCGGTGACCTGGCGGGCGGTGCCGTGCACCACCACCGAGCGGTAGTTGAGGGAGTGGTGGAAGGCGGAGCGGGCCAGCACCAGCCCGTCGACATGGGTGACGGTCAGGCACACCGCGAGCCCGGCCGAGGCGCCGCGCAGCGGCCGCGAGCCGGTCGACCCGTGCACGTAGAGCCGTTCGCCGGACCGCGCGTACAGCGTCGGCAGCACCACCGGCCGGCCGTCGCGGACGAAACCGAGGTGGCACACGTAGCCGTCGTCGAGGATGCCGTGCACCACCGCGCGGTCGTACGACGCGCGCTCGCGCAGGCGGGTCGGGACGGTGAGGTCCGACGGCGGGTACGGAGGCGGCGGCGCGGCGCTGTCCATGGCACCATCCTTTGAACTAGTGCATAATGCTGTTTGTGCTAGGAGAGTATCGGATCACTGGTCGGGGCGCATCGGCTATTGCCGCCGACATCGAGGGCGCGGTCGGCGCGGGAGCGCTGCGGCCGGGCGAAACCCTGCCGCCGCTGCGGGAGTTGGCGCGGGAGCTGGACGTCAACCCGAACACCGTCGCGGCCGCCTACCGGCTGCTGCGCGACCGCGGGGTGATCGAGACGGCGGGCCGCCGCGGCAGCAGGGTGCGGGCCCGGCCCGCGACCGCGCCGCGCGACAGCATCAGGATCGACGTGCCGCCGGGCGTCCGCGACATCTCCACCGGCAACCCGGACGTCGCGCTGCTGCCGCCGCTGGCCGAGGCGCTCGCCGCGGCCGCCGCGCACCACGCGCGCTCGCCCGCCCTCTACGGCGGCCCGCCGGTCGACGCCGACCTGGCGCGGCTCGCCCGCGCCGCCTTCGACGCCGACGGCGTGCCCGCCGGCCCGGTGGGCCTGGCCTCGGGATCGCTGGACGCGATGGAACGGGTGCTGGCCGCCCACCTCAGGCCCGGCGACGCGGTCGCCGTCGAGGACCCGGGCTGGGGCAGCCTGCTGGACCTGGTGCCCGCGCTGGGTCTGCGCGCGGTCCCGGTCGGCGTGGACGACGAGGGCCCGCTGGCCGCCGACGTGGCCCGCGCGCTGGCCGCGGGGGCGCGCGCCCTGGTCGTCACCGACCGCGGGCAGAACCCGACCGGCGCCGCGCTGTCCGCGGACCGCGCGGCGCGGCTGCGGGACCTGCTGGCCGCCCACCGCCAGGTGCTGGTCGTCGACGACGACCACGTGCACGGCCTGACCGCGGAGCCGCTGCACTGCCTGTCCGGCGCCACCGAGCACTGGGCGCTGGTGCGCTCCACCGCCAAGGCGTACGGGCCCGACCTGCGCCTCGCCCTCTACACCGGGGACGCCGTCACCGTCGACCGGGTCCGCGGCCGGCACCGGCTCGGCGCCGGCTGGGTCAGCCACCTGCTGCAGCGCGCGGTGGTCCACCTGTGGCAGAGCGGCGCGCTGGACCCGGACGCGACCGCACGCTCCTACGACGCACGGCGCGAGGCGCTGCTCGCCGCGCTGGCCGACCGCGGGGTCGCCGCGCACGGGCGCAGCGGCATGAACGTCTGGGTCCCGGTCTCCGACGAGACCGGCGCGGTGGCCGGACTGCTGCAGCGGGGCTGGGCGGTCGCGCCCGGCGCCCGCTTCCGGGCGCGGTCGCGGCCCGGCGTGCGGCTGACCGTCTCCCCGCTCGGCCCGCAGGACGTCACGCCGCTCGCCGACGCCGTCGCCGAGGTGCTGCGGCCCACCGGCGCGGGCCGCTACGCCTGAGCGCGGGCCGCTCGCCCGAGCCCGCCGGTCAGATCGCGTCGGCGCGCGCGGCGGCTCTGCCGGCCCGGCCCGGCCTGGGCCGCCGCTGGGTGAGCGCGGCGCCGAACAGGATCACCGCGGCGCCCACCGGTTCGTTCCAGCTCAGGGACTCGCCGAGGAGCAGCGCGCCGGCCGCGGTGGCCACGATCGGTATGAGGTAGGTGACCATCGCGCCGATGGTCGGGCCCTTCTCCGCCACCAGGCCGTACTGCACGAGGAAGGCGAGGCCGGTGCCCAGCGCGCCCAGCGCCAGCACCGACAGCACCGACTTCAGCGGATAGGAGTCCGGCACCGAGGTGAAGAACGGCGTCACCAGCAGGAGCTGTCCCGTGCCGATCGCCAACTGGGCGGCGGACATGGACAGGTTGGAGCTGCCGGTGCCGGCCAGTGTGCGGCGGACGTACGCCCAGCCGACCGCGTAGCTGAAGGCCGCCGTGAGCGCCATGAGCGTGCCCTCGGGGTCCTGGCCGGAGAAGCCCTGCCAGGCGCCGAGGACGGTGAGCACCCCCACGAAGCCGATGCCGACCCCGGCGAACCGCTGCCGCGACGGACGGTCCTCGGAGAGCGCCACCACCGAGACGAGCATCGAGAACAGCGGAGTCGCCGCGTTGCACATCCCGGCCAGCACCGAGGGGATGGTCTGCTCGGCGGTGGCGAACAGCGAGAACGGCAGCGCGTTGAGCAGGAAGGCGGCGACGGTCAGATGCAGCCAGGTGCGCCCGCCGCGCGGCAGCCGCTCGCGCCGGGCGACGAGGGCGACGGCCAGCACGGCGGTGCCGAACACCATCCGGCCCAGGGTCACCTGGAGAGGGGCGAACGCCTCGTTCCCCACCTTCATGAACAGGAAGCTGAACCCCCAGACCAGGCCGAGCGCGACGAAGCGGATCCGCCAGTCCACGAACCGGCCGAGACCGGCGGGCGCGGCCGGGGGAGCCGGGACCGGCGGGGGATCGTCGACGGCCGTCGCAGCCGTGCCGATCTCAGTCGTGCCGATCTCGGTGGTGCGGCGGCTCTCGGTGCTGCTGCGGCTCTCGGCGGGTGCGCTCATGGCACCACGATGGACCGCGGGACCTCTTAGAACAAGCGAGTTTTCTTACACGGACAACGTAGAATCGCTTACATGTTGAGTCTGGAGCGCCTCCGCATCCTGCACGCCATCGACACCTACGGCTCGGTGAGCGCCGCGGCGGACGTGCTGAGCGTGACGACCTCCGCGGTCTCCCAGCAGATGGCCAAGCTGGAGCGGGAGACCGGCCAGTCGCTGCTGGCCAGGAACGGCCGCGGGGTCCGGCTCACCGACGCGGGCCGGCTGCTGTCCGGCCACGCCGAACGGATACTGTCGCTGGTCGAACTGGCCCACGCCGACCTGGAGGCGCACCGCGGCGCCGCCGTCGGCGAGCTGCGGGCCGGCGCGTTCCCCACCGCGGTCCGCGGCCTGTTCCCCGAGGCGCTGCGCGAGCTGCGCCGCGCGCACCCGCAGCTGCGCACCGTCGTCCACGAGCTGGAACCGCAGGACCAGCTGGCCCGGCTGACCCGCGGCGACATCGACCTGGCCATCGTCCTGGACTGGTACAACAAGCCGCTCTCGCTGCCGGGCGGCCTCGCCAAGGCGCCGCTCCTGGACGACATCGTGGACGTCGCGCTGCCCGCGGGCCACCGGCTGGAGGACCGGGAGCTGATCGATCTCGTCGAGCTCGCGGACGAGGACTGGATCGCCTGGCCCGACGGCGGCTTCTGCCACGAGTGGCTGCTGTTCACGCTGCGCGGGAAGGGCATCGAGCCGCGCATCGCCCACCACGCCGAGGAGCACGCCACCGTCCTCGCGCTGGTCGCCGCGGGGCTCGGCGTGGCGGTGATGCCGCGGCTGGGCCGCGACCCGATGCCGGCCGGCGTCCGCATCACCCCGGTGCGCCACACCATGCGCCGCCACGTCTACGCGGTGTGGCGGGCGGACGCCGACCGCCGTCCCGCGATCCGGGCGGCGGTCGACGCGCTGCGCCGCTCGGCCGGCGATCATCCCCGGTGACGCGGCCGGGCGGCGCCGTCTCAGGCCAGCGTCACCTCGCCCCCGGAGACGGTGACCTGCTTGGCCGGAAGGGGCGCGCTCGCCGGGCCGTCGGCGACGCTGCCGTCGGCCACGTGGAACTTGCTGCCGTGGCACGGGCAGCTGATGACGCCGTCGGCGACGCCCGCGACGGTGCAGCCCTGGTGCGTGCAGACCGCGGAGAACGCCTTGAACTGGCCGGCGGTCGGCTGGGTGACGACCACCTTCTGGGCGGCGAAGACCTTGCCGCCGCCGACCGGGATTTCCGAGGTCCTGGCCAGCGCCGTCCCGCCGCCGCCGGCCGCGGCCGAGGTCGTGGGGTCGGAGGACGGGGCGCCGGCGCCGGTGGACGCCCCGCCGGAGGAGGGCGAGTCCGCGCCGCGCTTGGAGCCGGCGGCGGAGTCGGAGCCGGAGCCGCAGGCGGTGAGAACGGCGGCGAGACCCGCGCCGCCCGCCGCGGCGACGACGCCGCGGCGGGAGGGGGACTCGGGGAATCCGGGGTTGTCGGCCATGTGCTGCATCCTGTCCGCTGGTGGGGCCGGGCGGGCGGACAGGTGAGGTCCGGTGCCCGGCGGCGTGCTGTGCTTCACGCGTGCCGGGTCATACGGATCAGGGCGCCGCGGCGTTCAGCGCGGTGCGCAGGAAATCCACCTCGTGCCGCATCAGCCCCTCCACCACCACCTCGTCCGAGGGCGAGTGGGTGACGCGCGACAGCGGCAGCACCTGGTGCGGCCGCCCCGCGGCGAGCAGCGCCGCCGACATCCGCAGGGTGTGCGCCGCCACCACGTTGTCGTCGGCGAGGCCGTGCACCAGCAGCAGCGGCCGGGAGAGCGACGCCGCCTCGGAGATCGGCGAGGAGCGCTCGTACGCCGCGGGGTCCTCGTCCGGGTGGCCGAGGAACCGCTCGCGCCAGTGCGTGTCGTACAGCCGCTGGTCGCTCGGCCCCGCGCCGCAGACCGCCGCGTGGAAGACGTCGGGCCGGCGCAGCACCGCCATCGCGGCCAGCGAGCCGCCGAAGCTCCAGCCGCGGATCGCCACCCGCGTCAGGTCCAGGTCGGGGCAGTGGCTCGCAGCCGCGTGCAGCGCGCGCACCTGGTCCTCCACCGGCGCGGTCAGCGTGTCCCCGTGCACGGTCTTCTCCCACCGCGGGCCCCGCCCCGGAGTGCCGCGGCCGTCCGCCACCACCACCGCGAAGCCCTCCTCGGCGAACCACTGCGCCTGGCACAGCGGTCCGCTCCTGGCGCGCACCGCCAGCTGCATCGCGGGCCCGCCGTACGGCGCGAGGAGCACCGGCAGCGGGCCGACGCCCGGTTCGTACCAGGAGGGCAGCAACAGCGCGGTGCGCAGGGCGCGTTCGCCAGCCCGCAGCCACACCGGGCGCGGCCGCACCAGGGGTTCGGCGGCCAGGTTCGCCACGGGCAGCGATCTCCCGCCCGACGAGAACCGGAACTCCTGGCCGCCCTCGGTGTGCGAGGCGAGCAGCAGGCCCGCGCCGGCCCGCTGCCCCGCGTGCACCCCGGGCCCCTCGCTCAGCCGCACGAGCGGGCCGCCCGCGCCCACGGGCCGCCGGGCCGGGTCGTACGACCACAGGTGCGCCTCGGTCGGCTCGTCGGAGGCGACGAACAGCACCGACTCCCCTTCGACGCCCACCACTTCACGGATCTGCAGTCCTTCGGGCGTCACCGGCCGCCCGTCGACGGTCAGCCGCCGGGTGTCGCCCTCGTCCGCGGTGTGCACCAGCGCGCCGGAGGCGGTGCGGACCGGGGTGCCGGGGATCAGCTGCACCCAGGCCGGGTCGCGCTGCTCGTGCAGCACCCGGGTGGCGCCGCTGCCGGGGTCGCAGTCGAGCACCCGCACGGTCCGCTGGTCGCGGCTCTGCACACCGACGAGCGGGCCGTGCGCGTCCCAGTGCGCGGCGGTCACGTACTCGTAGGCGGTGCGGTCCCAGTCGATCGCGGTCCTGGCGCCGTCCAGGCCGAGGACGTGCAGCGAGACGTCGGCGTTGGCGGTGCCCGCCGCCGGGTAGGGCACCTCGCGCGGCGGGCGGGCCGGGTCGGCCGGGTCGGCGATCCACCAGCGCCGTACCGGCGAGGTGTCCACCCGGGCGACCAGCAGCCGTTCCCCGTCCGGGGCCCACCAGTGGCCGCGGCGCCGGCCCATCGACTCCGCGGCCACGTGCTCGGCCAGCCCGTACGTCACCTCCGGCCCCTCCGGCGCGGCGAGCGTCCGGTCCGCGCCGGAGTCCAGCTCGACGACGTGCAGCGCGCCCGCGGTGACGTAGGCGACGCGGCGGCCCGACGGATCGGGGCGCGGGTCGACGACCGGTCCCGCGGTCGGCACGCGGCGGGTGCGCCCGGTGCCGGGATCGCAGGTCCACAGCGCCGCGTCGAGGGTGAGGACGACCAGGCGCACCGCGGCGTCGGTGGCGTAGCCGACGATCCCCGAGGTGTGCTCGCGGGCCCGCTCGCGCCGGACGCGTTCGGCCTCGGGCAGCTCGGCGGGCGCGCCGCCCGCGAGGTCGGCCGGGTCGGCCAGCAGGCGCTCGCCGCCGGCGTCGCGCCGCCAGAGGCAGGACACCGGGTCCTCGGCGCCGCGCGTGCGCAGGAAAAGCACCCCGTCGCCCTCGGGCGTGAGGGTGAAGGCGCGCGGGACGCCGAGCGCGAAGCGCCGGGTGCGGGCGAACTGGCGGGGGAAGCCGCGGTGGTCGGGGGAGCGCGGGCGATCCCGGCGGTCGGGGGAGTCCTGGGTACCGGAGGTGATCTTGTCCATGAGGGCAGTCTTCTCCGCATAACCTGGGGGGATGGTGAGAGAAGTGACCGGGATCCGGTACGTGACGCCGCTGCGTGAGGGCGGCTCGGTGCCCGGTGTGGTCGAGGCGGACGACCTCGGCACCTACGTGGTGAAGTTCGTCGGCGCGGCCCAGGGCCGCAAGGCGCTCGTCGCCGAGATGATCGCGGGAGAGCTCGGCAGGCGGCTGGACCTGCGGGTGCCCGAACTCGTGCGCTTCGACTTCGATCCGGTGATCGGGCTCGGCGAACCGGACCAGGAGATCCAGGACCTGCTCAAGGCGAGCGGCGGGCTCAACCTGGGGATGGACTTCCTGCCCGGCTCCCTCGGCTTCGATCCGCTGGTGTTCACCGTGGATCCCGCGGAGGCGAGCCGCATCGTGTGGTTCGACGCGCTCATCGGCAACGCCGACCGGTCGTGGCGGAATCCTAACATGCTGGTCTGGCACCGGGACCTGTGGCTGATCGACCACGGGGCCTCCCTGATCTGGCACCACAACTGGGCGTCCGCGCAGGCGGCTTCGGCCAAGCCGTACGACGCCTCGGACCACGCGCTGAGCCGCTTCTCACCCGATCCTGCGGCAGTGGCCGAGGAGTTGGCGGCCAAGGTCACCGACGACCTGCTCGCCGAGGTCACTTCACTGGTGCCCGACGAGTGGCTCACCGGCGAGCCGGGCTTCGACACGCCGGACGACGTGCGCGCCGCCTACCGCGAACTGCTGGGCGCCCGCGCGGTGGACGTCCACGAGCGGATCACCATGGCGCCGGGGCGGCGCGAGAAGCAGCCGCCGCCGGAGTGGCTGCGGCCGTGGGTCGAGGGACACGCCGACGGGAAGGGATCGCGGTGAACGGGCGGGACGTCTTCGAGTACGCGCTCGTCCGCGTGGTGCCGCGGATCGAGCGCGGCGAGATGATCAACGCGGGCGTGCTGGTGTACTGCCGCGCGCAGGGATACGTGGGCGCCCGGGTGCACCTGGACGAGGCCCGGCTGCGCTGCCTGGACCCGTCGATCGATGTCGACGGCGTACGGGCGGCGCTGCGCGGCTACCAGGGCGTCTGCGGCGGCGGCGAGGGCGCGGGCCAGGCGGCGGGGGACGACCCGGGGCGCCGCTTCCGCTGGCTCACCGCGCCGCGCTCCACGGTGGTCCAGCCCGGCCCCATCCACACCGGCCTGACCGCGGACGCCGCGCGTGAGGCGGACCGGCTGCTGGAGCTGCTGGTCCGCTGATCGCGTCCCTCCCGGGTGCGCGGCCGGGAGGGACGCGGCCGCACGCGCCCCCGGTGTCCGTGCGGTCAGCCACATCCCCCGTGGTGACGTTGACACAGGGTCACGGCGCTCCTACGGTTTCGGCTACGGGACCTACTAAGCGGTCGCTCATGCGCGGGACGTGCGGGCGGCTCCACCACCGGGCTTGAGGAGACACAGATGTCCACCACCGAGCAGCGCGTCGCGATCGTCACCGGGGCCGCCCGCGGGATCGGCGCCGCCACCGCCGTACGGCTGGCCGCCGAAGGCCGCGCCGTCGCGGTACTCGACCTCGACGAGGACGCCTGCAAGGACACCGTCGCCACCATCACCGCGGCCGGCGGCCGGGCGCTGGCGGTCGGCGCGGACGTGTCGGACGAGGCGCAGGTCGAGGCCGCCGTCGCCAAGGTCGCGGCCGAGCTGGGCGCGCCCACCATCCTGGTCAACAACGCCGGCGTGCTCCGCGACAACCTGCTCTTCAAGATGACCGCCGCCGACTGGGACACCGTGCTGGGCGTGCACCTGCGCGGCGCCTTCCTGATGACCCGCGCCGTCCAGAAGCACATGGTGGACGCGAAGTTCGGCCGGGTGGTGAACCTCTCCTCGTCCTCCGCGCTCGGCAACCGCGGCCAGGCGAACTACTCGGCGGCCAAGGCGGGCATGCAGGGCCTCACCAAGACCCTCGCCATCGAGCTGGGCAAGTTCGGCGTCACCGCCAACGCCGTCGCCCCCGGCTTCATCGCCACCGACATGACCGCCGCCACCGCCGCGCGCGTCGGCATGGGCTTCGAGGACTTCAAGACCGCCGCCGCCGGCCAGATCCCGGTCCAGCGGGTCGGCGAGCCGGACGACGTCGCCAACGCCGTGGCCTTCTTCACCGGTGAGGCGGCCGGCTTCGTCTCCGGTCAGGTGCTGTACGTGGCCGGCGGCCCGCTCGACTGACGCCCGCACCCGCCCGCGCCGTCCCCACCGGTCCTCCGCGCCCGCCGCCCGTCCCGGCGGCGGCCCTGCCGATCCGCCACGTCAAGAAGGCCCAGCACATGATTCAGCTCCCCCCGGAAAGCGGCCGCGCCGCACTCGTCACCGGCGCAAGCCGCGGCATCGGCTACGGCATCGCCGAGGCGCTCGTCGCCCGCGGTGACCGCGTCTGCATCACCGGACGCAACGAGGACGCCCTCAATGCGGCGGTGGAAAGCCTCGGCAGCGACCGCGTCATCGGCGTCGCCGGCAAGGCCCACGACGAGGCCCACCAGGCCGTCGCCGTCGAGCGCGCCATGGCGGCCTTCGGCCGGATCGACTACCTGGCCAACAACGCGGGCACCAACCCCGTCTACGGCCTGCTCGCCGACCTCGACCTCGGCGTCGCGCGCAAGGTCTACGAGACCAACGTGATCTCCGCGCTCGGTTTCGCCCAGCAGACCTGGCGGGCCTGGCAGAAGGACAACGGCGGCGCGATCGTCAACGTCGCCTCCGTCGCGGGCCTCGCGCCCTCCCCGCTCATCGGCGCCTACGGCGTCAGCAAGGCCGCGCTGGTCAACCTGACCGTGCAGCTCGCCGCGGAGATGGCGCCCGGCGTGCGGGTCAACTCCGTCTCGCCCGCCGTGGTGAAGACGAAGTTCGCCGCCGCCCTCTACGAGGGACGCGAGGAGGAGGCCGCCGCGGCCTACCCGCTGGGCCGGCTCGGCGTACCGGAGGACATCGGCGGCGCCGCCGCCTTCCTGCTCTCCGAGCAGGCCGCCTGGATCACCGGCCAGAACCTGGTCATCGACGGCGGGCTGTTCCTCCAGGCCGGCCACTGACACGGGGGCGCCGCGCGCGGGCGCTGCCGGCGGGCCTGGAGGAACAGCCCGCCGTCGGTGAGGGCGCTGTCAGCGGGTGGGGCTAGGTTCTGAGGCAGCAACGGATCGCTTACCGGAGGTTCCCGACGTGCCCAGCATGCTGCCCGACTCCTGGCAGGCCGCTCTCGGCGAGGAGTTGGACAAGCCCTACTTCCAGCAGCTCGCCGAGTTCGTCGAGGCCGAGCGGCGCGAGCACCGCGTCTTCCCGCCGCGGGACCAGGTGTTCGCCGCCCTGGAGGCCACGCCGTTCGACCAGGTGAAGGTGCTGATCCTCGGCCAGGACCCGTACCACGGCGAGGGGCAGGGCCACGGGCTGTGCTTCTCGGTGCGGCCCGGGGTCAGGACCCCGCCGTCGCTGCGCAACATCTTCAAGGAGCTGCGGGACGAGTTCGGCTACCCGGTGCCGGACAACGGCTACCTGATGCCCTGGGCCGAGCAGGGCGTCCTGCTGCTCAACGCGGTGCTCACGGTCCGCGAGGGCGAGGCCAACTCCCACAAGGGCAGGGGCTGGGAGAAGTTCACCGACGCGGTGATCACGGCGGTCTCCGGCCGCCCCGACCCCGCGGTGTTCGTCCTGTGGGGGAACTACGCGAAGAAGAAGCTGCCGCTGATCGACACCGAGCGGCACGCCGTCATCCAGGGCGCCCACCCGTCGCCGCTGTCCGCCAAGCTCTTCCTCGGCAGCAAGCCGTTCGGGCAGATCGACGAAGCGGTCAAGGCGCAGGGCCACGCGCCGATCGACTGGCGCGTCCCGGACCTCGCCGCGCAGCGCTGAGCGCGCAGCTCTGAACGGCCGCTTCCGCACGCCGGGTGCGGACGGACGGGAGCGGGTTCCGGCAATCCGTGCCGGCCCGCCGCCGTCGCTCGCCCGCCGTCGCTCACCGGCCGCCCGCCTCCGGTCTCCGCATCCGGCGTCGCGTCAACCGCCGTACGCGCCGCGGCAGATGCGCGCCGCGGGGCTGCCGCCCGACCAGCCGCCGTACGTCCGCCCGAGCCGGCACACGTCGGGGGCGCGGCCCACGAGCGGCGCCGGAGGAACGGTGCCCGACCGGTTCGTGCCGGGCCGGAAGGCGGGCCGCCGCCGGCCCGAACGGCCGCGCCGGCGCTCCGGGTCCGGCGCGGCGGCCCCCACCCGTGTGGCCGGTGCGGGCCGGACCTCCGCCGGCGCCGGGTGCGGCGTCGACGCGACGTCCGGACCCGTCGTGCCGATCGCCTGGTGCACCGGCGGCGCGGACGGCGGTCCGGACCGGGCGCCCGTCGCCCCGTCCGGGTGCGCGGCGCCTGCGGCCACGGCGGCCGGGTGGGACGACAGGGACGGCCCTGAAGGCCGCGGGGCGGGGGAGACGGTGGCGCAGCCGGCCGCGGCCCAGGCCGCCACCAGCACCACTACGAGGGGGAGAGGACGCACCCGGCCAACTCTGCACGAACCAGGAGTGATCGGGTATTCCCCGCAGGAGTGAACCTCCGGCCGACACCGTATGCTGCGGTGACGGCACCCCCGCCACCAGCGGAAACGGGCCGTCGCGGCGGTCCACCCCACACAGCGGCCGGCGGCGGCGCCCGGCGCCGGGCCACCGGCGACGACAGGAGCAGGCATGGCATCCGGCAGCGCCCCACTGAAGATCGGCGTCATCGGGCTCGGTGACATCGCACAGAAGGCGTACCTGCCCGTGCTGGCCGCGCAGCCGGGCCTCGAACTGCACCTGCAGACCCGCACCCCCGCCACGCTCGACCGGGTCGGCGACGCCCTCCGGCTGCCGAACCGGCACACCACCCTCGACGCCCTGCTCGACCAGGGCCTCGACGCCGCCTTCGTGCACGCGCCGACCACCCACCACGTGGAGATCGCCGAGCGGCTGATCGAGGCGGGCGTCCCCGCGTACGTCGACAAGCCCCTCGCCTACGACCTGGCCGGCGCCCGGCGCGTGGTGACGCTCGCCGAGGAGCGCGGCGTGCCGCTGATGGTCGGCTTCAACCGCCGCTACGCACCCGGCTACGCGCAGTGCCTGGACCACCCGCGCGACCTGATCCTGATGCAGAAGAACCGTGTCGGCCTCGCCGAGGAGCCGCGCGGTGTGATCTTCGACGACTTCGTGCACGTCGTCGACACGCTGCGCTTCCTCGCCCCGGGCCCGGTCGAGCGGATCACGGTGTCGGCCCGGCTGGAGCGCGGCCTGCTGCACCACGTGGTGCTCCAGTTGTCGGGCGACGGCTTCACCGCGATCGGCTCGATGAACCGGATGAGCGGCTCCACCGAGGAGAGCCTCGACGTCAGCGGCGCCGACTCACGTCGCCAGGTGCTCAACCTCGCCGAGGTCGTCGACCACAAGGGTCAGCCGACGGTCCGCCGCCGCGGCGACTGGGTGTCCGTCGCCCGCCAGCGCGGCATCGAGCAGATCACCCTGGCGTTCCTGGACGCGGTCCGCTCCGGTGCGCCGCTCGACGGCCACGACGCGCTGCTCACCCACGAGCTGTGCGAGCGCATCGTCACGGAGATTCTTCCGGCCTAGCGTCCCGGGACCCCGGCGCGGCGGGCGTCGCCTTCGCTCCGCCGGACCCGCCGGACGAGGCTGTCGGCCCGGCTGAGGCCGTCGGCGCGCCGGAGGCTGCAGGGCGGGTGGCGCCGGCCCGCGCCACCGGCCGCGGCGGCGCCCCCACCGGGAGGAGGTCGTCGTCCGGCTGCGGGCCCCTGAACCGCCGTGTCACCTCGTACGCGAGCGCCGACAGCACCAGCAGCAGCGCCACCCGCGGCACCCAGTCGCCGAAGCGCACATAGGGGCTCACCCCGGTCGCCAGCGGCACCTGGTACACCGCGGTGGTGCTCGCGCCGGTGCCGATCCGGTCGCCGACCGGCCGGCCGTGCGCGTCGTAGACCGCGCTGATCCCGGTGAGCGTCGCGTGCACCATCGGGCGCCAGGTCTCGGCCGCGCGCAGCGCCGCCAGCGAGGCGTGCTGCGCGGGCGCCCAGCTGTGCTGGAAGGACGAGGTGGAGGACTGCGCGACGAGCAGCTGGACGCCGTCGCCCGCCAGATGACGGCTCATGTCGGGGAAGGCCGACTCGAAGCACACCAGCGGCCCGAACCGCAGCGCCCCGGTGTCCATCACCACCTGGCGGGTGCCCGGCCTGCGGTCCTCGCCCGCCGCCTTGCCCACCGACGTGGCCCAGCCGAGCACCGACCGCAGCGGGATGTACTCGCCGAAGGGCACCAGCCGCATCTTGTCGTACGTCGGCCCGACCACCCCCCGCGGGCCGATCAGCTCCGAGGTCTTGGAGATGCCGCTGCCGTCCGCCTTCTCCGCGTCCACGTTGACCAGCAGGTCGGCGCCGACCTGCCGGGACAGCGAGGCGAGCTGCCCGGCCATGGCCGGGTGGGAGGTCAGGTCGGCGCCGACGCTGCTCTCCCCCCACACCACGAGGTCGGCGTGGGTGCCCGCCAGCCGCCGGGTCAGCGCGACCTCCCGCGCGAAGCGGGCCCCGGGGGTCGCGACGACCCCCGGCTGCACCACGGCGACCCGCACCGAGCCGCGGGCGTGCGGGCGCGGCGCCCACAGTGCGACGGAGGCCGTCGCCACGCCCGCGGCGAGCAGCCCGAGCACCGCGGGCCTGCGCAGCGCGGGCACCGCGAGGAAGAGCGCGACGCAGGTGTTCACGAGCACCACGACGAAGCTGACCAGCCACACTCCGCCGACTGACGCGAGCCGCAGCGCGGGCGTCACCTGCCACTGGCTGGCGCCCAGCAGCCCCCAGGGGCCGCCCAGGTACTGCCAGGAGCGCGCCAGCTCCACCATCAGCCACGCGGACGGCAGCAGCACCAGCGCCGCCCCGGCCTGCCGCGGCCCGGCGCCCGCACCGAGCAGGCGGCGCACCAGCCATCCCCAGGGCGCCCACAGCGCGCCCAGCAGCAGTGCCAGCGCGAAGATGAAGACGGTCAGGCTCGGCAGCAGCCAGTGGTGCACGGCGAGCATGAAGCCGGCGCCGCCGAACCATCCGTCGCGAGCGGCCGTCCGTGCGGTGTCCGCCGAGCGGGCGAGCAGCATCCACGGCACCAGGGCCACGTACGCCAGCCACCACAGCGAGGGCGCGGGAAAGGCCAGCGCGGGGAGCGCGCCCGCCGCCGCCGCCGCGAATCCGCGCACCCAGGCCGACCTGGTCCGCGCTGCGGTGCGCGCCCCGGCGGTGACGGTCATACGCACTCCCTCGGCTGTCCCCGTACGCTCTACCCCCGCCCCGGCGCACCATACCGGCCGGCGGATCACCGTCAGGGCGGGCGGCGCGGGCCGCGGCCGCCCGGCTCAGGGCAGCCGGTTCCAGGCGGTCAGCACATGGCGGCCGTGCTCCATGCCCAGCCGGCTGACGGTGCCGGTGGCTAGCTGGAAGAGGGCGCCGTCGGCGGGCGGCAGGCCGAGCCGGCGCGCGGTGAGCACCCGCAGCAGGTGGGCGTGGGCGACCAGCACCACGTCGCCGCCCTCGCCGTTGGCGAAGGCCGCGTCGGCCCTGGCGAGCACCCGGTCGACGCGGTCGCCGACCTCCTCCGCGCCCTCCCCGGGATGGCCCTCGGGCCCCTCGGGGACGCCGTCGGTCCACAGGTCCCAGCTCGGGCGGGTCTTGTGGATCGCCCGGGTGGTCACCCCCTCGTAGCCGCCGTAGTCCCACTCGACGAGGTCGGGGTCGATCCTGGAGTGGTCGAGGCCGGCGAGCTTCGCGGTGTCGCGGGCCCGCTGCATCGGACTGGTCAGCACCCGCGCGATGTGCCGCGACGCAAGCAGCGGCGCCAGGCTGCGGGCCTGCTCCTCGCCGTGCGGCGTCAGCGGGATGTCGGTATAGCTCGTGTGCTGCCCGGACAGGGTCCACTCGGTCTCGCCGTGGCGGATCAGAACCAGCTCACCCATCGGACACCTCCCGTGACGCCCCTCGGCGCCACGTTGTGATCATATGCGCTGTCGCACGACGGCGCCCCGGGCGGCACGGCCGTCCCCCGTCCCATGAACGGCGGCGAACGGGAAAGCCTTCCTCTCACGTGCCGTCAGTACGATGGCGGGCAGCGCGCCGGAGCCGCCCCCGGCCGGGGGCGGCGAGCCGGGCGACGCCGGCGGAGCACCGCCGGTCGGCAGGCCACCAGCACAGGAGCCGTTATGGACGACGCCCCCCGCACCTACGACGTCGTGGTCATCGGCGCGGGTCCGGTCGGCGAGAACGTCGCCGACCGCACCCGGGCCGCCGGGCTGACGACGGTCGTCGTGGAGAGCGAACTGGTGGGCGGGGAGTGCTCGTACTGGGCCTGCATGCCCAGCAAGGCGCTGCTGCGCCCGGTGATCGCGCGGGCGGACGCCCGCCGGCTGCCGGGCCTGGACCAGGCGGTCGCCGGGCCGCTGGACACGGCGGCGGTGCTGGCTAGGCGCGACGAGTTCGCCTCGCACTGGAAGGACGACGGCCAGGTCGGCTGGCTGGAGTCGGTCGGCGTCGACCTGGTCCGCGGCCACGCCCGGCTCGACGGCCCCCGCGCGGTCACCGTCACCACCGCGGACGGCGGCACCGTACGGCTGACCGCCCGTCACGCGGTGGCGGTCTGCACCGGCACCGCCGCGGCGCTGCCCGAGCTGCCCGGTCTCACCGATGTGGCGCCGTGGACCAGCCGGGAGGCCACCAGCGCGAAGGAGGCGCCCGGCCGCCTCGTGGTGGTCGGCGGCGGCGTGGTCGCGGTCGAGATGGCCACCGCCTGGCAGGCGCTGGGCTCGCAGGTCACGGTGCTGGTCAGGGGTCGGGCGCTGCTGCCGCGGATGGAGCCCTTCGCCGGCGAACTGGTCGCCGACGGGCTGCGCGAGGCGGGCGCCGACGTGCGGTACGGCGTGTCGGTGACGTCCGTGGCGCGCGAAGGCGGCCGCCCCGACGGCGAACTGCGCGTCGTCCTCGACGACGGCGGGGAGCTCACCGCCGACGAGATCCTCTTCGCCACCGGGCGCACCCCGCGGACCGGGGACATCGGCCTGGAGACGGTCGGGCTCACCCCCGGCGGCTGGCTGACCGTCGACGACACCTGCCGGGTGACCGGCGTCGAGGACGGCTGGCTGTACGCGGTGGGCGACGTCAACCACCGCGCGCTCCTCACCCACCAGGGCAAGTACCAGGCCAGGATGGCCGGTGCGGCGATCGGCGCGCGCGCCCAGGGCGCGCCGGTCGACGACGCGCCCTGGGGCGCGCACGTCGCCACCGCCGACATCGCCGCGGTGCCGCAGGTGGTCTTCACCGACCCCGAGATCGGCTCGGTCGGGCTGACCGCGGCCGAGGCGGAGCGCGCCGGGCTGCGGGTGCGGACGGTGGACCACGACCTCGCGAACACCGCGGGCGCGAGCCTGTACGCGGACGGCTACCGGGGCAGGGCGCGGATGGTGGTGGACCTGGACGCGGGACATCTGGTGGGGGTGACCTTCGCCGGGCCGGGCGTGGGTGAGCTGCTGCACTCCGCGACGATCGCGGTGGTCGGCCGGGTGCCGGTGGACCGGCTCTGGCACGCCGTGCCGTCCTATCCCACGGTCAGCGAGGTGTGGCTGCGGCTGCTGGAGACGTACCGGGGCTGAACCGCCCCGGGGGTGCGGGTGCGGCTGCGGCTGCGGCTGCGGGCAGGGGTGCGGTGGTCCCGGCCTGCGGCCGTCCCTGCGCCCCCGCGGGGGCGCGGTGGGACGCCGTCAGGCGCCGAGCCCGGCGTACAGCGCCTCCACGCCCTGCGACAGGGCCGACTTGACCTGCGTGGCGGTGTCGTCGGCGGTGACCTCCGGGTCGCCGGCCGCGAACCCGGCGAGCGCGGCGCGGACGATGTCGGCCGGCGCGGACTTGGGCACGTCGAGGTGGGAGATGAGGTCGGTGTCGACGTAGCCCATGTGCAGGGCCGTGACCTGGGTCTGCTGGGACGCCAGCCCGACGCGCAGCGCGTTGGTGAGCGACCACTCGGCGGACTTCGCGGCGCAGTAGGCCGCGCTCTCGGGCGTCGAGAACCAGGACAGCGCGGAGAGCACGTTGATGATGCCGCCGCCGCCGTTGCGGCCGAGGATCGGCGCGAAGGCCCGGCTGACCGTCAGGGTGCCGAGCACGTGGGTCTCGAACTCGCGTCGCCAGTCGTCGAGCGCGCCGTCCAGCAGGGTGGCGCCGGAGGAGATGCCCGCGTTGTTGACCAGCAGGTCCACGTCGCCGGCCTGCTCGGCCGCGGCGCGTACCGACTCCGGGTCGGTGACGTCCAGGCGCAGCGGCTCCGCGCCGGGCACGGTGACCTTCCGCGGGTCGCGCGCCGCCGCGTAGACCTTGGCGGCCCCGCCGTCGAGCAGCGCCTGGACGAAGGTCGCGCCGATGCCGCGGTTGCCACCGGTGACCAGTGCGACCGAGCCGTTGATCTTCATGGGGAGTCCTTCGGGGGAGGAGCGGCAGAACGGAGGAAACCGATCTGTTTCCTCGACTGTAGACCGATCTGTTTCCCCTGTCGAGCCGGCGCGCTAACCTGGGCCCATGACCATGACGACACCCGGGTCCGCGCAGGCCAAGCCGCCGCCGCGCGAGCGCCTGCTCGACGCGGCGGCCGACCTCTTCTACCGGCGGGGCACCGCCACCGGTGTCGACGCGCTGTGCAAGGCCGCCGGGGTGTCCAAGCGCTCGATGTACCAGCTGTTCGCCGGCAAGGACGAGGTGCTCGCCGCCGCGCTGGAGCGGATCGGACCGCCGCTGGAGGCCGCGCTGCTGCCCCCGCCGGACGCCCCCGCGGACCCGCGCGCCCGCATCCTGTACGTCTTCGAGCGGATGGAGGAGGCCGCCGCGCAGGCCGGGTACCACGGCTGCCCGTACCTGTCCGCTCAGGTGGAGCTGAAGGACCCGGCGCACCAGGCGAGTGTGGTCGCCGCCCGCAACAAGCAGCAGATGACCGCCCACTTCCTTACCGAGGCCGAGCGGGCCGGCGCGGCCGACCCCGAACTGGTCGCGCGCCGGCTGATGGTGGTCTACGACGGCGCGAGCGCCCGCGCCGGCATCGGCTCGGAACACCTCGACGGCCTCTCGGCCGGGCTGGCCGCCCTCGTGCTGGACGCCGCCGGGATCACCGGCGCGGGCGCGGCCGGCTCCGGGGCCGCCGGCTGAGCCCAGGCACCGCCCGCCCGCGCCCGGCGCTGTCCGGGTGTGTCCGCGGTGCGCCGGCGTGTCCACGATGCGGTCAGGTGTTTGACCGCTTTCGGCCCCGCCGGTTACGTTGCGCGGCATGCAGCGAACCACACATCTCACGACGCGGGGTCACGTCGACCTCAAGCGCGTGTGCTCCGCTGCGTGTCACCAGGTCTGAGCGCCCGGCCCGAGCGCCACCGCTCGGGTGCAACGGACGTGCCCGCCCCGCCGGTTCACCGCCGGCGCGGCCGTGGCGCACGCCCCCGCCCCGCCGACCTGGGAAGGCTCCCGTGGCAGCAACCCCGCACGACCGCAGGCCCGTCCGCCCGACTCCGCGCCCCCTCGACGACCGGCAGGCCGCCGCCCGGCAGCCTCCCGCCCCGCAGCCGCGCGACGCGCCGACCCGGCTGCGCCGCAGGGCCGTGCCGTACGTCCCCGGCGTGCGGCGCGGTTCCGCGCCGGGCGCGGTGCTGGGCGCGATCCTCGACCACGGGCCGGTCGCCCGCAGCACCGTGGCCCGCCTCACCGGCCTGTCGCCGGCCGCGGTCAGCGGGCACTGCGCGCAGTTCCTGGCCCGCGGTCTGGTCGTCGAGCGCCCGGAGACGACCGGACCGCGAGGACTCGGCCGCCCGCACATCCCGCTGGAGATCGACACCGCCAGGCACCTGGTGGCCGGCGCCCACATCGCGGTCGCCCACTCGACCGTGTCGCTGATGGATCTGCGCGGCGCGATCGTCGCGGAGGACCGCAGGGCCCACTCCAGGCCCCGCCCCGACCCCGATGAGGTGGTCGGCGACCTGGCCGCACGGCTCGCCGGGCTGATCGCCGCACACGCCGCAGGCCGCACCGTGCTCGCGCTCGGCCTGGCCACCGGCTACTGGGTGGACCCCGGGGCCGGGGTGATCGTCGACCATCCGCGGCTCGGCTGGCGCGACGTGCCGGCCGGCCGGATGCTCGAGGCGGCGACCGGGCTGCCGGTGCACGTCGACAGCCACTCGCGCGCGCTGGCCCGCGCCGAGCAGCTCCTCGGCGACGCGGCGGCCCGGGAGAGCAGCGTGCTGCTCTTCGTCGGCGCCGTCGTGGACGCTGCGTTCGCCACCGCGGGGGCGGTGCACCGCGGGCCGCGCTCCGGCGCGGGCAGCGTCGCCCACCTGCCGCTCGGCCCCGACGAGCCGTACGCCGACCGGGCCGCCGAGCCGTGCGCCTGCGGCACGCCGCGCTGCCTGCAGTCCGCGGTCAGCGAACCCACCCTGCTGCGGCAGGCGTGGGCCCGCGGGCTGCCGGTGCGGGTCTTCGGCGACGTGCTGGAACTGGCGAAGGCGGGGGACCCCGCCGCGGTGGAGATCTTCCGGCGCAGGGCCCGGCTGGTCGGGCGGGTCGCGGCGCTGCTGCTCGACATGTTCGACCCCGAGGTGCTGGTGGTCGTCGAACCCGGCGCCGGCTGGCTCCCGGAGTGCCTGGCCGAGCTGCGCGCCGAGGTCGCCGCGCGCTCCTGGGTCTGCGACGACCCGGAACGGGCCGTGGTGCCCAGCAGCTTCACCGGATCGGTGCTGCCCGTCGCCGGCGGCGCGGTGGCCCTCGGCGCGCTCTACGCCGATCCGCTCGGACCGTGGCCGGTGCTGCCCGCGGTGTCCTGACCGGCCGCCCGATCGATGTACCCGACGCCCGACTTAATTCAGCGAGTCGCATTGTTGACCACCGAAAACGCCGACAGGACAATGGATTCATGACCAGTGAGCAGCGGAATGCGCAAGGCGTGCCGGCATCGGCCCGCCGCCTCCGTACGGCCGTGGTCCCGGCCTGCGGGTGCGCCCCGGGCTGCTGTTGTCGCACGTCGCGCGCGTGTTGTCGGCGCTCCACCGCCGGTCCGCGTACGGGATCGGCCGCCTTCTCCCGCGTGACGCGGTAAGCAGCGAAGCGGGCGCCGCCCGGCGGCGCCGAAAGGGCGCCCGCTCCCCGCACTTTCGCTCCCTCTTTTCTCCTTCGTGATTCCCGCGGCCGCGCCGTGCGTCGACGCCGCGACGCGATCCGCCGCGCCGCCACAGCGCGGGGTGACGCGTCGCGCCCTGACTCCGTCGCCGGAGCCCGCTGCCTGTCCTCCTGTTGTTCCTGCCTTCCATCGATCTGGGGGAGACGTTGACCGTCACCATGTCCTCGGTTCCCGCGACGGGCATCGGCCCCGAGCGGTTCAAGAAGATCTTCCGCAACCATCCCGCCGGGGTGGTCGTCGTCACCGTGGACGCCGGCCGCGGGCCCGCGGGCTTCACCGCGACCTCGCTCACGTCGCTGTCGCTGACCCCGCCGCTGGTCTCCTTCGGGATCGGCGTCACCGCCTCCTCCTGGCCGCACGTCGAGCAGGCGGACAGCGCGGTCGTCAACTTCCTCGGCGCCGACCAGGAGGACCTCGCCCGGCGGTTCGCCACCAGCGGCATCGACCGCTTCGCCGGGCCGACCGCGTGGCGGCGGCTGGAGCACGGCCAGCCGGTGCTCGACGGCGTCAGCGGCTGGCTGCGGACCCGCGTCGAGCAGATCGTGCCGGCCGGCGACCACCGCATCGTCATCGCACGGGTGGAGGAGTCCTGGCTCGACGAGGGCCGCGCGCCGCTGCTCTTCCACAACGGCGCCTACCACTCGCTCTGACCGCCGGTCCGCACCCGTCTCCCGCACCCACCGGGAGCCGGTGGTGCACAGCACCGCCCCGGCGTCCCGTCCACCGCACCGCGCGTAAGGAGAACCCCGCATGACCCGCAGCACCGACCGCAAACCGCTGCACCTCAACGCCTTCCTGATGTCCGTCGGCCACCACGAGGCCGCCTGGCGGCTCCCGGAGAGCCCGGCCTCGGGCGGCACCGACATCGAGCACTACAAGAACCTCGCGCGGATCGCCGAACGCGGCCGCCTGGACTCGCTGTTCCTCGCGGACAGCCCGGTGCTGATGGGCGATCCGGGCCGGCGTCCCGGCAGCAAACTGGAGCCGACCGTGCTGCTGACCGCACTCGCCGGTGTCACCGAGCACATCGGCCTCATCGCGACCGCCTCGACCAGCTACAACGAGCCCTACAACCTGGCCCGCAGGTTCGCCTCGGTGGACCACATCTCCGGCGGCCGGGCCGGCTGGAACATCGTCACCACCGCGGGCGCCGAGGCGGCCCGCAACTTCGGCCTCGACGACACCCCGCTGCACCGCGAACGCTACCTGCGCGCCGCGGAGTTCGTGGACGTGGCGACGAAGCTCTGGGACAGCTGGGCCGACGACGCGGTGCTCGCCGACAAGGACCTCGGTGTGCACGCGCAGGCCGACAAGGTGCGCAGCATCGACCACAGGGGCGCGTACTTCCGGGTCGACGGCCCGCTCAACGTGCAGCGCTCCCCGCAGGGTTACCCGCTGCTGGTGCAGGCCGGCTCCAGCGAGGACGGCAAGGACTTCGCGGCGCGCTACGCCGAGGCCGTCTTCACCGCGCAGCAGACCCTGGAGGAGGCCATCGCGTTCTACCAGGACGTCAAGCAGCGCGCGATCGGCTTCGGCCGCGACCCCGAGGGCGTCAAGATCCTGCCCGGCATCGTGCCGGTGATCGGCGACACCGAGGCGCAGGCGCTGGAGCTGGACGCCGAACTCGACCGCCTGATCCGCCCGGAGTACGCCAAGCGGCAGCTCGCCAAGACCCTGCGGCTGGACCCGGACACCCTCGACCTCGACGCCGAACTGCCCGGCGACATCCCCAGCGAGGACGAGATCGAGGGCGCCAAGAGCCGCTTCACGCTCATCGTGGAGCTCGCCCGCCGCGAGCGGCTGACGGTACGTCAGCTCATCGGCCGGCTCGGCGGCGGCCGCGGCCACCGCACCTTCGCGGGCACTGCGGAGCAGGTCGCCGACACCATCGAGCACTGGTACGACGCGGGGGCCGCGGACGGCTTCAACATCATGCCGGCCGTACTGCCCTCCGGCCTCGAGCTGTTCGTCGACCGCGTGGTGCCGATCCTCCAGGAACGCGGGCTGTTCCGCAATGAGTACACCGGCCGCACGCTGCGCGAGCACTACGGGCTGCCGCGGCCCGCCAACCGCCTCTTCGAGGCCGCGCCGACCGGCGGCGACCACCTCGGCATCGCCCTCGCGGACGCCCGATGACCGGGTACCGCCCGTTCGGGCGCACCGGTGTCCAGGTGAGTCCGCTGTGCCTGGGCACCATGATGTTCGGCCCGCGCGGCAACCCGGACCACGACGACGCGGTGCGGATCATCCACCACGCACTGGACTCCGGTATCAACTTCGTGGACACCGCCGACGTCTACTCGGCCGGCGAGTCCGAGACCATCGTCGGCAAGGCGCTGGCCGGGGGCCGCCGCGACAACGTGGTGCTGGCCACCAAGTTCCACGGCGCGCTGGGCGCCGACGTCAACGAGCAGGGCAACTCCCGCCGCTGGATCGTCCGCGAGGTCGAGAACAGCCTGCGCCGCCTCGGCACCGACTGGATCGACCTCTACCAGGTCCACCGGCCCGAGCCCGGCACGGACTTCGACGAGACGCTCGGCGCGCTCACCGACCTCGTCCGGCAGGGCAAGATCCGCTACATCGGCACCTCCACCTTCGAGCCCTCGGCCATCGTCGAGGGCCAGTGGATCGCCGAACGCCGCGGCCGGGAACGGGTGGTGGCCGAGCAGCCGCCGTACTCGCTGCTCGCCCGCGGCATCGAACGGGAGGTGCTGCCGGTCGCCCAGCGCCACGGGCTCGCGGTGCTGTCCTGGTCCCCGCTGGCCGGCGGCTGGCTGTCCGGGCGCTACCGCACCGGCGGCGGCCAGCCGGCATCGAGCCGCGCCGAACGGCAGGCGGCCCGGTTCGACGTCTCCTCGCCGGAGAACGCCGCGAAGCTCGCCGCCGCCGAGGCCCTCGCGCGGCTCGCCGACGAGGCCGGCCTGACGCTCGTCCAACTGGCCCTGGCCTTCGTGCTGGAGCACCCGGCAATCACCTCGGCCATCATCGGCCCGCGCACCTTCGAACAGCTCGACGGGCAACTGGGCGCGGACAAGGTCACGTTGAGCCGGGACGTGCTCGACAGGATCGATGAGATCGTGCCGCCCGGCGTCAACCTCTCGGCCCGCGACGCGGGTTACACCCCGCCCGCCCTCGCCGACTCCGCGCTGCGCCGTCGGCACGCCTGCCCCCCGGCCGGGGGGGG
>NZ_JAZEWV010000046.1:0-53073 GCF_036353415.1 Actinacidiphila polyblastidii
CTACGCCCGAGTGTGTGCTGTGCTTACCAGGGTTTTCCCTGGAGATCTCAACCTGTCGTACTACGCAATACCCTTGATTGAGATTCACCCTCGTCGACTGCGCCGCCCCCGACCCACGCTTGCGAGTCGGGGGCGGTTCAAGGACTGGGCCCCTGCCATCGAGCAGAGCGGCAGACCTCGCCAGAGATCGCCTTACCCCAGTCCCGCCATGCCCGCCCCTCCCGCCGACACAGGAGGGGCGGAGTCATTTGCCGCATTTTTGCTGCTGACAAAACGATCTTGCCGCCAGCAGATTCATACGGGTGTCGAGACGTCCGGTTCCAGCAGCCGCCATGCAGATGCGGCTGAGGGTCGCAGCCCGGTTGCGAGAGCTGCGCGGCGAGCGCCAGCTAAGCCAGGAGCGACTCGCCGAACTCGCAGGGATCGCGCGGCATAGCATCTACCGGACCGAACTGGCGACTCACTCGGCATCGTTGGATCACCTGTCGCTGATCGCTGACGCACTCGGGGTTCCCCTTAGCCTCCTGGTCAAGGACTGACGTTGGAGTAAGGGCTAGCCCTACCGTCCCGCACATCGATGGCTGGGGCAACGGTGCGCCCATCACTCGAATGAGTGAATCTACGCGCGATGCGACGCGGCAAGCAGCCCGCCCCTCCTCAGAGCACACCTAGACCCAAGCCCCCGTCACGAGCGTCGGCGTCCCCCCGCCGGGCGACACCACGACCGGTGGACGTACACCAGGCTGGACACCGTGGCCTGCGGCACGGGCACCTCGAACTCCTGGCCGGGCGGGATGGGTTCCTGGCAACGGGCGCATCGGATCGGCAGCGGCACCGTCACGGGAGCCGCCGGGCTGGTATCGGCGCCCCGTCCCGGCGGCCCACGAAAGACGGCACGATCCCGCCGAGGTGCACGCGGCACGCCCACCGCGGTGCGGGGCCCGGGCCGGACACCGTGGGGTCGCCGCCAGCGGTGATCTGTACCGCCTCACGCTCGGGTACGTCGTGCTTTCCGGGGTCGCAGTAGACGAGGCGCGTCATGATCGGGCCGCACATGTCGGGCAGTCCGCGGGGCAGGCCGGGACGGGCGGCGTCGGGGTGCCCTCGGGGTGGACGACACGTATCGGTCGTTCCCCGGGTGCGGAGACCAGGGTGGACACCATGGCGGTGGCTGGTGCGGGCGATGTGGGGGTGTCCTGCATGGCGCGACTCCCTGATTGGTGATCGTCTCATCACCGACCGTAGAAGCCCCTCGTAGGTGCTGCTGGTAGGTTTTCTACCACCCGTCAGGTCAGCAGCCCCACCTTCACGGCCAGGGACGATGCCCGCTCACGGCGGGCCGCCACGGTGGACTCCACCTCTTCTAGGATGATCCGCTTTGCGTACCCGTTGTAGCGGATCGTCTCCGGGGCCGCCTCGTGCGCCTGCCCGAGGGTAGCCAGCGCCACATCAGGCTGCCCGTCCAGCTGGTACGCGCGGGCCTGCTCGATCCGGTGGCGGGCCCGCCGCGGCCGCGACGGGATCACGGTCGCCTCGGCGCGAGTAGCCTGCCGGACCGACTCACCGCCGGCGTGGAGCTCAACGGCCACGGTGGTGGCGTGGGCACCCATGATGGCGCGGGAGAAGCTGGTCACCGGGTGGTAGTAGTCGGCGGGCAGACGTTCGGCGACGGCGCTGGCTCGGTCCCAGTAGCCCCAGGCTGCGCCGGTGTCGCCACGACGGGCGGCAGTGTAGCCAGCCTCGAATCGCAGGGCCCCGGCGATCGCCAGGACCGGCGGCGTGGCGTCGGGCAGCAGCGGGTCGAGGTAGGCGAGGACTTCGAGCGTCACGGCGTCCGCGGCGTCGTAGTGGCCCGGGCCGGAGTCGCGGTGGGCCTGCGCCTGCAGCCACGCGGCGACGCCGATCGCGTGCGGGTCCTCGGACTCTTGGGCGGCGATCATGCCGCGTTCGGCGACGCGCCACAGGAGGGCGGCGGAGTCGGCCTGGTAGGCGACGAAGAACTGAGCGAGGGAGTACACCTCGGACAGGACGGCTTGGGCGGCGCGCCGCTCTGCCGCGGTGTCGGCCTGACGGACCGCGAGTTGGGCGTCGCGGATCAGGTCTGGGAGCAGCTGGCCTACGACCTCGCGGTGGTTCGGCGCCGAATGCCGGGCCGCCCACGCCCGGGCGAGGCGGGCCTGCAGGTGAGCCGGCGGCGGGGCCTGCCCCCCGGTCGTCAGCGGCAGACTGTTGATCGCGTCACGCACCGCGGGCAGCCGCATGTGCCCGGGGCCGGCGAACAGGTCGATCTGCGACCGGCCGGTTTGGTGGCCGATGAGGTCGGCCAAGTCGCTGATGCGGAGGGCTTCCGCGAGGGCGAGGACGACTTCGAGGCCGGGTGCTTTGAGGCGGCCCTTTTCGATGGCGCGGATGGTTTCTGTGCTTTTGCCGACGAGGCCGGCGAGGACGTCGCGGGTCATGCCCCTGCGTTCGCGGAGGATTTGGAGGCGTTGGCCGAATCGGATCGGCTCGGGCTCCATGGGGTGGCGGGTAGGATTGTGGGACATGGCCTCGCCCCTTCCTGTGCAACTCGACACTGCCAGGGTAGGGGGCGGGGCCGGTTTCGTGTGGCGCCTGTTCGCGGGGGTGGGGCGGCATATGCCGTGCTGTGGTGGCGCGTTGGGGTGCCTGGCGGCCGCGGATAGGCTGGTGGCATGACCCATGCCGCCTGCTCTTGTGCTCACGTGCGCCCGCGCGCTGACGTGAACGCGGAGATTCGGGCGCTGGTGGAGCGGACCGCGGTGTGGACCCCGGAGGCGCTCGCCGTTCTGGCGGGGCTGCGCGCGGAGTGGCGCGAGGCAGTCGACCGGGAAGCGCCCGCGGCGTGAGCGCGCGGGTGGTGCGGTACGTCGGCGGGCCCCTCGACGGGCTGGAGCTCGACGTGTCCGGCTGGTTGGACGATGACGTGCGCACCGGGGTGTACCAGGTCGTCGACGGGTGGGTGGACCGCGCCCACTACGAGCCTGACGCAGGCGGGGATCCGCTGCTGTGGCTGTACCGGGGGCCTGTCTCGGTCTGAGCTGGCCGGCCCGCGGCTCGGGTGGCGGGGTTGGGCTGGGTGGGTGACGGTGGAAGGACATCATCGCCATCACCTAGGAGTGCGCTGTGATCGTGAAGTGGCTGCACGACAAGGGTTTGACGTCCGAGCACTGCTATGCGGCGGGGTTCGCGAGTATCGGGCTTGCGCTCGTGTCGTGGACGACTTCGCTGCAGGCCGAGAATGCCGGGGTGTCCCGCGCGGACCGGTGGGGGATCTTCATCGGCGAGTGGGCGCCGACGTTCTTCGCGCTGGGGTTGGCTGTGCGGACGTATGAGGAGCCTGAGCAGGGTGACGACGCCGGGGTGGAGCGGCGGGACGCGTTCGCGTAGACGGCACGCCGCCCCGACACCCGGGGCATGGTTGTCTGATCTGGCCCGTAGCCTGTGGCCATGGCCGATACCCCGATCCCCCCAGACCTGCTTGCCGCCCAGCGCCGGTTCACCGAGGCGACCGCGGCGTTGATGGCCGCGCCCGCTGACCTGCCCGTCGAGGAGCGGCAGGCGTTGCGGCAGGTGGAGCGGGACGCGGCGTAGGGTCAGCCGAGGGCAGAGCGGGCTTGCCTGCACTCGGGGCAGCGACAGGCGCCCCATCGGTAGGCGTTGATCGTTCCGTGGTTCAGGTTGGGGTCGCGTCCGGCCATGAGTGCGTCGTCGAGGTCTTGCACCCACTGTTCGTCGAACGCGCCGTACCCGCGGGCTCGGGCTTGGGTGATGCTGAGGTCGTTGCATGCGTCGGGGAAGTTGACGCCTGCGGTGATGAGGGCGAGGAGCCGGCGGCGGGCCGCGAGGGGGAAGATGGCTGCGGCGAGGTCGTGGCGGCGGCGCCGGTCTGATGGGCGGCGCGCGTCGAGGCATTTGCGGCAGCGGGCCCGGCTGTTGGTCTCGGGCAGGGGGTGTCCGCAGACGGAGCATTTGGTGTGGGTGGCGCCTGGAGGCACGGCGGGTCCTGCCGGTTGGCGGTCGGGGGCCTCCGCTCGCGCGGAGAGGTTTCACTGTAGCGCGAGGGTGTGTTGGTGAATGCCGCTTGCAACTTCGCATCACGTGATGCATAGTTGTGGATGTGAGGCCGCGGGACCAGCCCAACGCCACCACCCAGGGGGAAACCATGAACCTCACCGAACTCATCACCACCGCAGCAGCCAACCAGACCCCCGTCCCCCTCGGCCTCGCCGCCGCCCTCTACGCAGCAGTCGCCGCGGACCGCGGAAACCTCGCCCTCGGCCTCGCCCCGAAGACCGGTGACATGACCGTCGACCTGAACCACGGCGACGGCTGGACCGACGCCACCGTCATTGGCAGCCTCCGCTACAGCCTCGACCACGCAGACGAAACCGTCACCCGCCTGTGCACCAACCCCGCCTGCGACAACGAGTGCATCGGAAACACCCTCCTCACCAGTGTCTGCGACAACCACATCGACACCCTCGTCCCCGGCCTCCTCCCCAACACCGGAGACGACATCCTTCCCGGCGACCGCGAGGCCGCCGCCGCGCACAGCCGCCGGATGCGCCTGGACGCCTGGGAGCGCGAGGCCACCGAAGCCGGACGTGTCCCCGCCGGGGACCTCCGCGTCATCGCCAAGCTGCGTCAGGAAGCCGCGTGACCGCCGACCTGTGGTCGATCCGGGACGTGGCCGCTCACCTCGGGGTCGCCGTCGGCTCGGCGCGCGGCCAGCTCTCCCGCTGGAAGGTGAAAGCGGTCGCCTACGAAGTGGGCCCGTCGGGACGACCCGAGGGCCGCTTCGATCCGGTCGCGGTCCAGGAGGCCGCTGCCAACCGGGCAGGACGAGGCCGCCGGACGGACCTACGCTAACCTCGAACACATGTCCGACCCGCGCCCCACTGATCCCCCGCCTCGGGTGGAGGTGCGCCTGCCTGGAGGCCGCACCCTCCCGGGCCGGCTCCTCGCGTGGCGGCAGGGCCCGGACGGGGCATGGTGGGCGCAGGCGATCATCCAGGTCCCCGCGGCAGCGATCCGGCAGGTGGCTGGCGAGGACTACACCGCGGTCCCCCGCGAGCCCGCACCCCGACCATCCGCCGGCGGGTACGTCCTCGCGGCCGACACCCGCCCCGGACAACCCCGCACCGCGGTCCTGCACGCCGCGGACTGCTGGACACTCGGCAAAGCCGCGCACTGGACGACGATCACCCCCGTCGACGACCCGGACCAGGCCCGCGCGCTGCTGCTCATCGACGACACCACCGCCTGCGACGCCTGCGGGCCGGAGCAGCACCTGCCCACCGCCCCGTAGGCGCGGTCACTCCCATTCGAGTGGAGCCCCCGGCATGCCCGCCCCGCCCCGCTTGGGCGCCTACGCCTCTTCTGCAACCGCCATCAGCTCCCGGAAAAGCGCCGGCCCATCCGCCCATTCCGGAAGCGGCACCACGTGCCCCTCCATGCACGTGACGGTCACAGGATCCGCGAGGGACCTGCTGACCGTGTGGCCGCCCACCGCGCCGCAGTGCGGGCAGGGCACGACCACCGGCTCCCCGCCTGGTCCAGCCAGGACCAGCGGCTCCGTCGGCACGAAGGTCAGGACGACCCAGGTCGGAGCGTTGGCGACGTCCGGGTGAGTGGCGACGATCAGACGCTGTAGGGCGGCCTGAGCCGCGCGCAGGGCATCCAGGAATGACATCGGTCCTCCAGGGGTCGGGTCGGCTCCAAGCATGCCCACCGATGCCCGGCGGGCACGCGGAAGTTTTTCCGGCCGGCCGGGGGCGTGTGGAAGCACGTCGAGGCACCCGCCCCCTGGCGCGGCTGTGCCCCTGCCGAGGGGGAGACGACAGGGGCACCGCGAGGGGGGTAGGGGCAAGCATGCGCCCAAGCGCGGGCTGGGGCCATACGCCAATCAGCGCAGACTCAGGCGTCCCCCGCCTCGGGCAGACAGACCGGGCAGCGAGTCTGCCGCGCCGCGGCCGCCTCCGAGGCCGTCAGCAGGACGACCGGATGCGCCTGGTCCCCCGCCCTGCGCCCAGCCTTGAACGCGGGGCAGTCAACCGTGTCGTGGTACCGGTCGCTCGCCTCTGTCGTCACGAACTCCGGAAGAGCATCGGACGCATACACCGCTTCCATCCCGTCCAGCAGCTCCCCAGCAACGATCCGCAGCTCGGGCGTCGGATGCGTCCACCGCTCGATCATGTCGAGGATGCGCGCTTTCGCGTCGGCCTCAGCGATCGCGCGGGTGGCGGAGAAGGTGGCGCTGGGCACCTCGCTCCAGTGGCGTTCGTCCGCCTCGGCGGCGCGCCGGTCCTCCGCGATGCGCGCGCGTAGCGCCCTGATCCGGGTCTCATCCATCGGTGCTGCCCTCCTCGTTGGGGTGCTCGTACCAGCCCTTCATCTGGGCGTTCAGCTCGGCGAGGTCGGGATGCTCGGCGATCTCGCGGACTTCCGACGCGGTGAACGCCTCGGTGAGCCGCTTCATCGACCGTGTGGCGGTTACGACGTTGGCGTACATCTCCAGCTCGGCCGCCCGCAGGCGGTGGCGCTTAGCGAGTAACCGCATTGCGCGTGCCTGCTCCTCGTAGTGGTCCGTCTTGGGCATTCCGTCGCTGTTCAACGGCCCTCCTGGGGGATCTTGTCGGACAACCCCTGGGCTGCGGCAGTGGCCTGCTGGGCTGCCGCGTTGGTCTTTGACATCGCTGCGTTGAGCTTCTTCGGCCCGGGCGCGGCGGGTTCGATGCCGTGCTCGCGGGCGATGCGCCGCACGTAGGCGGCCTTGAACGGCGAGCGGTCCGCGACGACGGTCGGCCCTGCGCCGGCTCGGAGGGCGGCGACGATCGCGGCGATGGTGTCTGCGCGCGCGGTGTCGTGCTCTGCCTCGGTTTCCTCGTATCGGGCGGTTGCCCGGTCGAGAGCCTCAAGTTCATCCATGCGATACACGGTAGCGCAACACCCTTGCGCTGTCACTCCTTCAAGCGCTACAGTGAAGCGCAACGGGACAGCGCAACGAGGGGACTCACCATGAAGCTCACCAAGAACCAGACCGAGCAGACCACCCTCGCCGCCATGTACCGCGCCGCCGCCCGCCGCCACCCCGTCACCATCACCTACACCAAGGCCGACGGGACCGAGACCATCCGCACCATCGAGATCCACGACATCCGCACCACCAAGGCCGGCCAGATCATCCTCCGCGCCGCCGACCGCCAGGCCGGCGAACTGCGGACCTTCCGCCTCGACCGCATCCAGGCGTACACGATCCACCGCACCACCTACACCGTCACTCTCCCCGAGACCGACACCCCCGCCCGCGCGCTCCCCGCACCCAGCAGCCCCGCCGCCCTGGTCGCCTACGAACTCGGGCGCGACGACCGCCCCGCCCGCCGCCACCTCACCCCCGCCGCCTGACCAGGAAGGACCACCATGACCTCTAACGACCCGGCCAGCCTCATCCGGCACTACGCCTACGACAGCGACCCCGACCAGCGGACTTCCATGGCCGACTCCCGCATCGCCCTGTGCCTGGCCCGCGGCGTCGCCATGGACGACATCGACCCCGCGTCCGGCTACGACTACTCCAGGGCCGCCTACGACAGGTGCCGCCACTCGTGGGTCTGGAACATCAAGGAGCACGGCTACAGCGAGTCCTACGACAGTCCCGCCCTGAACCGTGCCATCGACAGCTGGGCGGCTCACCGACCGGACTTCCTCGAAGGCGACGACTGGCTCGCCGCCGGACTCGCGGCGCACCGCGCGCACTGGGCGACGATCGACATCACGTGCAGCTTCGACGGCGTCTGCGACATCTGCACCACCGGCGATGAGCACGCCAAAGTCGAGGGGCTCGAAGCGGACGGCCGCACGCCCGGCGAGGTATGGGAGGCCACTGGCCTCGCGCGCTGTGACGCCTGCGGCCACCTCATGCGCTCACTGGCCCCAATGAACCTGATCGACCATTACTGCGCCCGTCGACAGCGGCACGGGGCCACCGCCTGACCCGCGTCACCCCGCGGGCCGTACTGCCGAACGCCTCGGCGGCACGGCCCTTTCGCGCGTCACAAACCGGTCACAACCCGCACACCCCCGCCGCGCATCCGGGACACTCCCCTCCGTACTGCCCACCCAGGGGGGAAACCGCCCATGCACACCCGCACCGCCACCACAGCCACCGCGCTGCTCGCCGCCGGCCTACTCGCGCTGACCGCCTGCTCCTCGTCCAGTAGCGGCGACAGCAAAGCCACCGCAACGACCAGCACGCCGGCCCCGACGCCCACAGCCACCTACAACCCCGCCGTCTGGAAGACCCGCATCGACAACCTCGTCGACCTGATGGACCAGAACCAGACCGAATGCAACGTCGCCCCGTCCTCCGAGGACTGCAACAACATCCTCCGCGCCGCCGACTCCCAGATGCTGGAGATGAAGGCCGCCATCGACGCCAACGGAGGCGCCGCATCGCACCCGGCGACGGCCGACATCCTCGGGAAGATCCTGGACGGCTACAACAGCTACATCTCCGGGTCGTGCCCGGGTGGCGATGAGACGGCGGACACGCAGGGGTCGGACTGTCGGGTGTCGATGGTGACGGTGATGCTGGGCGTCGCCACGCTCTCGTCGAAGATGACGCTGGACGGCGACCAGTAGGGGACGTGGAACCGCCCCGTCACCGTGTGGGTGGCGGGGCGGTCGCATGTGCGGGGTCAGGCGGTGGGGGCCCACTCGGGCCGGTAGTCCGGGTGATCGGCGTGCACCGAGGCGAGGAGCTTGACCGCTCCGAGCCGTGCAAGGAGGGCTCCCGATGTCGGGAGATCATCCGGATGGACACGGCTGTTTTCCAGCGAGCGCTCGTAGTCCTCGATGGCGGCCCGCTTGGCCTCAACCTCGCGCAGCACCCGCGCCTTCGCGATCTGTAGGTACTCGCGGTAGGTGTAGTTGCCTTCGTACTCGTCGCGGCGGATCCGCCAGGGCTCGATCACCCAAGAGCGCTCGTCGTCCTGCTTCTGAGCCTCCGCCAAGTCGTCGGCGATCCGGGCCCGCAGGAACGCCACCAGATCATCCATCGCTGACCTCCTCATCAGATCCGTAACGCGGCAGGAACGGGCTCCGATCACGGTCCTCGGGCGGCACCGGCGGGACCGCCACCCTGTACGTCAACTCAGGCCGGGCAGCGCCCTCCTGGGGCGGCATGAACGCCGTGATCCGCCCTTGGGCGCGCAGATGCCCAAGCGCCTCGATGGCCCGCAGATAGCTGAGGCGCACGCCGCCCATGATGCTCCCGACGGTGCAGTCCGGGTGGCTCTCGATCCACAGCCAGACAGCCTGGTCGAGCAGCTTCCACTCCGCAGCAGGGGCTCGGAAGGTCGCTACCCCGGCAACGCCGACGGCTGCGGAGGCGAGCTTGAGCGCGCGGATCTTCACGGAGACCAGCCCCGTCACGTGTCCCGCTCCTCGTCGGGGGGCGGGGCCTTCTTCGCCGGCCTCTTCGAGCCCCGCAGCCCCGTGGCGATCTGCTGTGCCCGCGTCGGATGCACCCCGCCGAGGATCGTCCCGATCTCCGCCCACGTCTTCCCCTGCGCCTTCAGCGCCCGGACTCGCTGCTGCCGGATCTCCCGCAGACGGGAGTGCTGACTCGGCCACTGGTTCAGCACCTCGGTGACGGCGCTCGCGCACGCGGCGTCGTCCTGGATCGCCTCCAGGGCGTCGATGGCCTCCAAGAGCCTGCGCACCTCCTCCGGTTGATCGGTCACCCCGGCGTCCCTCCTGCTCTGGGAACGCGGCCAAACCACACCCTAGACCCTAGGGTCTTGCATTGCCTAGACCCTAGGGTCTAGCTTGGGTCGAGCGAGGCCGCTGACTGGTCTCCAACGCAAGACGGCCCGGCCGGAGTTACAGCTCCACATGGCCGGGCCGTCAGCACCACCCCAATCTGCGACGAAGAGGCGGCACCAAGTGGATCGTACCGATCAGCCCCAGCCCCAGCCCAGCCCCGCGCCCACCATCGGCACCCCCGCCGAACAGAGCCAGCACCGCGACCCCGCACCCAGCCCCGCCCAGCACGTCGCGGCATTCCGGCAGCAGCGGCCCAACGACTGCGTCACCGACCGCTGATGGGCGCCTTCTCCTGGCTCGGCGGCAAGCCCAGCTCGAAGGACAACAAGGACTCCCGCGACCGCGCCCACCGCCACAAGCGCACCCGCCCCAACCGGGCCGGGCAACGCTTCGACGACGACGGCCGATGCCCGGCCGGCGTGTACCACCGCGGCCCCTGCCGCCACCGCTAACCGCCCTGAACCGCCGGCCCCGCGCGGCTAACCCCACGGCCCGCGCGGGGCCGGCCACCACACCCCCGGAGAACCCGATGTCGAACCGCCGCGCCATCACCGCACTCGCCGCCGGCGCCGCGGCCGTCACCATCGCCCTCACCGCCGCCGCCTTCTGGCTCTCCTACGAGCACCTTCACGACATCGCCGGCGGCAACGGCCTGTCCGGCACCCGCGCATGGGCCTGGCCCGCCACCGTCGACCTGTTCATCGTCACCGGCGAACTCCTCACCCTCCGCGCATCCCTCCGCGCCCGCATCGACTGGTGGGCGATCGCACTCGCCGCACTCGGCTCCATCGGATCGATCGCACTCAACATCTCCGGCGTCGGCGCAGGCGCATCCGTCCTCGCCTACGTCGTCGCCGCGGTGCCGCCGACAGCTGCGCTGGTTGCATTCGGTGCACTCATGCGGCAGGTGCACGAGGTGCTGGACCGCATCTCGGACGCGCCGGCCGCAGCACCGCACCCGCAGCCGGATACGGCGCCGCAGCAGCCCGCACCTGCGGCGCCTGCACCCGCCGCACCTGCGTACCCGCACGGTGCACTCGAACTGCACCTCGCCCCGATGCTCCCCGCATCCCCCGAGGTCACCGCAGATGCGCACCCGAGTGCACCCGCCCCAGTCGCCCCGCCCGCGCCCGCAGCCGACCGCACCGACGACGAACTGATCGAGGCCGCCCGCGCACTCGCCACCACCGGCCCGCTGTCGCTCCGCCGGATGCAGCGCGAACTCGGCATCGGGCAGGCCCGGGCGCAGCGCATCCGTGACGCAGTCGACAGCACGCCCGCACCCGCATCCGAGGAGGCCGCATCGTGAAGAGCGCACCCGGCGCCGACGAGACCCGCATCCGCCGCGCACTCGACGAGCGCGGCGTGTCCTACGCCCCGCAGCCGCCGGCCGCGCCCGAGCGCCCGCGGGACTGGCTCGACGAGCACTTCGATGCCACGGCCACGCCGCAGACCCGGCCCCCGGACCCGCCCGCACCGCCCGACAAGCCGGCCGCAACCGACGGCGGGGCAGAGCCCCACTGGGACTGGCAGCGTCTGCGCCACTGGCCCTACGCCCGCCTGGTCTGCGGCGCTGCTGTTGCGCTCATCCCCTGGTACCGCGGCCAGTCCGCTGCCCTGACCTGGGGTCACGTCCTGGAGCAGGCCCGGGCGCAGGCCAGCACCGGCGGCGCTTACGTCATCGCCGCCGTCGGCCTGACCGTCGGCGCGATCTGGGTGCACCGGCGCCACTCCTGGATCGCCTGGACCGTCCTGACCAGCGCATTCATCGGCGCCGTCGCCATGGCCCACCCCTACGACCTGATCACCCTCATCACGGGAGTCACGAAATGAGCGCCCCGCTCCTCACCGTCGGCGGCCTCGCAGTCGGCCTCGCCATCACCGGAGTCAACCTCTGGCACTGGTGGAAAAGCCCCGGCCGCGACCCGAAGAACCTCGCCCCGTTCGGAGGCGCCTTCGTCCTCGGCGGCCTGTCCACCCTGTGCGGCGGCCTGCTGGGCGTCCTCGCCGGCTGGACCGCCGGAGCGAACAACGCGGCCGGGAAACACGCCGTGACCTCGGTGGCCGGCGGCCGCACCGGGACGGTCGTCCACAAGGCCGCAGGGCAGCTCACGCCGGGTGGCGCACTCGCCACGTTCTTGATCGCAGTCGGCGTGTTCGTGGCCTGGCGGGCTGCGAACAAGCAGCTCAAGCGGCGTCTTGCGGGCGGCTGGTGGGCGGGCGCGACCCTCACGCTGTCGGCGGGGATGGCCGGGCTGTTCGTGAACGTCGTGAGCCTCGTCAACAACCTCGGCGGCGGTGTCCTCGGCTGGTTCAACGGGGGAGCGGCGTGATCGCGCACCTCGTGAAGGGCCTGCGGATCCTGGGGGAGCGGTGGACCGCCGGGCCCCGGAAGTGGGTGGCCGCGGGGGAGAACCTGCTCGACACCGTCCTGCGTTGGGCGATGCTCGTGGGCGGCGGATGGGCACTGTGGCTGCTCGTCACGGGCTCGTGGAAGATCCTCGGTGTCGTCGTGCTGGTCGTGATCGTGAAGGCGCTCCGGGCTGCCACGAAGGCCGCGAACGGCCAGCATGAGCGGCCGAAAGTGTCGCCCAAGCCCCCCGAGGATCGGCCTGTCGATGTCCCCGCAGAGACGTTCCTGGCGTGCATCTGGGACGTCCTCGACGGGACGCCGGCCGTGCACCTCGCGACCCTCGCCCGGCACCTCACCGCCACCACCGGACGGCCCTGGACTGGCGACGACGTCCGGGCCGCTTGCCGGGCCTCCCAGATCCCCATCCGCCCCAAGGTCCGTGATCTGGGCGGGGACCGGGTCTCCAGCGGGGTGCACCGGGACGACCTCGACCCCCTCCCCCAGCCCCTCTCAGAAGGGGCCCCAGAAGGGGTTGCGGGCGGCTACGTCGCAGGTCACGGCGGCAACGCCACGCCCCTACCGGATGGCAACGCCACGGCTCCTACGCCCACCGTCCGGCGGGTGGGGGACCTGCGGATCACGTCCACCCCCGACGCCCACAACCCTCACCGCACGCACGTCGCGGTGGTCGACCCGACCCGAAAGAAGGCGTCCCGATGACGTACTGCGAGACCTGCGGCTGGTGGACGAAGCCCCGCTGCGGCCACTGACCGAGCCCATCCCGTCCCCCGCCCCGGACCGCCACGCGCGGCCCGGGGCACACCCGTTGGAGCCCCCTGATGTCCCGTCCACGTCTCCCCCGCCGCGCCGCCCGCGCGGTCGCCTACACCCTCGCCGCGGTCGCCCTCGGCGGCTGGCTCGTCGTGCACCTGACCGTCCTGTGGGTCACCGCGCACCCGGCGGTCCTCGCCGCGGGTGTGGTCCTCGCCGGCGGCATCGGCTACCTGAAGACCGCAGGGGCCGGCCCGGCACCGCCGTCGCGCGCCCGAGCGGAGCGGGGCTTCCTCGACCTGGATGCCGGGCAGTTCGAGGAGGCGGTCGCGGAGCTGTGCCGCCGCGACGGGTGCACTGACGTTCGGGTCGTCGGCGGGTCGGGGGACCTCGGGGCGGACGTGATCGCGACGACGCCGACTGGCCGGCGGATGGTGGTGCAGTGCAAGCGGTATGCGCCCGGACGCAGGGTCGGCAGCCCGGATGTGCAGCGGGTCGGCGGGACCTACGCGGTGGTGCACGGGGCGGAGTTGGCGCTCGTCGTCACGACGGCGGCGTTCACGCCGGCCGCGGAGGAGTACGCGCGGGCTGCGGGGATACGGCTCGTCGACGGGGAGGAGCTGGCGGCGTGGGCCGCGGGCAGACTGCTCCCACCGTGGGGCGGGGAGAGGATGATGGGCAAATGAACGAAGAAGACGTCACTGCGCTGGTCCAGTTCCTCCGGAACCGGATCCAGTACGACCGCCAGACCGCCATCGCGGCCACGAACGCCCACCAGGGAACCTGGAAGAACGACGGGACCAGGATCTACGCCGACGAGGGCACGATGCTGGCCGAGGCGGTACACCGATCGACGGCTGAGCATGTCGTCGACTGGCAGCCGGGCAGGGTCCTCTCCGACATGGAGGCGAAGCGGCGCATCGTGGAGCAGTTCACGATGATCGAGCTGCCGGAGCACTCAGACGGGGACACGGCTGCTGTCGGCGCCTACGTCAAGATGCTCGCGGTGCTGCAGCTGATGGCCGCGGCCTACGTCGACCACCCGGACTACCGCGCGGCGTGGGTGCCGAAGTTCTAACGCGCGCCACGCCAACGCCCTTGCCCGGACCGTGCGGGCAGGGGCGTTCCGCTGCCCGAGTATCAGGCTGGCTCCGGTCCGATGTTCAGCATCAGCCAGCGGGCGATGTACCCGGACCCCGCGTAGATGTGCTGGTCCGTGCCGCTGAGCGACGGCGCGTGGTAGGCCAGGTTCACCGTGAACCTCCCCGACCCGTCCACCTCCCCCGCCGCGACCGTGACCATGATCGGCCCGGTGATGTGCGGGAACGACGTGGCCTGCGTGTACAGCGGCGCGTACCCCTCATTCCCCGGGGTCGTACCCGACCCAGACGACCCGGCGTAGCGGCTGATGCTGCTGCCGTCCGATGCCATCACCGCGAGGTCCAACTCGTACTGCGTGCCCGCGTACATGAAGCTCGGGGAGACGAGCACGCGGTCGCCGGCCGCGGCCTTCACCGATTTGCCGATCGCCACGCCACCCGACGTGCGGACCACCGCCCACACCGCGGTGTTCGTCAGCGTCACGATCTCCAGATCGATCCGGTCATCGCCCTGCGAAACGATCGACACCCCCGCGCCACCGCCGCCGGCCGGCGTCTGCCACGACGCGGCACTGCCCGAGGTGGCAGTGAGAACCTTCCCCGTGGCCGGCGTGCCGGAGACCGTCGCCCCGGCGACCTTGTTCACCGTCGGGTTCGGGAACGTGCCGCCCAAATCCCCGCCAGCCGCCCCGGACGGGGTGCGGCTGTCCGACAGCCGCGAGTCGTTACCCGCCGTGTAATTGCTGCTCCCGGTGCCCGCGGTCGGGATCTGCCCGAACGCCGCCGCGTCCTGCGCCGACACCCCGGACGCCAGCCCGGTCAGCTTGTGCCCGCCCATCGCAACATCCGCCGTCGGCACGCCAGCCTGGTCCAGCCGCGGCATCGCATGAACGTGCCCAGCGTCCGCGGCCTGCCCCACCGACCCGGCAGCCCGGGTGCCCAACGGCTGAATGTCCGTCGCAGTCCCGTCGAGCCTCACCACACCAGCCGTGCTCGACGACGCGGCCGGCAGCGCAGGCGTGCCGTGGACGTGGTCGCCCCGCGAGTACGTCGTCGCGACGCCCGCCGTCGAGGACTGACCGAACGTCGACGACGCGGCCACCGTCGACGATGCGGCCGGCCCGCCGCCGCCCCCTCCCGTGAACCTGTCGTCGTCGCCGGCGGCGACGGTGCCCTCGGTCTGCCCGACGTCGAGGAACGCCGCGGCGCCCAACTCCGAGGCGGGCAGTAGCACGTCGTAGACGCCGGGTGATTCGGAGACCGCGGTGAGGTCCGCAAGGTCCGCGGTCGGCCCGAGCGAAGCGGGGAGGCTGATGTTGTACGGTGCCCGGTTGCCGCGCCGGATCTCGTAGGTCCAGCCGGTCGGGTTGTAGCCCGACGCGTCAGTGTTGAGCAGGCGTACTGACGCGGTGCCGGACGCCCGGTCGGGGGTGAGGAGGATCGGATCGCCCTCGCGGATGTCGTTCAGCGCGGTCGACACGATCTGCGACGGTGACGGCGTGATCGTCACCGTCTCCCGATCCGCGGACCCGTCGGTCAGGCCCAGCTTCATCGTCAGGACGGTCGTCTGCGCGCCCTCGGGGAATCCCATGATCAGCTCTCCTTCAGTCCAGGTCGTCCCACGGCGACAGATCCAGCCCGGCCGGCGGCGGCGGCGGCTCCGACCCCGAGCGGCGCAACGCCTCCCGCAGGTCCCGCACATAGCTGACGAGCAGCCGCTGCGACCGCTTCAACGTCTGCACCTCCCCCCGCACCTCGCTCATCTCCCGGTCCTGCCGCTCCTGCGCCCGGTCCTGCCGCTCGTACAACAGCTGGAACTCATCGCGCCGCGCGTTCTCCCGGCCGGCGGCGCGCGCGGAGCGTGCGGTATACCCGGTCCCGACGAGCGCGAGCGCGGACACGACGACCGCGGTCACTCCGCCGTTATCCACCAGCACCCTCCCCCCTGTCTGCTCTGATCCGATCCGCCCACCCCGCCACGACCATCAGCCGGAACGCTGAGCACGCCCACGTCGCGGCCCCAGCCCACGACTGCGGGTACTCCCCGGTCAGCCACGCCGCGGTGTACCCCAGCGCCCAGATCAGCGGCGGGAACTCCGCGGCGGCGAACCCCCACGTCCGGGTGGCCGGGCACTGCCGCACCGCAGCGAGCACCGCGACCGCGCCACAGGTGATCCACACCCATCCCCATGCGTGGAGCGGCTGAATGTGCGCGAGGATCGCCGCGGCCCGGATGGTGCCGGGCCGCGGATCGAGGACGAGCTGCACCCCGAACAGGCACCAGCCGATACCTGCGATGGCGAGGTAGAGGCCGCGGCGGTCGTGGCGCAGCCGCCGGGCCGCCGCGGCCACCATCACGCCTCCCGTGCCGGCGCGAGGACCGGCCGGGTCACCGGGGGCACCGGCGCGGTCACCTGGGTGCGGGTCCACATTGCGACGATCGCGGACGCCAGGGACAGCACCACGGCCTGCCGGTCCGCGGACCAGTCCAGGCCGAGACCGACGGCCAGGGCGAGCCCGGCCTGCACGAAGCCGACGACGGCGGCTCCGATCCCGTCGTGGACGGAGATCGCGACGATCAGGCCAACGAGCGCGGCCGCGGCGGCGTTGACCCACGCCTGCTGGTCGGTGGACAGGTTGAGGCCGAAGGCGCACGCCAGCTTGACGATGACCGCGAACAGGGCCAGCCACGCGGCGGGTTCTCTCTTGAGGATGGTCATGACGATCCGTTTCTGCTGGTAGGGGATCAGGACTGCAGCCGGGCAGCGAAGTCGCTGCCGATGGCGTGGGCGAGCGTGCTCGCGAAGGTCGGGTTCGCCGCGAGCTTCGTCGCCAGCGAGGTGACCTGGTCGTCGGTCAGGGACAGCGGCACGCCCTGCTTGAGCTGCGCCAGGACCGCGGCGCTGTTGGCATCGGCTCGGCCGGCGTGCATTCCGGTGTCCCACCACATCGCCCGCAGGCTCTCGTCGTCCGCGCTCGGGTTCTTCGGGTCGTCGGCGACCGTGGGGTTGTCGATGGCGGCGAGCACCCCGGCCGGCGCGCCCAGCGCGGCGAGGGTCTTCTTGGCGGCCGCGGTCGCGACCGCGTCGATTTCGGCAGGGGTCACGATGTCCTCCGTGATGGGTGAGTGCCCGGGCGTCCACTGCCCGAAGTCGTCCTGCATGGCGGTGTCGAGGTCGCAGGCAACCCCGTTGATGGTGATGGTCTTGGCGTACTGGCGGATGTGCGCCCGCGGCTCCCACGCCCCGGCGGACCAGGCGGCGGTCTGCCACGCCCACCGGATCAGCCCGTGATCGAGCAGGTACCGGACGACCTTGATCCCGCCATAGGCACCGGTCCGGGCCACGCCCAGCACGCTCGCGACGCCCTGGAAGTACGGCACCACCAGCGTGGGGTCGGCGTTCCAGTCGACAGCGAAGTAGATCGGCCGGTCCGCGGGCTGGCCGCACGCCTTGGCCTGCGCCGCGGCCTCGGTCGCATCCGCGGTGCCGGCAGCCCGGGAGGCTGCCGCCCGGCTGGCGGTGGTCTCCCACACCACAACGGCGGCCACATCGTGCGCGGCGAGGTCCGCGGTCTCGGAGGGCGTGAGGTTCTTGGACGCCGTGTGCGACAGGTACCGGCACGCGAACGTCTTGCCCGCGGCGCGCAGTGCGGCGCCGCCCGGGTGTCCGAACGAGTAGTCCACGCCGTCCACGCCGCTACACCCCCTGAGCGGTGAGTGCGGCGCGGACCGCGGCGGCGACCTGCGCGCCAGTGGCGCCGGCCGGGACCGGCGTCGGGGTGGGGGTCGGTGCGGTGGTCCAGGCGGGCACCGTCACGTCGCCTTGAAGCGACAGCAGCTGGGTGAGCGCCGCGGTAGTGAAGTACCCGCAGCCGTCCACACCCCACGACTCCGCCCAAGAGTTCGGGACCTGATACTCGCCGGTCGTCGCGTCGAACGCGTTGAGTTCCAGTTCGTGCCCGCCGTCGAGCGTCGACTTGGTGTCGACGACGATCTGCCCGTCCGTCTTAGGGTCGAACATCGACTGGTACCAGTTGATGCCGATCAGCACCGGCCCGGTCTGGAGCGCGGAGTTGAGGGCGGCGATCGAGAACGCGTGCGTGTAGCCGGTGGCCAGCCCGAGCGCCTGGAGGGCCTTGGCCACTCCGATGCCGGACGAGCCGGTGTCGGTGGGCGGGTACTGGCCGGACACGCCGTCGAGGATCGTCGCGAGGGAGTACAGGGCGACGGCGAACGTCTCGTCGAGGGCGTGCACTCCGGCCTTGAACAGCCCGTGGGAGGCAGCGGCGCCGGCGACCGAGATGGTGACCGAGGTGGCCGCAGTTCGTCCGGCCGAGTCGGTGCCGAGCGCCCCGGTCGCGGCGTTGCCGGTGCAGGAGCCGAGCTGGCCTTGGTCGAGGATCGGGATCCGGCGCGTCCACGACACGGACTTGATCTGCGACTTCGGCAGGACGCCATGAGCGTAGGCCAGCGACCGCGGGTCATGCTCGACGTGCCGCCCAAGGGCGTGGCCCGGGCGGTGGTGCTGCTCGATGAGCTGTACGGGCATATGTCCTCCTGGGGACTGGGGGCTCACAGGTAGAAGCCCTGGATCGTGATGTGACCCCCGGCGAGGAGGTCATTGCCCATGACGTTGTTCTCACGGGCCGTCGTCGACCCCTCGTCGGTACGGAGCCGGTCCGTCGTCGTGCCGGAGCCCCCGGCAAGGAACACGGCCTCACCGCCACCGATGTGGCTGCTGGCGTTGCCACCGGAGCCGACGGACTCGGTGTGCATCGTCAGCACCTGCCGCTGCGTGTGGTCCGGAGCGGACGGCATCGTGATCGTCACCAGGCCCGAACCGGACCCTGCGGTGCCGACGGTCAGGTCGATGTTCACCCACGTCAGCGGGCCCATGACGACGTAGATCCCGGTCAACGTGGTGAAGGTGGCGCTGCCGGCGTTGGTGACGACCGGGGTGTACGTCTGCAGCGGCCCGACCATTGCGTTGATGCGGTCGGCCGTGAACGGCTTGCCCGCGGGCCAGGTTGTGAAGGTCGGCATCAGTTCCTCACAGGGCGATAAGCATCGGGGTGAAGAGGCTCACGGCCTCGCCCACCTGGTGGCTCTTGCTGACTCCGTTCACGGAGCGGGTGACGCTGAAGGTCTGCGGCGATGCGGCGCCTGTGATGCCGGTGACGGTCATGCGTTCCCCGGCGATCGTCACGTCGAAGGGGAAATCACCCGCGTCGGTCGTCCACAGCGTCGTCCCGGTGACCTGTACCAGCGCAGTACCGTCCGCCGGCCCCATGTCCGCTCCCAGCTGCGACCCGCCGGTGTCCGGGCGGGCCGTCGCCGGATCGTCGGTGATCGCCACCCGATACGGGCTCTCCGGCCGGCCGACGTAGGTCAGCACGTGCTCGAAGTGGGTGAGCGTCTCCTGGATGCCGATCGTGATCTGCGAGATGTCACCGCCGACGCGCTGCGGCGGCGACGAGATCACGAACCGGCTCCCGAACAGCACGTTGAGGGCGGCAACTCGCTGCGGCGCCATCACCGGCCGCGCGAGATTGACCGTCGTCGCCGGGTAGCGGGGCTCGTTGACGGTCCCGAGGTGCACGCGCCACGCCGCGTGCTGATACAGGTCGTCGTCGCTCTGCACGTTGACCGTCGCCGAGTCCGAGTAGAGCCCGACACCGTTCGGGGGGTCCAGTGGCCGCATTGGACCGGTGTCCTGGGTGAATGTGGCCGATGAGCCGTTCGGCCTCGCAAGAGTCCACTGGTTGCGGGTGTTCTGGTCGTCCGGGACGGGCTTGGGCACGGCGCTGAGGTGGTTGGCGGGGTACGACAGCGTCACCGTGGGCGTGATGCTGTAGAGGCTGGTGCGCGAGCGATACGCCAGACCGAAGGCGGTCTCCCGCTCGAAGAGAATGCCTTGATCGACGTCTACGCACTCCTGAACGAGCGCGAGGAAGGTATTGGGCAGTTGAGGCCCCATCGAGTCCTGCGACGAAGTACCGACAGGCACGAAATTGACGCCCTGCTCGGAGCACAGGCGCGCGATACGTGCTCCAGCGGCCTCCCCGACGAATGCGGTGACCTGGCCAATCAGGTCGAAGAGGTTCGTCACATCGTTCTGCACGCTGATGTGCCCAAAAATGCCATCGGCAATGGTCTGGCCGGGGGTGACGGTCACCGTGGTGAGTCGACCGACGGTGACCGTGTTGAACGTGCCGGACAAGATACTGCCGACGCCGGTTTCGGTGTTGACGACCGACATCGTCCAGTTGACGTTCGCTCCGGCCTGGGTGAGGTCCATGCTGACGTAAAGGCGTTGGCCGTCGACCTGGAAAACGATGAAGCCTGTGTCGTAGAGGACTGTCAGCCCGTCGGTGTCGAGGCCGCGCAAGGCCAGCCCTCCGCCGGTGCCGTAGGACGCAGCCCAGAAGGCCACGGTTCCGGTTGCTGCGACCTTGACAAGCTGCGTGGCGTTGGGCGGTGCCGTAGGGAGCTGCATCAGGAACCTGATCTGCGATTCGCCGGTGACCGTGTACGTCGGGACTTTGCCGACGAACGATCCACCCGCCATCACCGGAAGCGCCGTCGAGCACAGGAACCCCGTGTCGCTCGCGAGCTTCGGCGAGCCCACGAGCTTCATGGCCGTGCCGCCGGACGCTGACGCCAGCGACGTCGACGCCTCGCCGTCCTCACACGGCCAGTACGCCACCGGCGGCGTGGTGGCCATCGAGGTGAGGCCGCGGTACATCGTGGACCGCAGCGGCGTCTGCCCCTGGCTCAGCCGCTGGAGGATGCCAGCGGCCTCGACGTCCACCCACACGTCCGTGTTGGTGCCGTCCCAGTCCTCCGGCCACGCGCTGACCTCGCCCCAGAAGCGGTAGCTGCGATCGTCGCCCTTCGCGACGCTGACGCGGATCTGGGTGTTGCGGCCGATCTTCCCCCAGTACGGAGACATCGCGTTCGCCGTGGAGAACAGCCCGTCGCGGTTGTTCAGCTGGAAGGTACAGCTGCCGGGGCTCGGCTGCTGGCCCTCAGAGGTCTGCCCACGGGTGATGCTGATCTGCCCGCTGTCACGCGTCATCACCCGCTGCGTGATGTCCTGCCACAGCCCGTCGACCAGCAGCTCCACCAGCAGCCCATTCGGGCCGTAGCCGCCCGCTGACACCCCGGACGCGGACGCGACGGAGTACGGGCCCGGCCGGCCACCGAGGCGGCGCTGCCAGCCCGCTACGAGCGGCGCGAGAGCGGAGTGCGGCATGGGTCACTCGTCCCAGACGACCCAGCACAGGAGGTTCACTGCCGCGGCGAACGTCGCTCGCACCCTCAAGAACTTGCTGGTGCCGACGAACGGGCGCTCGTCCGGCATGAACTGGTACGAGTACGGCTCGATGCCGCTCCCACCCGCCGTGAGGCCCGGGATGAGCTGCACGTCGAAGGCGCGCGTGCCCGTGATGGTGCCCTCCGCGGTACCGGTGTAGCCGGTGAACGCGGTGCCGAGCGTGACCAGCGACGCCGGGGCGTTCGGGTCGAGCGGCTGCACCCCCGACGCGACATGCGCGGTAACAGTGGCCGCCACATCGGTCTGGATCAGCTCCACCGTGCCCGTCGACGTCGTGGCCGGCGCCGCGTCGATCGAAAAGCCCCAGGAGATGACCTGCAATTGCCGGGTCGCGGGCGTCGCGATCTGCAACATCGTCTTGATGCTGGTGCCGGTCGTGACCTTAGCGGTCGCCGCGGTCGTCGCCATCGGCGCGTTGATCGCCTGATACCTGTGCATCCCTACCCCTTGCCTCTCACACCCAGGACGAGCTGGACATTGCCGCCCTGCTGGCGGATCTCCTTGCGGAGCGGATCGATCAGCGCGGTGCCGACGGTGGTGCCGCCGATGACGACGGTCAGCGCGATCGGCTGGACGGGAGCGGCGCCGCCGAGCATCCGCGCGGTGTCCGGCGCGGAGTGCACCCGGGTCCCGACGGGCAGGTCTGCGATCTCCGGCCCGTACTCCCCGACGAGGGTCCGGCCCCACCGAGCACCGCCGGCCGCCGCAGCACCGACGACACCTCCCGCGCCCTTGCGACCAAGCGCCCGCTTCAGCTCCGCGGCCATCGCCGCCGCCGCGTGCGCCATGATCGAGTCGAGCTTCGACTGCTGCTTCTTCAGCCCGTCGACGATGCCCTGCGCCGTCTTGATCCCCGCGCCGTACACCGAGGCCGCCGCGGTCGATCCGGCCGACCCGCCCGCGGCGATGAGCTGCTTCTCCAGGTCGTTGATCCGCTTCAGGTACGCCGGGGACGCCCCAGCGAGTGCGTCCGCGGTACCGAGGCCCCCGTCGACACCGGCCTGCGCCAGCTCGCTGAGGGACTGGGAGTTGAGGCCGGACGCCTTGAGCTTCGCCAGGTCCGCGGCGAAGCGCTTCGCGGAGTCGACGGAGCCCTGCAGCTGCTCCACCACGCCGAGCGCGTTGCCGGCGCCGCCCTTGGCGATGGAGCCGCCCGACACGATCCCGGACGACACGCTGTCCTTCAGCTGGGACGCGGCGTCCTTCAGCGCGCTGAGCTTGTCCGAGGCGGCGCTGAGCTTGCTGTTGACCGCGAGCAGGGACTTCTCGTTCTTCAGGGCGGCCGCACCGAACCGGTCGAAGTCCCGGATCAGCTTGGACTCCTGCGCCCCGTGCGTCGCCGCGCGGATCTTCGACGCCCAGTCGTTCAGGGACTGCGCGAGATCCCCGAGCCCGGACGGCGCGCCCATCGTGTTCTGGAACGACGAGGTCTTGTACCCGGCCAGCCGGCCGAAGTAGCTGATGTTCAGCGAGCCCATCGCCTCACCGGCCGCCGAGTGCTCCGCGGTCGCCCGGTCGATCGCCGCCTGCTGCGCCTTCGAGACCGTGCCGCCCTTGGCGAACGCTGCGACGCCATGCCGGCCGCTGTTCAGTGCCTGCAGGAGCCCGCGGTGCGCCTGCGCCGCCTTGGCGTTGACGACGAACTCGCCGTTCGACGCCATGATCGGCACTTCATCGCTCGTGCCAGTCCCCGGGCCCGAGACGAACCCGCCGGCCGCCTTGTACTGGCCGCCCTCGTGCGCCACCGACCCCTTGTCCGAGTGGGTGGTGACGATGTTGATGCCGACCGTCTTGCCGACCACTCCGGCAAGCTCACGCTTCGCAGCGGCGATCTTCCGCTCCAGGTCCGCGATGTCCCCGAGAAGCTTCGCCTTCTTCGACGGCGGCACGCTCTTGAGCTGCGCCTTCGCCGACTTGAGCTTCGTCTCCAAGTCGTCGATGTTTCCCTGGACCTTGACCTCTTGCGGCACGTGCAGGAGCGAATCTGCGAGCTTCTTCGCTGCAGTCGCGCCCAGCCCGAACCCCTCCGCCGCCTTGACCAGACTGTCGTAGCCCGTGGTGTACGCGGCATCGATCTTGTCCATGCCCGCGTTCTGCGCGGTCAGCTTCTGGGTGTAGTCGTCCGTCGAAGCGGCAATCGCGCTCAGCGCATCGCGGTTCTTACGGCCAGCGTCAGTGTGAACGTTCAGGGTCTTGCCGTTGTCCTTCAGTGCCTGAGTCGCGGCGCTGATGGAGTCGTAGAACTTGGTCTCAGAGTTGTAGGAGTCCTGGTTGATCTGGTCCAGCGCCTGGAGGCTCTGCGCGAGGCCGTCGGCGACGTCCTTCTGCGCCTGCAGCTGCTGCTGCACCTGCTCCGCCTGCTTCCCGAAGCGGCCCTGCGCGTCCGCCGTAAGGTCCGACTGCAGCTTCGTGGCATCCAGTGCGGCGTTGTAGTTGTCGAGCTTGTCGATCGGCACCTTCGCGCCTGCGGCATAAAGCTTCGTCAGAGCGGCCCGCGCCTCCTCCGCGTGGCCGCCGGTGACGAGCTGCGCGAGGCCCTTGTCGATCGAGTCCAGATCCTGCTTGGCCTTCTTGGGGCCGTTGGACCCCTTCATGCCGAGCGTGAAGACGGCGTTCATCACGTCGTTGAAGTGGTCGAGGCCGTCCTTCTTGCCGTTGAGCTTGTCGATGTCGTCGGCCAGCCCGCTGAGGTTGGTGCCGAACGCCTTCGTCAGTTCCCCGCCGGACTTCCCCGACGTGGCGAGGTTGCCGAGCGCGGTCGCCATCCGGTCGACGTCAGGAGCTTTCTTCCCCGAGGAGCTGAGCTTGTCGAGGGCCATGACGACAGCGCCGATCGCGACGACCGCCACACCGACCTTCGCTTTCGTCGACAGCGCAGCGAAGCCTGCCGAGAGCCCCTTCAGGCCCCCGCCGGCGGTAAGAAAAGCGGAGTTGGCCATGACCAACTCGCCGCGCAGGGCGGTGAGCCCCTTGCTGATGCCGGCCCACGCCATCTTCGTGGCGGCGACGGCCTTCATCGTCACGGACACAGCGACCAGCGCGGCGAGAAGCCCAGCGGTGGCGATCGTCGCGTCGATCGTTGCGCGCTTGTGCTCTGCGAGCAGATGGATGAAGCCCTGTAGCGGCGGAATGATTTTCTCACCGACGCCGATCATCAGCGCGTCGAAGCTCGCCTGCAATGACTTCATCTGAAAGGCGAAAGTCTTCTGCGTATCCGCAAATGACTTACCGAACCCCTTCGCGCCCTTTTCCAAAGCCGGATACTTCGACTCTAGGCGGTCCATTTGCCCGACGAGGATATTCAGGCCCGCACCCGCCTTGCGGCCGAACGCATCGGTGATGATTTGGCCCTGCTGCTTGCTGGAGATCCCGGCTGCGTTGAGGTGCGCGACCAGATCCTCCAACGCGACCTTCAGGCCACCCTTCTGCATGTCCTTCGCGAGGGTGTCCGTCTCCAGGCCGATGCTCTTCAGGGCGTCCGCGCCGCCCTGCACGGGCTTGGCCATCGCCATCACGGACATACGCAGCTGGGTGGCGGCGTTGGAGCCTCTGATGTTGTTGTCGCCGAACACGGCGAGAGCGGCGCCGACGTCGGTGATGGAAAGACCGAATCCCTTGACCGTGGCGACCATGCCGCTGCCGAAGGCTTTCGCAAGGTCGCTCATCTTCATGTCGCCGACGCCGACGATCGCGTTGAGCGTGCCCATGGCCTCGCCCATGTTCTGCACGCCGGGGATCCCGGAGGCGACAGCCGCTGTTAGGGCGTTGGTGACGTCGACCAGGTCGGCGTGGCCGACGGTCGCGCCCTCGGCGGAGATCTTGACGAGGTCGAGGGCTTTCTTCGAGCTGATGCCCATCGACTCGAAGTTCGACTCGACGTGGAACAGTGACTCGGCGAGGCTGTCGGGGTCCTGGCCGACCTTCCCCGCGAGGTCGAGGACGCCCTTCTTCAGGCCGTCGATCTTGTCCGCGGACACCCCAGCCTGCGTCTGCAACAGGCTCATCTCGGAGTCGAACTTCGACGCCATCTTCACGGCCTCGACACCGACGAGAGCGAACCCGGCCGCCGCCAACGCCGCCGTCTTGTTCAGGGTCTTCATCTTCGCCGAGGTCTTGTCGACCTCCGCATTCACCGCAGCCATTGTCGGCCCCGTGAGGTTCTTGGCCGTCACCAAGATTTCCACAAGATTAGACATCCGGATTCACCCCCAATCGCAGAATTTCCAGGTACCGCAGGTATTCAGCCGGTGCCGCGTCGACCTCCCACGGCGGGCAATGCCACCGGCGACACAGTGCGTCCAGTTCCTCGGCGTCTTCTAGCTCGCGAGGCTTTCCGATGGGATGTCCGTCAGGACCGATTCCACCGGGGAGATCTCGCCAGAGGGCGAGTCGCTCTCCAAAGGGCCTGACACTCCAGCGATCGCCTGCTGCCACTTCACGGAGATGTCGATGATGAGCCCCGGCTCCTCATCCATCAGGGACTCCACCGTCATCGGCAGCGGGCGCCCGTCCTCGTCCTCGCGGTTCCACGAGACCATCTGCCCGGCGAGCAGTTCGCAGGTGCGGGCGACGACGTCCATCTCCGTCTCGTCCGCGCGCGCTCTCAAGTTCAGCTCGCGACGCTGCTTGATGGTCAGCGACTTGAGGGTGATCTCGAAGCCCGGGGCGTCGGTGGTGTCGTCGAAGACGAGCTTGTACAGGGTCGGGCTGCGCCTGGATCCCATGGTGGTGCTCCTCGGTGGTGGGGACAGGGGAAGCGGGCTACGCCCAGGTCGGGACGGTGCCGTCGGCCAGCGAGAACGGCACGCTGGCCGTCAGCTCGCCGGTGTTGGTGCGCTGCAGCGGGTAGTCCGTGCCGATCATTTCCATCGCCAGCGACTTGCCGCCGACCCCCAGGGACACGGTGCGGATCACCGACGTTGAGGGGATCGTGGCGAGCACGGTGTGCGCGCCGGTCGGGTTGAACACGAAGTCCCCGGTCAGCGATCCGTCGGCGAGCAGCAGCAGCCGCTCGTTCGCGCTCTTGTCGATGCCGGTGACGTCCTGCACGGCGCGGGGCGTCGCGAAGCTGAGGTTGGTGCAGTCGTTCCTGACGTCGACTGGCGTGCCGCCGGCGTTGTCGATGCTGAAGGTGGTCCATCCGAGACCGCTGCTCTTGGCCATGGCCTACGCCCCTTTCGTGGTGGTGTTCAGCCGCGCTGCTGGGCGTCGGCGAGGGTCTGCTGGTGCTCGGCGAAGTCCTCGACCCACAGGTCGGGGCGCTGGTGCAGCCGGGCCTTCGTGCCGCGCGGGTTGCCCCGGAGGTCACCGTCGCGGACGACGTACAGCGGGGGCCGGGCGAGCGGTGCGCGGTGCTCGCTTGCGCGGAAGCAGGGCTGTCCGGCGGCGAAGCCGAGCCAGGTCTCGCCGTCGGCGATGCGGTGCTCCTGGTAGTGGCGGCCCGAGTTCTTCGCAGCGTGCAGCTGCTCCGGCGTGAGGTTCTCGACGCGGACGCGCCAGCCGTTGAGGAAGTGGTCGCAGTTGACCTCTTCGCAGGTGGCCTTCCGCCAGTGCGTGTCCAGCGGCTGCGCGAGCACGTAAGACTTGTAGGACTCCGGGCCCATGGCCGGTTCGATGACGGGCATCAGAAGGTCACCCCTGCGATCTCGTTTTTGCACAGCACCACGGCGAAGCTCGCCGAGGTGAAGCCGCCGGTCGTCACCGTCGTGGCCCGGACGTAGCGGCGGACGGTCGCGGTGTTGGCGATCGCGATCCGCTGTGTGGCGGGCGCCGCGGTCACCTGCGTGAAGGCCAGGCTCGCCACGTCCGTGAAGGAACTGTTGTCGGCGGAGTCCTGGATCTTCACGGTGACGTCCGTGCCGGTGAACGCCCCGAGGTGGAGATACGCCTGAGCGCCGAAGGACAGCGAGCCGCCGGTGTCGACCGCTGTGCCGAGCGTGGCCGCGGTGTCGGTTCGCACGCCGGGGGTGAGGAGCTTGCCCCACTCCAGGCCGTAGCTGCTGGCCTGCCCGGTCACGGCGAACATCAGGCTGCCGTCGTTGCCGCGGGTGCCGTCGTAGGTGATCTGCTTGCCGTTCAGGCAGGCAGCCGGCGAGCCCAGCACGGTGCCGCGCCCGTACGTCACTAGGACGTCGCCGCGGGGCAGCGCCGAGAGCAGCGTGTGTGCCGCGTTCGCCGGGAGCCCTGGGTTGAAGAAGCTCGTCCACTCGAACCGCCCGTCGCGGAGACCGCCCTGTCGGGCCATCGCCGCCTGGGTGATGTCCGTGAACTCCAACAGGGCAGGGCCGCCGCCGACGTTGCCGAGGGCCTGCACGTCGCCGGACATGTCGTAGCCGCCGTAGTAGAGCGCGTCTCCGAGACCGCCTTGCTTGCTCACTGTTCCTCCTGGTCCCAGAGATCGTTGACGATGAGCGGCAGCACGATGTCCATCACCCGGTACTCGGTGCCGGACTGGATCATGTAGCCCGCCCGGGCGGACAGCGGGTCACCGTAGGCGCCGAGCAGGTCGACCTCGCGGACTGTGCCGTCGAGGTTGAAATCCCCGCTGTATGAGCGGAGCAGCGCATCCAGGGCCTGCACGAGACGCGGATCGATCGCGTCGCCAGGCTCAGTCCACAGCCCGGCGTACAGCCGCACGGTGAGCGCGAGCCGGATGGAGGTGGACGCCAAGCCCGAGCCGCCACGGGCCGGCCCGATGTCCTGCACCCACACCGCGGCCGTCAGGCCGCTGGTGTCGGGCGGGCTCTTCGGCTCCTCGCCGTTGACGTCAGTGAACCAGCCGGAGGTGAGGGCGTGGTCCTGGACACGGGCGAGGATCGTGGTGATGTCGAGCGCGGTGTCGGCCATCAGATCAGCCCCATCGCCTTGTACCTGCCGAAGAGTGCGGCGGCGATGCCGGGCGCCTTGCGGTCGACGAGCGCCTTCGTGCGGCGGAACGTCGAGTACCCGGCGAACCGGGTGACGGGCGCGTTGCGGCTACCGGTGCCTTCCAGCCACGGCCCGTACACCACGCCCTGGTCCGTCACGGCGTACCCGCTGCCGGCACGCTCGACGGTGATCTTCGACTGGTAGTAGCCCGTCGGGTTCTGCAACACCTGCGGCAGACGCTGGAGGATCTGGTCCTCGGCGTACGTGGCGACCTTGTACCCGACCTGATCGGCGTAGGTGCCCAGCGCGGCCGCGGTCTTCCCCGAGAACATGGGGCCGCGGCGGATCATCCGCGCGTCGAACTCGATACCTGGCATCGCTACACCGCCCGCATCCGGGCCTGCCGGCCCACAGCGGCAACCGCCCGGGCCCGCAGGTTGTCCAGATCGACGACGACCGCTGCCACGCTGCGCGTACCGGTGCCAGCCTGAGAGCGCACCGTGCGGGCGTACGACGACTGCTCCTGCATGAGCGTGTTCATCGCCTCGGCAACCGTCAGGGTCTGCACAATTCCCGGTGCTGCCCACCGGGTGAGAGCCGTACCGCTGGGCGCCGTTGCCGCGGTCGTGCCAGCCGCGCCCCGGGTGACGGTCAGCAGGCGCGGCGCCCAGATCGAGTCGCCGCTGTGGGAGTCGAGCAGCGTTCCGTCGTAGGCGCGCTCGACGGTGAGCATCGATCCGGCGATGTCCCGCACACGGACGCGCTCCGCGCCGAGGGTGAGGACCTCGCTGCGGTGGTAGGAGGTGCCGTCAGCCACCTGGAAGAGGACGTCGTCCTTCTTCGCAGCGACCGGCGTCTGCAAGGTCTGCCCGGTGTCTGCCAGGGCCTTGTCGGTGACGGTCATCCGCTCCGCTCCGGCGGTGAGCAGGTCACCGACGCCTACGGCACTGGAGTCCGACACGGTCACGGTCGTTGCGGTGGTGCTGGAGACCGCCGCGGCAAGCTGCCCGGCCGGGGTCTGCTCGTCGCTGTACCCCCACCAGCCGGTGATCTCGATGGCGTGCTGCCACGTTGATCCGCCGGACCACGTCGAGGGCCGGTCGAGGCGTGTCTCGATGTACCGGTACGGCGGCCCGTCATTGGCGGGCTCCAGGTTGTAGTCCGTGGACGGCACGACGGTGCCGGCGGACAGGATCTGGGTGGGTGCGATGAGGTCGTACTCGTCGAGCCAGAGCCGCCAGGAGCGGGGGGTCTGCTCGGATGGCCAGTCGAAGTAGCGGGTGGCCATGAGCGGCTGGAAGGTGCGGTTGCACAGGCTGTCGACGTCGGTCGAGCCCTGCTCGATCGCGCGGTCGATCTGCGCGTCATCGCGCGCGCTGGACGCCGACCCGAGGGCCGTGCGTACGGCCTCTCGGGTGGCGTACAGGGCCTGTGCCATGGCTGCTCTCAGTCCTCGTCAGAGTCGGTCTCGGACGTATGTGCCGTCTGGTCGGTATCCGTCGAATGGGCAGTAGAGCCCGCCGTCCGCGCCTGTTTTCCACGGCTCGCCGTCGTTCGGGCACGCTTCGAGCTGCCGGAACTGGTCGTCTCGGGCTCGCTGGATCGCTTCGTCTCGGATGGAGATGAGCTGCTCGAAGGGGATGACTCCTCGCCTCCCTCCTCGTCCTGGTCGGCGTTCTGCGCCGGCCACTGGTCTTCGGCGTCGTGGTCGGACCAGCCGCCGGTCACTCCGGCGATGCTGGGGCCGCCAGCGACGGTGATCTTCGGCATGTTCTGTTCCTCCTCCTCGATGCGGTCGGTGCTGCCGCACTGCGGGCACTGCGGGGCGCCGACCGAGTAGGTGGCGGTGCAGTCGCGGCAGATCCACGCGGCCATGTCAGGCCGCCGTCACGGACGCGCCGTCGTCGAGCGGCACATAGGTGAGGCTCCACTTGACGCTGCCGGTGTCGGACGCGGAGGTGACCAGGTCGATCGTGCCGACGGGCACGATGTACGGGTTGTGCGACGGGAGCTGGCCGCCGCCACCCGCGTTGTTGACGACCAGCGCACCGGCGGATGCGTTCGGCAGCGTGAACTGGGCGCCTACCTCCTTGGAGGTGACGGCGGTCGCCGACGTCAGGTCGACGTCCGTGCCGCTGGCCGGGTTCGAGGTGACCTTCAGGGTCGTGGCGGTGCCGCCCATGACGGTGGTGACCTCGCCGACCAGGCCGGTCACGAGGATGCGGCCGCCGGTGACGGTGAAGATCGCGGCCTGCGCGGTCTGCGGAAGCGACGCGGTGGCCCTGTCGACCTTCGTGCCCAGCAGGATCTGCCGGATCTGGGGGCCCTGGATGAGGACGCTCATGGTCAGGCCCCCCGGATGGCGAGGTTGTCGACCTTGCGCTGCGCCACGAGGTCGTGGAACACCGCGGTGACCAGACCGGAGCCGCCGGCGCTCACCTTGACGTAGGACTTGCCGTCGGGGAGGGAGTCCCCGGAGACGTAGAACGCGACGGTGCCCGAGGAGATCGTGACGGCGTTGGACGCGGCCTGCGTGCCGGACACCCACGCCGCGGTGCCGTTCGTCGAGGTGTTCGTGGCCTTGTTGACGATGGTGTTGCCCGGCGTCGCGTAGGAGCCGCCGAAGCTGTCGGAGCACGTCAGGGTGAACGTGTCGTTGCCGGTGCAGATGAACGTCACACCGAGGCAGTCACGCAGCGAGAACGCTGCTCCTGCCGCGATCGGGGCGATGTCGAAGGACCGCCCGAGTCCTGCCATTGCTGCCATGAGGTGCCTTCCTTGCGGGGGTTGAGTGCCGTGTCGGATACGGCCCGGGCGGGGGCGTCACTGCCCGCCCGGGCTGGCCGGTCAGCGCGTCGCGATCTTCACGAACGGCGACAGGGTGTTGGAGCCCTTGCGAGGGGTGATCGCGGACTTGATCCACGGGGTGCCGTCGACGCGCTCGATGACGCGCACCGCGGTCTTGTCGTTGCCGAACTTGTACTCGGTCGACGTCTGGGCCTGCATGGCCTGCCGGTCGCCGATCAGGTAGTAGCCGAAGTCGACGAAGTTGATGTCGCCCGCGGTGCCGAGCGAGGAGACCTTCTCGGTGAACTCGACCGGGCGGCCGAGGATCGTCATGGGCGGCGTCGAGGAGCCGTCGGCGGCCGGAGTGCCCATCCACACGGCGGAGCCGCCGGTGCCCACCGACAGGGCCATGGTGGCCAGCTCGGGGAAGGTGTCGATGTGGCAGACCCACCGCGCCCGGTTGATCGAGGACGGCAGCATGCGGGAGTACGCCTTGACGATGTTCTCCCACATGATCGAGCCGGCGGCCTGCCCGGACTCCTTGGCGACGAGGACCGCGGCCGGCGCGTTGAGGTAGCCGAGCGGCTGCCCGGTGCCGTTGCCGTCGGTGAACGCGCAGTCCTCGAACCAGGCCAGGGCCTCGGGGTACGACTCGTTCATGAACTGCTGGAGGCTGATGATCGAGTCGGTGAACAGCTCGTTGGGGATCTCGCTGTACAGCGTGAGCTTCTTCGCGGCGAGTTCGATCCGGCCGAACGTCGGGCTGGAGTCGGTGAGGCTGCCGCCTTCCTCGGTCCAGTAGCCGACGACACCGCCGTACACCGAGGAGGCGTTGCTGGTGGAGTCGAGCATCGGGTACGGGACCGTCAGCGACTCCATCGGCACGACGCGCGCGTTCTTGCGGACGAGGGACTGCTCCAGGGCGACGCGGAGCAGCTCGGAGCGGAGCAGCTCGGGGATCAGGAACCCGCCGTCGGACGGCACGGTGCTGCCGAAGCTGTTCTGGATCTTCGCGATCTCGGACTGAGCGAGGAGCGCCTCCTGCCCGCGGGCGCCCGCCCACGTCGCGGCGAAGTACTCGCTCCAGGTCCCGAACTTCTCGTCCAGGCCGACGCCGGCCGCCTTGTTGTTGTAGTGCTTGGACCGGGCGACGGGGTTCGCGCGCGGGTCCAGGTTCAGGCGGTTCAGGGACGCGAGGAGCTTGTCGTTGCGGAGGATGTCCGCGAACTGCTTCTGCGTCTCGTCGCGGATCTGGTCGGCGATGCCGGGATCCGTCTTCGCCTGCTCCTTGGCGTAGGCGACGATGTACTCGGTCAGGGTCTCGGGGGTCTTCGCGATCTCCTTGAGCGTGGCGGTGTCGCCAACGGCCTCAGCGAGTTCGTCCTGGTTCCGCGGGACGGCGAGAGTGGGCATTGCTCCTCCTTCAGGCGTCCGTCGCGGACGACGCTGGGGTCTGGGTGAGGTGTGCGAGCGCCGCGGCCCAGGGGTCGGGCTCGGGCGTGGTGAGGCGGGCGATGACGGCGTTCCAACCGTCGTCGCCTGCGGGTGCCGCCGGCTCGGCGGCGGGGACGATGGGGGCCGCCGGCTCGGCTGCGACGGGGGGCGCGGCCGGGCCGGCAGCGGTCTCGTCCGGCCCCGTCCCCAAGGGCTCGGTCGAGACGTCTTCGGGCGCCGCCTGGACTGCGGCGCGAAGGCGTGCGACGGCGTCTTCGTCGAGGATCTCGGCGATGCTGATGACGAGCGTCGGCGCCGGCTTTTCCTCGGCGGTGGCCTTGACGGGGGGCGGGCCGGGCTTGGGCTTCTCCGGCTGCTTCGGGCCCTGGTAGCCGTAGGCGGTCAGGTCCCAGTTGGCGCGCATCGCCGGGTCGTCGTCCGCGGGCGTGGCTGCGACGGCTTCGTCGGCGAGCCCGGCCGCGACGGCCTCGTCGGGCAGGTACCAGGTCTCGGCGCGCATCGTGCCGCGCCACGACTCGGTGGTGCCGCCGGCCTTCGCGGCGTAGGCCCCGGCGATGTTGTCGGAGATCTTGTCGAGGACGACGCCCATCTGCTGCATGTCGCTCGCGTCGCCCATGCACAGCCCGGACGCGTCGTGGATCATCAGCATGCTGTTCGGCATCATCACCAGCTGGTCGCCGGCCAGGGCGATGACCGAGGCGATCGATGCGGCGAGCCCGTCGACCTGCACGGTCACGTTCGCCGGGTGCGAGCGCAGCGCGTTGGCGATGGCGAGGCCCTCGAAGACCGAGCCGCCGGGCGAGTTGACGCGGACCCGCAGCCGCGGCGCGGTGATCGTCGCCAGCACGGCGATGACGTCGGCAGCAGCCACGCCCCACCAGGAGTCGATCTCGTCGTAGATCAACAGCTCCGCCTCGTCGGCGGCCGCATTGCGGATCTCGAACCCGGGCCGGTCCTCGCGCGCCCGGGCGCGGGCACGCTGCGCACCGGGTGCCTTGGGCACGTCGATCCAGGGCATCACGCCTCCTTGCCCGCGTCGGCCAGCAGGCGCGCCACGATGTCGTTGAAGGTGGGATCCGCTGCGGGATCCTGCGGCGCCGGAACGGCAGGCGCCTGGTAGCGCATCGGCGGGAGGCCAACGGTCTGGAGGACGTCCTCGGCGTTCCAGCCGGCCTCGCGCATCACCGCGGCGGCCGCGGAGCGGGCGGTCAGCAGCGCCGCTTCGGCCTCAACGTCGTCCGGAACCGGATTGTCGTAGTCCCATTCGAGGTTCCGGGAGCCCGGGAACATCGGCAGGATCCGGTGATTCCACACGCCCTTGGTCCGCTGCAGGCGGGGCCGGGTCAACCACCGGGTGAGCAGGACTTCCGCGGCCTTCGCGTTGGCGAGGTTCACGTCGTCGACGGCGCCCAGCATCGGCTTCGGGAAGCCGAACGCCTCACGGATCGTCTCGCGGGACTGCTCAGCCAGTTCAACGAACTGCATGTCGCGGTTGGTGTACTTGCGGTCGACCCACTCGATGCCGTTCTCGATCAGCGCGACACGGTGCGCGGCCTGGACGCCCTTGTGCTGTTCGGCCCACCGGTTGCGGGCCTCACGGAACTCGGCGTCAGACAGGCGCTTGGTGACCTGGAGGATCCCGCCGGGCTCCGCGCTGTTGGCGAAGAACTGGCGGTTCCACTCGCGGGAGAACCTGCTGGAGTCGAGGTCGGTGAGGATCGTCTGCACCGGCCCGAGCCCGCGGTACGGGTCGAGGGGGTTGGGGCGCCGCTCGAAGATGACCTCGTCCAGGCCGAGCGGCACAACCTCGCCGGAGGGGCCGACGTACTCGTAGCCGACGCAGAATCTCTCCGGGTCGGCGACCGGCCGCATCCGATCCGGGCGAACCGGCCACATCTCCAGCGGCATCGACGACAGCGGGTGCTTTACCAGCAGCGTCCACTTTTCGCCGGTCAGCTCTTCGTGCTGCTGCGACGCCTCACGGAACGCCTCGCCGAGCATGAAGTCGTTGGGGGTGTGCATGAGGTCGATGGAGGCGTGGGAGGTGACCTCTTTGCGGTCTTCCTTCCGGCCGGAGGCGGCCTTGCGGTACAGGTGCCATTCGACCTGGCTGTAGCTGGTGATGATGCGGTCGGTGATGGCGAACAGCGTGCCGTTGGCGCCTTGGGCGCGCATCTGGGCTTCCATGCCGGCGGGCTGGCCGAAGAGGCCGGCGCCGATGCCGCCGTACCGCTGGCCTGAGGAGCTGTAGGGGACGGGGGCGAGGTTGCGGAGGGAGTGGCCGACGAGGCTGAGGAATCCCTGTCGCATCGCCGGCCCCCCTTTCCCCCGCTATCCACCGCTCTTGGACCACCACTGCTGGAAGGCCACTGCGAGCGCACCACCGGTGATCAGACCCGCACCCGATCCGCCGATCATCCCGACTCCGATCGAGATTAGTGTAAATCCTCCTGTCAAGATGCCACCAGACAGGAAATTCTTCAGTACGGCGGGCGTGGGGCGGCGCATTTTCAACTCCGTGTAGTCGGGGGTGGGCAGGTGGGTGACGCTCAGAACCAGCGGATCCGCGGACGGCCACCGAGGTCGACCTCCGCGACCATGTAGCGCAGCGCATCCATCCCGTGGTCGTTGACCTTCAGCGGCGCCTCGGAGGGCGTCTTCTCGCCGGCCTGCTGGGCGGCCGTGCCGCGGTCCCAGACGTAGCCGCTCATCTCCTCCTCCGTCGAGCACGGCTTCTTCGCCGCGTCCAACTCGGGATCACGCTCGACGAGGGCGCCGCGCAGGATGAACAGCCGCGGCCTGCCGTCGCCTGCCAGCTTCATCCGTTCCTGTACGGCCTGGATGCCGTCCGACACGCCCTTCTTCGCGGGGCTCGTCGACAGGTCAAGGTGCCGCTCCAGCGTCGCCCGGTCCTCCGCGTCGTGATCGCAGATGATCGCCCGCGGCTGGGGTTCCTTCCACGCCAGCTCACAGTCATCGCAGGTGTGGCAGTTGTGGCCGGCCCGCCGGGAGTGGCAGCACTTCGAGCACCACCGGACCTGCCGTAGCGCGGCCCTTGCGTGGTCCTCTACCAGGGTCCGTGAGCGGTAGATCTCCCTGTACAGCCACAGGCGCCCATCGGGGTCCTCCGCCCACCACTGGATGACGGTCGGGTTGACGTACCCGAGGTCGATCGACCACCAGCGCGTCCAGCTGTCTGGGATCTGGAACGGGTCCACGAGGTGCACGGTCGGGTCCCACGCCTCGTAGATCAGCCCCTCGGCGGCAACCCATTTGCCCCAGCGCATCCGCTGGTAGCGGGCGCCGGTCAGGGAGTCGAGGCGCGCCAGGTAGTCGTGGCCGTACTCGGTCCAGCCGCCGCCGCTGTAGAGCCGCGGGTTGTCCTCGTGCGTGCTGTAGAGCAGCGTGCAGCGTCCAGCGTTGGCGCGCTGCTTGAGGTGGTGGCTGGGCGCTCCGGGGTTCGTGGCCATGATGAGCTGCTGGTAAGACAGGCGGCCGTTGCGGAGGCGCGTGACGATCGTGTCGAGGTCCTCGGCGGTCGTCTCGATCGCCTCGTCGACGAAGCACAGGTCGTACTCGGTGGACAGCAGACGGGTGGCGCGGTCGAGGCCGCCGACGACGATCACGCTGCCGTTGGAGTAGCGGAACGCGGCGGGTTCCTGCGCGGAGCCGCCGTAGAACGACACGATGCCCGCGGCGATGGCTTCGCTGGCGACCTTCTGCCGGAATGTGACGAGGGTGGACGCGGCGAGGGAGGCGTGGGTCTTGCGGACGATCAGGGCGCGGACCTTGGGGGTGTGCATGCACGCCATGTGGATCTTCATGAGGGCGCCGACGCTCTTCCCGGTGCCGGCCGCGCCGGACAGCAGCACCTCGTTGTCCTTGCAGCGGAACAGGTCGGCGGCCGCGCCCCGGGGTTCGTAGCGGACGACGGTGGCGGTCATGCCAGGTCCTCGGGTGGTACGCCGACGATCTCGTACTTCAGCTCGCCGCCGATCTGGACCTTCGTGGCCGCGTCGATGCCGTCGAGCTTGCGGGCGGACTCGGAGATCTTCACGATGCGATCCAGGGCGGCCAGGACTGGGGCGTGGTCGCGGAGGGGCACGTCCTTGCCATCGTCGTCCTTGATCGTGATGACCCTGCCGTGGGAGACGGTGATGTGGGTGGCCTCAAGGACTTCCATCGCTGCCTCGTGGGCGAGTTCCAGGCGCAGGCGCTGCCTGTTGCGGGCCTGTTCGGTGGCGGAGGACGTCGCCGCGTACATGATGCGGTCGATCGCTTCCTTGACGGAGGACTTGCCGATGCCGAGTGCTTCGCCGATGGCGACGAGCGTCCATCCCTCGCCCCAGCGGTCGGCCGCCCAGGCGTCGCGCTTGGCTTGTTCGACGGTTCGGCGGAAGCGGTTGTGGCCGTCGCGCACGATTGGTGCGGGCGGTGGCGGGGGTGGTGTTTCGGGCTGTTCGTCCGTCATGGCGTTGCCCCGCTCTTCAGGTCGGGCCTGCTGTAGGGCGTGTGCTCGCCGACGAGGGTCAGCAGATCGGGGAGTTGGTCGCGGGGCAGAAGTCCGGTGGTGTAGCCGCAGGAGCAGCAGGCCGTGCCGTAGCCGGTGAGGCGTCGTTCGGTTGAGCGGATGCCGCGGGCGTTCGGTGGCCCGGGCCGTGCTTCGAGTTGGAGCAAGATGTGGGGATTGTGGTCGGGCTTCCAGGGTTCTTCGGTGTCGGGCATGGCGTGCTCCTTCCTGCTGGTTGATCGTCGCACGGGCTGATACCTATCGGGTATCAGTCGAGGTGGTCGCTGCCTTCGGACGTCTTCGTCGGCGCGGTGGCCGGGTGCCCGGCGAGGTGCTCGCGCGCCTGCCGCTCCGCGGACGCGCGGGTGGACCAGTCGAGGGACAGGAACCCGTCGCAGCCGCCGTCGCCCCAGCAGCGGAACAGCCAGGCGTGGCCGCCTTGGTCGCGGCGGTAGCGGTGGACGACGAGGAACTCCGTGACGTCGAGGTCCGCGGTCGGCACTTCGGTCGGCTCGGCAGGCGGGGCCCAGCCGAGGGCGATCAGGGCGTCGCGGGTGCCGTCGGGGACGAGGACGCGCGCCTCGACGTCCTGGATCTCCGTGACGTCGTACAGGCGCAAGTCGAGGGTGGCGGTGGTGGGCTTGTTCACCTCGATGGCGAAGGTGAGGCCGGTGAGTGCGCCGCTGATGTCGTGGCCGTCGAGGGTGACGGTGCTGCCCTGGCCGTAGCCGGTGGCGTGGACGGCCAGGCGGTGGCGGCGCGGTTGGGCGCTGCTCGCTCCGGCTGGCTCGTTGGGCGGGGTGCCGGGGGTGGCGTTGCTGGTGGGCTGGTAGCCGTAGGTGCGGGTCATGGGTCAGCCCTCCGTGGTGGTATGCGGGAAGGTGATCACGCGGTCGCCCGGCATGGGCTCGACGCGACGCAGAGCCGCTGCGACCCGCGCGTTCTGCGCCTCGCCGACGCGGGCGAGCTGGTCGTACATGGCGGCGATCGCGGCGAAGCCGTTGGGCGCCCGGTAGCGGTCGGTGCGGTGGCCGCAGGGGCATTTCGCGTCGCCGCAGTGCTGGTCGCGGGGCGCGCGGGCGTCGGCGGCGGTACGGCACTTCAGGCAGATCATCGGGGTTCCGTTCGTTCGGTCTGGTGGGTGAGGGCCTGTTCGGCGAGGCGGCGCAGCGGTGCCGGGTCGCCTGCGGGTGGCGAAGCGTTCGGGCCCCGGAGCGGGGCGGGCACGCGGTCCGTGTTGGCCGCGGTGTCGGCCATGGCCTGCAGGTAGAGACCGTCGAGGAACCGCGTCCAGGCGGCGACGTCGCTGTCCACTTCCTCGCACGTGTAGCTCGGGTGGTCGACGTGGCGGCCGGAGTCGCAGGGGCGCGGGGTAGGGCCGTAGACCTTGACGGTGAGGGGCACGGTCGCCCAGTCGATCGGGGCGGGGGTGCTCTCCTCGTCGACTGGCCACCAGCGAGCCCCGGTCGCGGTCTGGTGGACGGGCCCGTCGTGGCCGGCGCGGAGCACGCACGGCCCGATCGGCTCGCCTCCGACGCCGGGCATGGACGCGGCGCACCACGTGAGCGGGGGCTGCGGGGTGGCGGCCGCCGGGGGCTGCGGGCGCAGGGCTGCGTGCAGCTGCTCCGCCCAGAACCGGGCGCCGGTCGTTCCGCCCATCGCTGCGGCGACTTCGCGGACCGCGTCGAGTTGCGCGTCGCGCTGCTCCAGGGCGGGTTCGACGACGCGCCATGCGGCTTCGCTGACTGCCGTGGTCTGGCGGTGGGGACGGCGCCGGTGAGGCGGATGGCGGCGGTGATGGCGTGGCGGAGGACGCGGTGCCGGTCGGCGGGGGCGGTCACGACTGCGGCTCCGACGGGACGTCGACGACGGGGTAGACGGCGACGATCTCCGCCCAGTTGAAGCCGGTGGGCCCGGCCATGGCGTCGCGGTGCAGCCCGTCGTGGCCTTCAGCGAGGCGGCAGCGCCCGCGGGGCCCGTCGGGGCCGTGGTACTCGGCGCGGCACCGCGGGGCGAAGGCGCCAGCCCGGACGCACGGCGTCTCGCCGCAGCGGCAGAGGAAGCAGTCACCGCAGAGGCGCGCAGGGGCCACGGTCTGGTGAATGACGTTCGGACTCCCGCAGATGAAGCAGGCGGCGGGCGGCGGCCCGTCGGCGGGGTCGGCGACGGCCGTCCAGCGCGCGAAGTCGGCCGGCGCGACCGGGTGCGGGGCGACGTGCCCGCTCGGGGTGGGCGCGTTGTTCACGGTCACGGTGGTGAAGACCGCGAGGACTTCCCGCAGCGTGGCGGCGATGGCGTCGGCCCGATCACGGTGCTTCCGCACGGCCTTGCACGCTTGGTCGTAGGCCCACGCCGTGGGGTACGGCTGCTGGTCGTGGGCGACGGCGAGGTCTCGTTCCTCGGTGAGCTTATCGAGGTCGGGCTGCATCACGGCGAGCGCGGCTTTCGCCAACGCTTCCGCGTCGATGCCCTCCTGGTACATGCACCAGTGGCCGTCGGCGTCGCGGATGGCCTGGGTGACGCGCCCGTGGCGCTCCCGGGCGGCGGTCCAGTTGCCGTACCGGTCGGCGCGGACGATGCCCCAGCGGCCGCCGTCGGCGACGATCCAGTCGCCGGGCTGTGCGATGGGTCCGTCGGTGTCGCCGATCTGGAGGGTGGTGGTTTCTCCGAGGCCGGAGGGGTGGCGGAAGTGCACGCTGTGGGCCATGAGGGTGCCGACGATGCGGCCGGTGGCTTCCAGGTCGGCGGGGTTCCACTGGAGTGCGGTGGTGGTGTTGGTCATCGGGTTCTCCGTGCTGCTCGTGCTGCGGCGCGCCGTGCGGCCCGGTTGGGGCGTGGCGCGGGTTCGGTCCAGCCGAAGGGGCTCTCGTCGTCGCCGTCGCGGTCGGGCACGACGACCTCGACGTACGCGAGTTCGGTGTCCCAGGTGGTGCCGGGCCGGCCGGGGTGCTCGCCGCGGGGACTGCTGCTGACGGTCATCGGTCAGTCCTCCGTGTCGTCGGTCCAGCGCTTACCGAGGGCGCTGACGTGCTGCTCGTGCGCGCCGTCGACGATGCAGCGGTCGACGGGCCCGCCGTCGAGCGGCATGAGACCGGCCGGGCAGGAGGCCGCTGGGGCGGCGGCGTCGCGCCAGACGATCCGGGTGGCGCCGCCGTGGCCGTGGACGTGCTCGGCGTCGGCGAGCGCGCCCCAGTGGACGATGGAGGGGCGGTCGCCGCGCCACCGGATGGAGACGGTGTTGTCGGGCCAGAGGACACCGTCGGCGACGGTGCCGGTGCCGGAGACGCCGGTGATGTCGTGGTCGCGCTGGAGAGTGAAAAGGCGAGGGTCGGTCACTGTCGCTCCTGGTAGGTGCTGATGTCGCGAAGGGTGTGGACGGGGCGGCGGGGCGGCTCGATCGGGTCGGGTAGTCCAAGAAGGAGCGCGATGTCGTCGGGGTCGAACAAGCCCTCGTCGACGTCCGCGGGCTCGTCGGGCCAGCGGGCGGTCACGGCCGCCCCGTGGAGGTCGCCCGGCCCGGCCCGGCTGGAGTGCTCGGGTGGTGGTGGACCGCGGCGAGACCGGCGAGGACGCCGAGCCACACCGCGAGGAGGGTGCACAGGCCGCGCATCAGCTGACCTCCGCGCAGCGACCGGGCTCCCACGTGGCCTTAGCGGCAGAGCAGGCAGGCGTCGCGGTGTGCCGGTCGTACCAGCTGTAGGCCGCGGCGATCTGGTCCATGTGGGGCTGGCAGGCGAGCCCGACGTCGAAGCCTTCGTCGCGGTCGCCGCCGTAGTCCCACCGGATGTGCCAGGTGGCCGGCTCGCCGCACGGGATGCCGTCCATGGACTGCAGGAGCGACCCGCAGGTGGGCGTCGCGGACGGCGGTTGGACGCCGTGGAGCGGCGGCGTGATCGGGGTCTCGAACATGGTCACGTCTCCGTGTCGCAGCGCTGGGCCACGCGCTGCCGGCGGTGCACCTCGGTGAGGATGTCGTCGTAGGCGCGCGCGTCGATGCCGGCGAGGTCGTCGACGTCCCGGGCGCGAATCAGCCCGCCGTGGGCGATGGTGCTGGCCTGCTGGTTCTCGGGGGCTGTTGTCGTTTTGGGCCCTCGGATGAGGCTGCGGATACCGGCGATGGTGCTCACCGCGCCGGCTGCCGCACCGACGGCGCCCAGCGTCGGCCAGGGCCATGCGTAGGCGCTCACGACCGCGGCGAGGACGGCGGCGGTGAGCACCCAGTGGACGGGGCGGGAGCCCCACGGGTTCGGTTGCCGTTCGGCGAGGTAGCCGGCGGGGACGTGGCCGGGCTCGATGCGGCCGATCTCGGGGCGGCCCGGGGCGGTCACTGCTCGGTCCCGGCGAGGATTGCGTCCGCCAGCGCGACCGCGGCCGGGTCCGGCCCGACCTGCCGCGCGTCATACGCGGCCGAGACCAGCAGCGCGGCCAACTTACCGCCGACGCCCGGGTGCATGAGGGCGGCGTACTCGCCGAGCGGCGCGGCGAGCTGGGCTCGGGCCACACGCGGGTAGTCGGAGACGTAGGCGTGCTGGATCTCAGCGTCAGCGGCCGCGGCGGCCTTGTGAAGGTGGTCGGCGGCGGCCTGTAGGCGCGCGGCCGGGTCCGGAACCGGGTTCGTGGGCATCAGGTCTCCTGTTCGTTGCGCCACTGGTCGCAGATCTGGCAGTGCTCGTCGTCGGGCCCGTTGTCGGTGCCGCACGTCTCGCACGTCCACGGGCCGGCGGGGTCGGTCTCGCTCATCGGGTGGTCTGCCCTTCGGCCGGGGTGCCGTCGGCGTGCTGGACGAGCCGGTAGCCGGTGGAGGTGGGGCGGAACCGGCCCAGGCTGATGCGGGTCTGGCGGCCGACCGAGCCGGTAGACACCGCACGATGGGCGACGACCTCGGCGACGGCGTGTGTGGCGTCCACCGAGACGATGCGGACTTTGCGGCCGCTGCTGCGGGGGTCGTTGTCGGCCCAGATCTGGTCGGGCTCGACGGCGGTTGTGCTGGTCATGGTGATCTCTCTTCGGGGTCGGGTCCGTCGTGTGGGGTTACGGCGGCGCAAGGGCCAGGCGGGGGTCGGTTAGGCGGCGGGGTCGATCGCGTTGGCGAGGTCACGGAGCCGGTCGACACGGGGCTGCCACCACAGGCGGCGCGCGCTCTCGCGGTCCGGGCCGGCCCACTCGGTGTCGATGTACTGCTGAAGGTCGTCGGCTGCCTCGCGGAGGGCGGTGGCACGGACGGCGGCTTCGTATCGGTCGAGGAACGCGGTGATGGCGTCGGGGTGGTTACCCGCACGTCCGAGTTCACGGGACGTGCGGTCACGGTGCTGGGCGACGGCGTCGGCGTTGCTGGTCATAGCGGCGGTTCCTTTCAGGCGGCGGTGTCGGCGGGTCTGTGCGGGCTGCTGGCGGGCGGCCAGCACGCGGTACGGGTCTCCGGGTCAGGCGACGGCCCAGGACGCCTCCAAGGCGGCCCCGCGCCGCTCCCACGCCGCGCGGGCTTCCTCCCGGTGGCGGGCCCGGTTTACGGCCCGCTGACGGATCGCCGCGGCACGGCAGTCGTCGCACGGGGCGTCGCGGAGCACCCGGTGCATGCGGTGCCCGGCGTCCGTGCCGTGCAGCGTCGCCAGCCGCGCCCACCGGTCCGCCTCGATCAGCACGGCGTGCGCGGTCTCGCACATCTCGCATGCCTCCTTCGCCAGACGGTGCGCCCGCAACGCCGCCTCCGTCCCGCACGCCTGACGCGGCCGCCGGCGAACCGAGTCGTCGCCCTCGTCGTCCGGATCGGGTGCGTGCTCCCCGGTGCGCAGGACACGCCGGTCGCCGGAGGACAGGCCGCCCCAGACGCCGCGGGCGTGGTCACCAAGGTCGAGGCCGGCCTGCCGGCAGGCGGCGATGAGGGGGCAGCGGCGGCAGATGAGTTTGGCGTGGTCGCGTTCGGCGGGGTTGGTGGAGAACCAGAGGTCGCCGTGGGTTCGGATTTCGGTGGTGCAGAGTGCGTTGCCGGTGGTGGTCATGTGCATGCCTCCAGTTCGGGTGGGGTCGCGTTCGGCGGGGTCAGGCGGGGTGGATCTCGTCGGCCCACTGGAGGAGCAGGACGGCGGCGGCGTCGCGGTCGCGGGTGTCCCACCAGAAGCCGGGGGCGTCGGGCTGGAGCGCGTCGGTGTGGGGTCCGGGGTGGGCGAGGATGCGGTCGGCGGCCTGGCGGAGAATCGCGGCCTCAGGCCGGCGGCTGGCGAGGGCTTCGGCGGCGCGGTCGGGGTTGTCCCAGCGGAGCGTGAGTTTTCTGGTGCCCAGGTCCACGGTCACGCCGTGCTCTCCGGGGTGCCCGGTGAGGCGGTCGCAGAGGTGGCCTACGTACCCGAGGCCGTCCGGGTCGGGGTATTCGGCAGGGCAGTAGCCGTCGTCGGGTTCACCGGGCAGTACGGCGTGCGCTCCGTCGTGCCCGGCGGCCTTGATGCAGCCGGCTCCGGGGGCGGTGTCTTCGGCGTAGGTGCAGAGGGTGGTGGTCACGGTGGTCTCCGTTCAGGTGGTGGGGCATGGGTGGTGGGTGTCGTATCCGGCGGCGGCTCGGGCGGGGTCGAGGGGGGTCAGGCAGACGACGCAGAGGGGGGTTTCAGAGGCCGTGCGTACCGGGCGTTCCCCCTCCCCCTCTCTTCGAGAGGGAGAGGGGTCAGGTACGGGGGGTGTTCCTGACGTTTCCGGAGGCGTACCGGGAAACGTCTGACCTGCGGTTTCACCGTTCCGGGGGTCCGTACCGGGAAACGTTTCCGGGTAACGTCCTCCGGTACGGTCTCCGGTAACGTCCCCGGAAACGTCGAAAGCGGGCGTATCGGACCGGCTCTTGCGGCGCCGGATAGCCTCCGCGATCTTGTCGGTTCCGCCCGGAACTCCCAGCGTGGCGAGACGCTGCCGTGCAACCCGGTTCCCGATGTCGTTGGGCAGGCCGGCCTTGTCGAGGGTCGCGATGATGTGCTCGACGGTGCCCGGGGTCGCAGCGAGCCCGGTCGGCTGCCCATCGCTGTCCCACCCCGAGGGTTCGGGCGTGGCGATGACGTGGCGGGTCTGGCCCGGCACCCAGCTGTCGCCGTCGCGGCGCGCCTCGCGGCGGATGACGAACTCGTCGGGGCCGATGCCGGTCCGGGTGTGGGTGCGCTTGAGGGAGAGGACGCCGCCGCCCTGCGCGGCCAGGGTCCAGACGTGATCGACGTCCTGGTTCTTCGCGCTGCTGCCGCGGGCTCCGCGCTCCCCGTCCTTCCCGAGGTGGTCCAGGCGGATGGAGGCGACACGGTCCCGCTTGAGGGGCAGCAGCGTGTGCCGGTAGAGGCTGAGCCAGGTGTCGGCGTCGTTCTCCGGCCCGCTGATGAACCGGGACACCGTGTCGAGGACGACGAGTTCGGCGTCGGTGGCCTTGACGAGCGCGAGGAGGTCCGCGCCGCCGCCCGCGGTGTCCAGGGGGCGCACGGGCGGGAAGCTCGCGTAGCGGAGGGTGCCCATGCGGCCGGGGCCGGCGCCGAAGGAGAAGAAGCGCTCCTGCACCTGCTCCTGGCCGTTCTCCGCGTCGAGGTACAGGATGCGCAGGGGCACGCCGGGCTTGTCGTCGAGGAACTCGCGGCCGGTCGCGGCCCGCCACATCCACTCCTGGCAGAACAGGCTCTTGCCGGCCTTGCCGTCGCCGACGATGGTGATCTGCTGGCCGGGGGCCATGAGCCGGCCGGGCAGGAGAACGACGTTCCCGAAGTCGGTTGAGAAGAACGCGTCCCAGTCGAGGATCGACGCAACGAGGTGCGCGGGCCCGTGGCCGGTGTTGGCGCGGAGTGTCTCGCGCTGCTGGAACTCGGAGACGAGCTTGTCGAGTTCCTCCCCGCTGGCCTTGCGGGCGATGGCGGCTTTCAGCTCGGAGGCGTGCTCGTCGTACCGGCGTTCGTGGGCGCGGTCGGCGATGATCTGCGCGAAGTGGCCGACCATGCCGGGGACGATGACGTCGGAGCCGAGTCGGTCGATGAGGACGCCGCCGTCGACGAGGCGCAGCTGCCCGAGTTGGCCGATGCGGGCCCGCACGGCGACGGGGTGGACGCCGGAGCCTTCTTCGATGAGCTGTGTGACGACGTCCCAGATGAGGCGGTGCGCGGACCGGTAGATGTCGGTGCGGTCGATGATCTGGGCGGCTTCGGCGTGGGCCTGCGGGTAGTGCATGATCGCGCCGACGACGAGCTGTTCGGCCTCGATGTCGTGGGGGACGGAGGCGCGGTCGTCATCGTCGCCCGGGGTGCTGGGGTGTCGGATGACGTTGTCCACGCTGGGGCTCCTCAGAACAGGGTGTCGGCGGGCTGTGGTGCGGCCGCCGGGGCGGGCCGGGTGGTGCATTGGTGGTCGGCGTGGTGCGGGTGGGGGCAGTCGGGCGGGTGGCCGCCGGGGTAGACCCACAGGAGGCGGGGTGGCCCGCCCGACCGGGCCGGTGGGGCGCACCACGTGAGGCGGTTGGGGCCGCGGATCTGGGGGTCGGTGCCGGTGGGGATGGGGGTGGCGTCGACGGTAACCGGGATGACCTCGCCGGGCTGGCGGATGAGCCCGGCGCCGCAGGACGGGCACCGGGCCGCGGTGGCGGTGGTGCTGGCGGTGCCCGCCCTGCGCGTGGCCATCAGACGAGGAGCCCGGAGCCGTTGCGGAGGATGCCCCCTGCGCGATACTCCCCGGCGGCCTCGTCGAGGGTGCCGCCGGAGGTGCGCGCGGTGTAGAGGGACTGCTGCGCCTCGCGGAGCCGCTCCTCAGCGACGGCGCCCCCGGCGACCTCGACGCCGACGATGCGGATCTTCACCGACGGGTCTTTGTCCTCCTCCGGGCCGGGCTCGGTGCGCTCGGAGTGGGCGAACTCGACGACGGCCATCCAGTGGCCGGCGCGCTTCTTGAACATCTCGTCGGCGTAGGGTTCGAGGGCTTCGGCGACGTCGGTGAGGACCTTGGAGTCGAACTTGATGTCGGTCACGGTGGTGCCTTTCTGGTGGGCGGTACGGGTGTCGGGTGGTCAGCGACCGAGGGTCATGACGTGGCGCTCCCACGGACCGGCGAAGCGGTCGATGGGCTTGTCGGGGCGCTGCGGGGTGAAGCGCTCGCCGCACTGGCAGCGGCCGTGCAGCTCCTCGTCGCCGTACTCGATGACGAGGGCGTGTCCGCCGGCCCACGTGGCAGGGAACTCCGGGTCCGGCTGCCGGAGCTGCGCTGCGATCGTGTCCGCGAGCTGCCGCAGCAGCGCGGGGATGTCGGCGGGCGGCATGCAGCCGGACATCGAGTTGCTGCCGTCCTGCCCGATCCGGAGGAGGAGGGCGGGGTCCGCGGGGGTGGCGTTGCGGTCCTCGGTGTACGGCAGGTCGGTGGCGGTCATGCTGCGGTCCTTTCGGTGTGGTGGCCGGCGGCGGGGCACGCCTGCCGGTGCGTGGTGCGGATGTGCGGGGTGAAAGCCCTCACCTGGTCGCGGCCGCGGACGGTCTCCGCGTAGCCGCAGAGGTGGCAGGCGTAGGTGGCGGTGGGCTGGCGGACGTCCTCACCGCGGCGGTTGGTCTGGCCGCAGTCGATGTGGAGGGTCGCGATGAGCACCCGGGCGCTCTGGCGGCTCACGCGGCGGCTCCGATCCGCTCGCGCAGGTCGATACCGAGGCCAGCAGCCGCGATGTGGGCGGCGAGCAGCGGCGGAACGGCGTTGCCGATCTGCTCGAACTGCTTGGTCTTGGTGCCCTGCCACGGGTAGTCGGCGGGGAAGGACTGCAAGATCGCGGCTTCGGCTTGGGTGATGCGGACGGTGTCGGGGCTGGCGTACTGCGACTCGCCCCCCGAGCTCCGGTCGCGGTGGCCGGGCGGGGCGATCCGGTCGGTGGCGCACACGGTGGTCGCCGGGCGGTCCTGGACCCAGGAGCAAAGGTCGGCGCGGCTCGTGATGGTGACGGCGGGTTCGTCCATCCCCCGTTCGGCACGGCCCTGTCCTGAGACGGACTGTCCGCTGCGCAGCACCCACTGCTCGCCGGTCTTCGTGGTGATGACGGGTGCGGGCTGGGCGCTGGGATCGATGAGCTGCCGTTCTCCGTCGAGCCGGACACCGCCCCGGTTCGTGCGCAGCACCCACTGGCCGCGTTCCTGGGATGCCAGCAGCGCGGCGCGGGCCTGCGTCGGGAACGGCTCGGCGCCCCCGGTCTTCCCCCCGCCGGCCGTGACGGTCGGCACCGGCCGGCCGGTGGCGCCCCAGCCGAGCGCCTGGGCCATGGTCACCCACGGGAGCAGGCCGGGCCCGAACAGGTTGTCCCCCTGCGGGTGCTCGGCGTGCGTCGGCGCGGGAGCGGTCACCTCCCGGATGCGGGAGGCGATGAGGATGGCCCGGCGGCGGGTCTGCGGCACGCCGTAGTCGGCGGCGCAGAGGATCCCGCACCACACCGAGTAGCCCCAGCTGCGGAGGATCTGCGCGTACTGCCGCCACAGCGGGAGGACGTCGGGGACCTGCTCCATGAGGAGCGTCTCGGGCCGCAGGTCGTGGTGCCAGCGCATCGGCTCGGCGGCCAGCAGTGACCGCGGGTCGGCGCAGGCGGTGAGCAGCTTGGCCCGGGTGTCGCGGCCGGCTGCGAGGTCGTCGACGGCCTGGTGCACGAGCGGCTGGTCGATCAGCCCGAGGCCCTTGCCGGCGCGGGACCACGCCTGGCAGGGGGAGCTGTCCACCTTGACGCGTACGCGCCCGGCGAACGGGGCCGTGGGGTACTGGGAGACGTCGCAGCGGATCGTCATCCGGTGTCCGGCGGCGACCCGGGTGGCGCACGCGGAGGCGTCCCATTCGAGGCCGACCTCGGACAGGCCGAGCAGGCGCAGGCCCTCTGCCCAGCCGCCGGGGCCGGCGAATCCGTCGAGGATCATCGGGCCACCACCGGTGCCGTGTCGGGCCACGCGCAGCCGGCCAGCGCTGCGCGGTTCCGCTCCGGGACGGACGCCAGCGGGCACCCGAGCCAGTCGTAGGCGGCCGCCATCACCGCGGCGGCGTCGGCCTGGTCGTACCGGCCCGGCCCCTCGGTGTGGATGCCGTACCGGTCGGCCATCGCGGAGCGCACCTCGCCCTTGGTGGCGCTGCCGCGGCCGGCCGCGTAGAGCTTGACGTTGGACGGCGGGAGGACGGCATACGGGATCTGGTGGCGGTGGCAGTACCGCCTCACCAGCACCCGCAGCCCGGCGAGGTCCTCGTGTCCGGCGAGCGCGCCGTGTCCGAAGCTCGGGCCTTCCATGGCGACGAGGTCCGCGGCGCGAATGAACGACGCGACGGCGTCTTCGAGGTAGGCGAGGCGGGCGTCTCCGCGGAGCTTGGTGCGGATCTTGTCGGTCCATCGGGCGGTGGCGATGCCCGTGCACGTCAGGCTGAGGTCCAACCCCACGACGCGCGGCCGGGGGCCGGCGACCGGCGTGGCGGCGGGGGTGGTGGTGTCGAGGGCGAGTTGCATCACGCCTCACCGCCCTGCAGCGCCGGCACTAGCGGCCACGCCCCGCTCACCCGCACGGAGTCGTCCGACTTCCTGAGGAACTGCTCCAGCCCGGCCGCCTGCTCCGCCGCCCACCCGACCTGCCGGTCGTGCAGCGCGTCGATGTCCAGGCCGCGGAGCTTGTCGAACTGCTGGTAGCGGCCGAACTCGAACTCGGGCCGCTGCTCGCGCGGCATCTCGATGAGCTGCCCGATCCGCCACGCCACGCGGGCGGCCATCAGCGCGTCGTACTCCGAGCCGTGCGCCGCGGCCTCGTCCCAGCCGAGGGAGTAGACCTGAGCGACGGTGATGAGCTGCCGGGCGCCCTGCTTCTCGGAGACGCGGCGGCGGCGCGGGAGGACGTGCTTGTCGAGGACGCTGGTGTCGATCACTCGCATCCGCTTGGTGGGCGGCAGGGCGTCCTCCAGGCCGCAGCCGAGGTGGCGGCGCGCCTCCCGGTCGATGATCGACAGGTCGTAGACCACGTTGTGGCCGACGATCGGCACGCCGACGGTGACGGCCTGCCCGATGCAGTACAGGACGTCCTCGACGACGTCCTTCGAGTACTGGCCCTTCGCGCGGGCGTGCTCAGTGGTGATGCCGTGGATGCGGGCGGCTTCCTCGGGGATCTCGATGCCGGGGTCGGCGAGCCACGTCGAGGGCTTCGCGCCGTCGGGGCCGACACTGATGAACGCGGCGGAGACGATGCGGTCGTTCTCGACGTCGACGCCGGTCGTCTCGGTGTCGAGCGCGGCCATGGGTTCGTTGTGCCAGCTCATGCGACCTCACCGGCCTTGACCGCGGCGAGGAATCCGGTGAGCTGCTGCGCGCCGGCCGTGGCGGGCATCAGGCCGCCGTTGCGCTCCGCGAAGCGGGCCTCGGTCTGCTCGGTGGTCCAGCCGCGGGTGCCGGCGGCGGCGATGATCTGGAACCAGATCTCGGCGAGGTCGCCGTCGTCGACGATCTCCGCCTCGACGGCGCCGTCCTGGTCGGGGAACGGCCCGTCCTGGTGCGGCTCCGCGTGCCAGCCGGACTCACCGGCCTCGTCGCTGACCTCCTTGCCGCGCAGCTCGGCGCCCCGGGCGGTGAGGACGGCTTCCAGGGCCTTGTCCATGTCGCCGCGGTGCACGGCCTGCTTCCACAGTGCGCCGACCTCGTCGGCGGTCTTCGCGTTGGCGGCGAGCACGGCATAGTCGGGGCGGCCGCCGGTGATGGCGACACGCTCCGGGCCGGCCGCGACCGGGGCGGCTCCCGTGACCTGGCCAGCCATCAGCGCGGCCGGAGTGATCCCCACGTCGATCGTCGGGACCATCCAGTGCCGGGTCTGCCCGTCCCGCTTCGCCGTGCGCTGCTCCAGGCCGAGAAACGCCTCGACGTAGCCGCCGGTCTGCGCCAGCAGTTCAGCGACCCCGGGCAGTTCGAGCGCGGCGTAGTAGCCGTGCGACTCCAGCCGCCACACGCCGACGCCCTCGATCTCCGAGAGGACCACGTTCAGTCGCGTCGTCGGCTTGCACTGGCGGCGCTCCGGGTCTGGGCCGCAGATGCACGGCCGGTCCTTGAGCAGTTCGGTGACGCCGTCGCAGCGGCGCTGGCAGCCGCCGCCGGACCACAGCTCGAAGTACTGGGAGACGGGCTGCGGCGGCACGTGGATCGGGATGCGCGTCGACTCGGTGATGACCTCGAACTGGCCGGCGCCGCCCTCGGGCGTCCACGGGGTGACGGTCCCGCCGTAGTTGGCGGCGACCCGTTCGAGGAGTTCCTTCGACGGTGAGGTCAGGCGGAACCGGTCGAGCTTCGCCGGCCGGGTGCCGCCCTTTGCGGTGGCGACCTTCTGGCCGATACGGATGCGGCCCAGTTCCCGGAGCCGCTGTTGGAGGGTCAGGATGGGCATCAGGCGGCCCTCTTCTCGGTGGTGGTGGGCAGCACGAGGGCGTCGCCGACAACGGACTTGGACAGGACCCGCTGGAACTCCGCGACCTGCTGGACGTGGCGGAACACCGCGTACACGTCGTCGCCGCACAGCAGCGGCTTCACCCGGTAGTCCTCCGGGCGCAGGTGCAGGACGATCCCCGTGTCGTGGACCTTCGGCATCGGGACCTGCGAGCCGTCGCGGAGCCAACACACCTCCGCCCGCCGGTACGCGGACATCTGCGCGCCGGCCTCCGGGTAGACGCCCTTCTCGTCGAGTTCCCCGCCGGTCTTGGTGTCGCCGATGAACAGCGTGTCGGCGGCGACCTTGAGGAGGCGGGCGATGATCGGGGAGCGGAAGAGGTAGTCGAGCTTCCCGGCCCAGCCGTCGGCGAGGTTCCCGACGGTCATCTCCGAGGCCTCGAAGCTGATCTGCCACTCGTCGACGAACCGCAGGAAGTTGTCGATGAACGGGGCGACCACCGGGTCACCGAGGAGAGCGTCCGGCAGCGGGGTGCCGAGGATCTTCGCCTCGATGACGTCGTGGACGGCGCCGCCGATGTCGCCGCGTTCGTCCTTCTTGCGGATGTGGCCCTTGCGGAGCCAGTCGTAGGCCTCTTCGCGGGTTTCGGGGCGGAGGGAGGCGCGGACGAGGGTGGGGAGGGTGTTGAAGGCGTCTTCGGCGGTGAGGTTCGCTGCCCAGAACACGAGCTGCGGCTTGGGGAAGCCCTGGTTGAGGATGGTGGTGACGCGTCGGAGTTTGATGTCGGTACCGGGGATGCGGTACCAGCCCTGCGAGGGCTTGGGGATGCGGTCGGGGCCGGTGGGTGCGGGCGTGGCGGCCTTGCGGCGGCCGCCGGCCGGGGCGGCGTGCGCCCCGGCCGTGGTCGTGGTGCTCATGAGGCGCTGTCCTTCGGGATGAGCGTGTAGAAGCGGCGGCAGTCCGTGCCCTGGGCCGTGAGGTGCCCGGCGTCGCACAGCGCCCGCAGGTCCACGCGGATCGTGGAGCGGTAGATGTGCGAGGGCAGTTCGCGGGCGTACAGGGCCTTGACGCGGCCAGTGGTCCAGGTGCCGCCGGTGGCGCGGATGGCGTCGAGGAGGAGCTGACGGCGGTCGATGCGGGGCCGAGGCCGCGGCTGGGGCCGGGGCTTGGCCATGACGGCGGGGGTGGGGATGCTCACCGGGCCTCACCGACCTCGGTCCACGCCGCGAAGTCGTCGCTGCTGTAATCGGTCCAGGCGTCGTACTCGCCCAGGTGCTTCCACCCGAAGGCCATCCGCTCGCCGCCCCCGGGCGGGGTGCTGATGTGGGTGACACGGAAGCTGGCGGTCCGGCCGTACGACGAGGGGCGGGTGTAGGTCCGGTCGGGCCGGAAGAAGTCCGGCGCGGCGTTGCATGCGTCGCCCTTCACAGCCACCGGCGCCAGGTAGATCCCGACCGGCTCACCCCCGGCCAGCAGCTCCCAGGAACCGCCCTCGCCCGGCTGCCAGGAGTAGTCCGGGCAGTAGTTCTCCATCTCCTGGAACAGGTCAATCGAGCCCTGCTCGGCCGCGGCCTTCGAGGTGAACAGCTGCGGAGCGCTGAGCTGCGGGGCGTCTTCCTCGTACACGTGCCAGACTTGGACGGGCGCGGCCTGGGTGGACTCGCCGGCGGGCGCCTGGCGGGCGTCGTCGGTGTCCTTCCCGGCCAGCTTCCGCAACTCGGCCGCCGCAGCGTCCGCCGCGGCCTGCGTCTTCCGGAAGGTGGACATCGAGTCCTCGCCGACCTGCCAGCGGACCAGGAACCCCTCCTCGTGCGGGAGCACCCGGACGTGGCGCGGCCGAAGCACGATGCTGGGGTCGATGAGGCTGACCAGCTTCTCGGCCACCCCGTACTTGCGTTCCTTCTTGGCGGCCGCGGACACCGAGTCGCCCTCGGCGGGCAGCCAGTGCTCCCGGGCGAACGCCAACTGGCGGGCGCCGGCCTTGGCCAGCACCTCGGCGCGGTAGGCGTCGATGTGGGTGCGCACCTCGGACGGACACCAGACGGTCATGTTGCCCCGGTTGGTGCGGACCATGAGTTCGAGCACCTTGCGGGCGTTCACGATGCCCTCCGGTTCTGCGGCCTCGGCAGCGGCACGACCGAGCCGGCCGCGATCGCGACCGCGTGCACGGCCTCGTCCGCCACCTGCTCCAGATCGGCCGGCGACAGAGCCATGTCGGCGCGGCCCATGTCGGCCAGGTCCTCGATGTCGGCGACGAGCGCGTCGATCGCGATGCCGTCGACGTCCAGCGGGTTGTCGACCGCCTGCACGAGGGCGTCGAGGGCGTTCTGCAGGTGGCCCTCGTGGTCCTCGCGGAGGGCTGCGGCGAGGCGGGTGAGGGTGTCGCGGCGGATGCGGTCGGCGCGGATCCGGGCCGGGCGGGCGGTGGCCGGCGGGGTGATGCCGAGGTTGAGGTTCGTCATCGCTGCCCCTCGGTGTCTGCGGCGAACTCGGCCTCGGCGGCGGCGTCGAGCTGCGGGTCGACGATCCGCGAGTCCGAGAAGTGGTCGATCAAGAAATCGTTGAGCGCGTCGTTGTCTCCCGCCGCCTTGCCCAGCGCGGTGTGCAGGGCCCGCAGGCGCTCCAGCTCGCCGGGGTACTCCTCGACGGGCCGCCGGGTCTCCAGTGGCAGGCCGTTGACGGCGGCGTG
>NZ_JAZEWV010000047.1:0-51529 GCF_036353415.1 Actinacidiphila polyblastidii
TAGCGTCAATGGGGTCTTGTTGGAGGGCGGCGGTGTAATCGGCGACGGCCTCGTCGAACCGCCCCGCCTGACGATGAGCTTCCCCACGCTCGACAAGAAGCCAGGTGAGGGAGGGGTCGACCTCCAGGGCGGCGGTGTAATCGGCGACGGCCTCGCCGAACCGCCCCGCCTGACGATGAGCTTCCCCACGAAGGGCGAGCACTGGGGAAGCGCTGGGGTCTAGTTGGAGGGCGGCGGTGTAGTCGGCGACGGCCTCGTCAAACCGGCGCGCTTCCCGATGAGCGACTCCCCGTCCGACAAATACATAGTCCAGGGTGGGGTCGAGTTCAAGAGCGGCCGAGTAGTCGGTGACGGCCTCGTCAAACCGCCCCGCCTGCCGATGAGCGGCCCCGCGCAACGCGAGTGTCAGAACTGCGGTGGGGTTGAGGTTGAGGGCGGCGGTGTAGTCGGCGACGGCCTCGTCAAACCGCCCCGCTCGCCGATGAGCTTCCCCACGCAGATTGCGAATACGGTGGTTGCGGGGGGCGAGGGACAGTGCTTGTTCGAGGTCACGCATCGCCTGCCGGTCGGATCCGGCCTCAGCGTGCTGGTCTCCGCAAAAGGCGAGAGCGAACGCCCGGCCCGTGGTGGTCAGCTGTCCGTATGTCAGCAAAACAGTCCAGCAGGCGAGGGCGGAGACGCTATCGGCGTCGGTCACAGCCTGCTTAAGACGATCGGTCCAGGAGCGGACACTGGCGTCAAAGCTGTCTTGCGCAGCTTGCTCAAGCATGTCGATCCATTGGCGCAGGATCGCCAAGTCCTGCCGTGCAGCATGGGCAGTCTGTTCAAGCGCGTCGCGAAGGCTCGTGTGAGGTGAGGCACACAGTCGGTGGTAGGTCTCCGCGGCACGGTGCTGGCGCCAACGCTCGTCGGCCCACAGTGCTGTTTCGCTCAACGTTCGGTCTCCGTCGATGCGACGGGCGGCCTGTTCGTCGGCCAGTTCTTCTTCCACCTTTGCACGACGTGTGGCGTAGACGTCGGCCAAACGCAGATGAGTCGTCCCCCAGCGTTGTGGATATCCGGTGTGGAGATATCCGATCATGTTTGCACGAACGATGGCGTGGTACTGCTTGTGGCCGTCGTGGCCAGTAACGAACGACCGCCGGCACAGCCACCCCCAAAGGTCGGGCGCGTCGGCGTTCCCTTCCCTCGGGGCGGCGGCGGCAAAAATCTCCTCATCCAGTTGCCGCGGGAGGGCGCACGCCACAACCGTCTCTCGTTGTTGCGGATCGTCCACCCCCTGCAAGAACCACTCAACGACCTCGTCGTGTTGCACGCCACCCCGCCCTACCTCCGCAGCAGTGGTGGGGCGGGTTTGAGCGAGAAGGCCAACCGCCAGCGGCAAGCCTCCAGATCTTTCCTGCACGGCGTCGACTACCTCCGGAGCTACCACCCCGTGCTGTGCAAGCAGGCTGCGGGTCTCCTCGCGGGTGAACATCCTCAGCGGGATGTCCTGGATGTACGACCGCCATACCGCCCATTCGCGTTCGGGCAGCCTGTCGCGACCAGCCAGAACGATGATCACATTAGAAGGGAACTCGCCAAACTCATTGTTGAGCAGCTTGGGCAGCCAACCATTCAGGTATGGGCCAGTTCGCTCCCAGGTGTCGAAGAACAACACGATCGACGGCCGCCGTAAGCTGATGCGGTCCAGCTCCGTTACGAACGCCCTGCTCAAACCTGCAACGTCCCCCTCGGGCTCGCGGCGCTTCCGTCCCACCAGTGCCCTGTAGCCCCAGTCAATGCCTCGCGCCATGGTCTCCTGATCTGCTACCGCACCCACAACCCCGCCGCCAGGAAACGCCTTTGCTGTCTCCAGCATCATTTTTGCCGCTGTCTGACTCGGCTGTGACGGACCGCCGTCAACGGGCCTTGTCGCGCCGACTGCGGCGGCTGCTCGCTCACTGAGGTAGGACCTCAATACCTTGTCGAACCCCTTCAGCTCCAAACCGGATGCCTCGGCGAGCTGCCGGGCCAAGGAAGTCAGGGCCTGGACTATACCCAAGGCGTCGTTTTCGCCCACCTTCGCCGTGACAGCGGCGATATCGTCGGCGCGTGCCTCTTCCTGCCAGCGTTCGAGTATCGTGGACTTTCCGATCCCGCCCACCCCTCGAACGTGGAACAGGAACGCCTCAGCACCTGGATTTTCGCAGTCCAGGCTGCGAATGAACAAGGTTGACTCTGCGCGGCGCCCGATGAACCGGCGGCCTTCGTCACGTCGCCGCATTTCGCCGCGCGACACGCGTTCACGCTCCGGCACTGCCATCACCGCTCCCGGTTCTTGCGCGACAAGTCTCCATACGATGATGACTCGTAGAGCCGTACCCATGGTTCCACACAGCCCGACTCCTGCGAGCCAGGAAAAGGATCTTGCAGAGATGCTCTGGCGGATACCATGTCCGCTGTGAGTGGCGGGACGAGGACTTCGCCGCCTGGTATCCGAAAGGATGGTCGTCCGGGGTTCTCGCCGGCACGGTTGGCGACGGTGTCGGTGCTGCAGTTCCTGTTGAACCTGCCGGACCGGCAGGCCGCTGGAGCGGTGCGGTGCAGGATCGACGTCAAGTACGCCTTGGCCATGGAGTTGGGGGATCGTGCCGACGCGCTGCTGTCGTTGGCGCTGGACCGTTTGTGGTCGGCCGGGTTGCCGGTCGAGCGGGGCAGGCAGCGGACCGACTCCCCCACATCTGGTCCGCGGCCCGTGACCTGACCCGGCTGGAGATGGTGCTGGAAGGCGGTGCGGGCAGCCCTGGAGGAGACTGCTGTGCACGCTCCGGAGGTCCTGGACGGTCTGGTGGACCAGGACTGGGCAGCCCGTTAGGAGGCCCTGCCTGTATGCGTTGAGCAGTGCACGACCACCCGACCGGGACCCCCGTTCGAAGTCGAACCCTCAAGATCGGAACGGCAACAGCGACTTACGCGGGGAGCGGCCAGGCGTGAGGGGCTGGGTGGGCTTCCGGCCCATACGGGCGTCGATGAGTAAGCCGGTCGCCAACCCGAGCACGCCGGCGCGCCGCAGTTGGCCAGGGCGTCCGTTCGACTTCCGCTCCGTGATTTTCTCAAGGATGGGGGCTTCAAGGAATTCGCGGACGTGGCGGGCGTCGTGGCCCCAACCCCAGGCAGTGCTGTGCGCTGCAAGAGCCCTCGGCTGGGCGATCGTTGGCTCCACGGGCCTGTCCGGCGCGGCGGGCGGCCAGGTCCAGTGCGTGCGAGGCGGTCCGGCCGTCGCCGTTCAGTGTCGCGTACTTCCCTGCTGGCGCAGCAGCCATCACGAGGCGGCCCAGGATCCGTACGGGCACCGCGACGGTGCTGGCATCGACCCGTACCGGCCGCACCGCGTACACGTGCTCCGCGCCTTCCCGGCCGGGGTCCGCAGCGGCGGTGATCGCCTCCGCGACCGACTCCGGCCGCACCAGATGGAGAGCCTCCTCCGGATCCACGGTCATGCGCTCGCAGACCGAGCGGACCATCAGCGCCACCACATCGCTTACCGCCACCGGTTCGGCCTCGACGCCACGCGTCAGCAGCACCGCGCTCGTCTGGGCGACGATCGCCTTGAAGTCCCCACTCTGCTGAATATCCGGCACCGCATCAGCCTCCGGGTTGCCTGTTGTCCGGATGTCGCAAGTCGGCAGAGACGAGACACCCCTCCGCACGAAAGCCGTCCCCGCTCCGGGCTCAGCCCGACGACCGGCCGAGAGCGTCCGGACCCGTCGTCGGACCACCACGCCGGCAGCGCCCCGCCGAGCTTCCGCAGCGCGCACCGCGCGCTCCGCGGGAACGACCCGTTGTCCTTCGCCTGTCCAGATGCGCTCCCGCTCGCGCTCCCCTTGGCCCCTACGAGCTTCGCAGGGCGCACCGGAGAACCGGCCAGGCGCGGGAGAAAAACAAAAACCCCAGGTCAGCGGGTGTCTGACCTGGGGTTTCGTGGAGCCGCCTTCGGGATTCGAACCCGAGACCTACGCATTACGAGTGCGTTGCTCTGGCCAGCTGAGCTAAGGCGGCTTGCTGCACGCGCTGCGGGCACCCACAGGGTGGCAGCAGCAGCGGAGGAGAGTCTACAGGGTTTCGGGGTGTGGTCCGAACGGAGGGTTGATCTTGGGGAAGAGCGGCTACGTGCACTTCTTGCCGTTCGGCGGGACCTTGTCCTGGAGCAGGTAGGCGTTGACGGTGGTGTCGATGCAGTCGGAGCCGCGGGCGTAGGCGGTGTGGCCGTCGCCCTCGTAGGTGAGGAGGCGGCCGGAGGAGAGCTGCGAGGCCAGGGAGACAGCCCAGGCGTAGGGGGTCGCGGGGTCGCGGGTGGTGCCGACGACCAGGATGGGCGCCGCGCCCGGGGCGGTGATGCGGTGGGGCCTGCCGGTGTTGTGGACCGGCCAGTAGCCGCAGATCAGCGAGGACCACGCGAGCGTCGTGCCGAAGTGCGGCGACGCCTTGTCGAAGGCGGGCAGCGCCCGCTCGACGTCGGCCGGGGAGGAGAGCGCCGGGGGCAGGTCGAGGCAGTTCACGGCGGCGTTGGCGTACATCAGATTGCTGTACTTACCGGACTCGTCCCGCTCGTAGTAGCTGTCCGACAGCTTCAGCAGCGGCGCGCCGTCGCCCTTGTCCGCGCTGGTCAGCGCGTCACGCAGGGTGGGCCACGCGCTCTCGTCGTACATCGCGGCGATCACGCCGGTCGTGCCGAGCGCCTCGGTGAGCTTGCGGCTGCTCCCGGTCGCCAGCGGGTGCCCGTCCAGGCGCTTGAAGAACGCGTCGAGGCGGCTGCCCGCGTCGGAGACCGACGCGGTGCCGAGCGGGCAGCCGGCGCGCTTCACGCAGTCCTTGGCGAACGCCGAGAACGCCACCTCGAAGCCGCCCGCCTGCGCGCGGCTGCCCTCCAGCGCGCTCACCGACGGGTCCATCGCGCCGTCCAGCACCATCCGGCCGACCCGCTGCGGGAACAGCCCCGCGTACGTCGCGCCGAGGAAGGTGCCGTACGACTTCCCGACGTAGTTCAGCTTGTCGTCGCCGACCAGCGCGCGCAGCATGTCCATGTCGCGGGCCGAGTCGACGGTCGAGACATGGCCGAGGAGTTTCGCGGACTTCTTGTCGCAGGCGGTGGCGAAGTTCTTGTCGGCCTTCGTCAGCTGCGTGATCTCCGCCTTGTCGTCGGGGGTCGTGTCGACGGAGGTGAAGGCGTCCATCTGCGGGTCGGACAGGCAGGTCACCGGCTCGCTGCGGGCCACGCCGCGCGGGTCGACGGCCACCATGTCGTACCGCGAGGTGACCGGCGCGGGGTAGCCGAGCGCCGCGTACTGCAGGTAGTCGATCGCCGAGCCGCCCGGCCCGCCCGGGTTGACCAGCAGCGAGCCGAGCCGCTTGCCGGGACCCGCGGCCTTCTTCCGCGCCACCGCGAGCTTCAGGTCCTGCGCGGCCACCGGGTGCGCGTAGTCCAGCGGGACCTTCATCGTCGCGCAGTCGAACCCGGCGACGCCGCAGCTGTGCCAGCTGAGCTTCTGCGCGTAGTACGGGCTCAGGTCCGCGCTCGGCGACGCGGCGGCCTGCACGCCCGCCGAGCCCCCGCCCGAGCCCCCGCCCGAGCCGGCGGGCGCGGTCGCGCCCGGTGCGGGCGACGACGCCGCGGCCGGATGCCCGGTCCCGCCGGACGAACACGCGGACAGCAGCAGGCCGGTCACCGCGAACACGGTGGCCGGGATGCGGAGCATGGTCATGCGCTTCAGGTGCGGCATCGGCGGCTCGGGTCCTCCCGTCGGATGTCGGATGACTGCGAGCGTATCGGCCGCGGGCCCCGGATGATCGGCGCTGCTGTCGCCTTTTGAGTGATTTACGGGATTCGTCATCCGATGCAGGGGGCCGCGTCGGCGTCCGGCGGCGCGGCCACCGCCGTGCCCGCGCTCAGCGCGGCGGCGCGGGCGGAGAGGTCGAGGGCCCGTCGAGCTTCTCCGTCATGAACGCGGCCACCCGGGCGAACATCTCCCGCCGCCGCGTGAGCCCGTCCACCACCCGCGCCGCGTCCCGCGGCCCGCGCAGCGCCTCCTTCAACCGCAGCGCCGACGCCCGCGTGCCCCGCTCGCCCGCGCTCATGGTGAGCATCACCGTGGGGTGCGCGCCCGGCGCCGCGGTCAGCGCCGGATACACGCCGGACGCCCCCGCCGCGGCGCCGTACCGGCCGGTCGTCGTCAGCGCCTCGCGCACCGCGCACGGCGCCTCGGGTCCGACGCCCAGCACGCCGCGGGCGCTCTGCGCGCTCAGCATGCGGTAGCGGCGGCCCGCCTCCGCGAGCGCGCCCGGCGCGTCACGGTCACAGCCGGGCGGCATGACGAGGATGAACAGGTCCGCCTTCTTCTTGCGGACGGCGCTCGCGAACCCCGCGTACAGGTCCGGGTCGTCCCCCCGCACCCGGACGACCACCACCGGATACGCGACCGACGCGGCGCGCGCCGAGTCGTAGTACGGCGGCAGCCACACGCGGGTCCCGTCCCCCAGCAACTGCAGCGTGCCGCCCGCCGGGTGACCGACCGTCCGCACCTCGGGCGGCGGCGGCGCCGGCTCGGGGGTGCGCCGCGGCGGCGGCGGTACGGACGGGGTGGCCGTCCGGGACGGGGTCGCGGTGGACGCGGCGACGACGGCCGGGCGCGGCGCTGTCGCGGCGCCGCGCGCGTCCAGCAGGGACGCCGCGAGCGTCGCGGTCACCAGCGCGGCCGCACCCGCCGCGCCCGCCCGCAGCGCGGTGCCGCGGTGGTCGACGGGGAGTTCGTACGCCCGCCCGGCGCGTTCGCCGCGCCAGTGGCGCACCGTCCGGTGGGCGAGGACGGCGGTCACGACGGCGGCCGCCACGACGGCCGTCTGGAGCAGGACGGCGAGCACGGAGTCGGCCACGGCGGTACCCCCTCGGGACGGCGGCGGCCGCGCGGGAGCGGGCCGCCGTACGGGCGCGCTGCCACCATCCCCCGGCGGGGGGCCGGGGCGGGGGAACCTCAGCGGGCCGCGGGCCGCGATCACCCGAACGGCTTCCGGGGGCGGCCCGCAGGACCGCTACGCGCCGACCGGGGCCGGGGCGGAGGTCGGGGTCGGAGCCGTCGCCGGGGCCGGGGCGGGGCGTTCGGCGTAGGCGGTGCGGGCGGTGAGGATCTCCTGCATGTGGGCCTCGGCCCACTCGCGCAGCGACTCCAGCAGCACCGCGGCGTCGCGCCCCAGATCGGTGAGTCCGTACTCGACGCGCGGCGGGATCGTCGGGTACACGGTCCTGACGAGCAGCCCGTCGCGCTCCAGATTGCGCAGCGCCTGCGTGAGCGACTTCTGCGTGATGCCGTCGAGCCGGCGCCGCAGCTCCCCGAACCGCACCGGCCCGCCGGCGAGCGTCGGCAGGACCAGCACGGTCCACTTGCTGCCCAGGACGTCGAGCACCGTCCGCGACGGGCACTTCGCCAGATACGCGTCGGCGCCGCCGAGTTCGCGCATGTCGGAGATGGTATCCATAGGGTACCTATATACCTGAAAGGTTCCTACTTCACAACGGATACCGATCGCCGCACGATGGTTCCCGTACCGCCGCGAACCCCGTTCCGCTGTGACAGGAGAGCGCCATGCCTTCCGCCCCGACCACCCCGACCACCCCGTCCGACCCCTCCACCCCGGCCAGCATGCTGGCCGTCGTCCAGAACGCCTTCGGCGGACCCGAGGTGCTGGAGGCCGTACGGGCGCCGGTGCCCGAGCCGATGCCCACCGAGGTCCTGGTCCGGGTGCACGCCACGTCCGTGAACCCGGTCGAGACGTCCATCAGGTCCGGGCGCTTCCCGCTGATCGGCCGGCCGCCCTTCACCCTCGGCTGGGACGTGTCCGGCGTGGTGGAGAAGGTGGGCCGCGGCGCCTCCCGCTTCCAGGTCGGCGACGAGGTCTACGGCATGCCGTTCTTCCCCCGGCCCGCCGGCGCGTACGCCGAGTACGTCGTCTCCCCCAGCCGCATGCTCGCCCGCAAGCCGCCCTCCCTCGACCACACCGAGGCCGCCGCGCTCGCGCTGACCGGGCTCACCGCCTGGCAGGGCCTGGTCGACTACGCCGGCGTCCGGCCCGGCGACCGCGTGCTGATCCACGCGGCGGGCGGCGGCGTCGGCCACCTCGCCGTGCAGATCGCGAAGGCCCGCGGCGCGTACGTCATCGGCACGGTCTCCGCGGGCAAGGCGGACTTCGTGCGGTCGCTCGGCGCGGACGAGCTGATCGACTACCGCGCCACCGACTTCGGCGCGGCGGTGCGCGACGCGGACGTCGTCCTCGACGTGGTCGGCGGCGACTACGGTGAGCGGTCGTTCGCCACGCTGCGGCCCGGCGGCACCTTCGTCACCGCCGTCGACCACGGCAACGACGAGCTGCGCGCGAAGGCGGAAGCGGCGGGGCTGCGCTTCGTCGGCGTGGGGGTGGAGCCGGACCATGTGGCGCTCGAGGCGCTGGCCGGGCTGGTGGCGCAGGGGCGGCTGCGGCCGCACGTCTCCCACGTCTTCCCGCTCGCCGAGGCGGCGAAGGCGCACACCGTGGTGGAGGCGGGCGGCCTGCTCGGGAAGGTCGTGCTCAGCGCGGTCTGACGCGCGGCGGCCGGGCGTTGTCGGAGGTGGCGGCTACGCTCGCGGCAACGAGTGCAGGAGGTCGCGTCATGTCCCGCGTACGGGTGCACAACTTCGCCGTCTCACTGGACGGCTTCAGCACGGGCGAGGGCCAGAGCCTCGAAGCGCCCTTCGGCCACGCCGGCGGACGGCTCATGGAGTGGTTCTTCCCCACCCGCGCCTTCCGGTCCATGCAGGGCAAGGCCGACGGCAGCACCGGCGTCGACGACGCGCTGGCGTCCGCGTGGGACCCCGGCATCGGCGCCGAGATCATGGGGCGGAACAAGTTCGGGCCCCAGCGCGGCCCCTGGGACGACCACGAGTGGACCGGCTGGTGGGGCGCCGAGCCGCCCTTCCACACCCCGGTCTTCGTGCTGACCCACCACCCGCGGCCCTCCGTCGAGATGGAGGGCGGGACCACCTTCCACTTCATCGACGCCACGCCGCAGGAGGCGCTGGCGCAGGCGCGTGAGGCGGCCGGCGGGCTCGACGTGCGGATCGGCGGCGGGCCGTCCGTCGTCCGGCAGTTCCTGGCCGAGGATCTCGTCGACCATCTGCACGTCGTCGTCGTGCCGATCGTCCTGGGCCGCGGCGTCCGGCTGTGGGACGGCCTCGAAGGGGTCCAGGAGCGGTTCGCGGTGGAGTCCGTCAGCACGCCGAGCGGGGTCACGCATGTGACGTTCAGCAGGGCGTAGCCGGTCGTGGCCGCGGCCGCGGTGGTGGTGGCCGGGGGCACGGTACTGGCCACGGCCGCGGTCGCGGCCGCGGTCGCGGGTCAGCCCGCGCGCAGTGCCAGCGCCATCGCCTCGACCGCGAGCAGCGGCGCGACGTTCCGGTCCAGCGCGTCCCGGCAGGCCAGCACCGCCTCGATGCGGCGCAGGCTCTGCTCCGGCCGCGACCCCGCGGCCACCCGCGCGATGCCGTCGGCCGCCTCGACATTGGCGATACGGTCCGCCGAGCCGCCGAACTGCACCGTCAGCACGTCCCGGTAGAACCCCGCCAGGTCGGTCAGCGCGAGGTCCAGCGTGTCCCGCTGGGTCCGCGTCGAACGCCGCTTCTGCCGGTCGGCCAGCTCCTTCATCGCGCCCGCCGTGCCCCGCGGCATCCGGCTGCCCGCCCCCGCAGAGGCGCCCAGCGCCGCGCGCAGGTCCTCCGTCTCCTTCGCGTCGACCTCCTCCGCGACGGCCTTGGCGTCGTCCGACGCCGAGTCGACCAGTTCCTGCGCGGCCCGCAGGCACTCCCCCACGTCCGCGACGCGCAGCGGCAGCCGCAGGACGGTCGCGCGGCGGGCGCGCGCGGACGGGTCGGTGGCCAGCCGCCGTGCTCTGCCGATGTGGCCCTGCGTGGCGCGGGCCGCCGTCGCGGCGAGCGCGGGGTCGATGCCGTCCCTGCGCATCAGCACGTCCGCGACGGCGTCGGCGGACGGGGTCCGCAGGGTCAGCAGCCGGCAGCGCGACCTGATCGTCGGCAGCGTGTCCTCCACGGACGGTGTGCACAGCAGCCACACCGTACGAGGCGCGGGCTCCTCGACGCCCTTCAGCAGCACGTTCGCGGCGCCCTCCGTCAGACGGTCGGCGTCCTCCATCAGGATCACCTGCCAGCGGCCGCCGGCCGGGGAGAGTGCGGCGCGGCGCACCAGGTCGCGGATCTCCTTGACGCCGATGGAGAGGAGGTCCGTACGGACGGTCTCGACGTCGGCGTGCGTGCCGATGAGGGCGGTGTGGCAGCCGTCGCAGAAGCCGCAGCCGGGGGGGGCGCCGAGGGCCTTGTCGGGGCTCGTGCACTGCAGGGCGGCGGCGAAGGCGCGCGCGGCGGTGGAGCGGCCGGAGCCGGGGGGGCCGGTGAACAGCCACGCGTGCGTCATCCGTGAGCCCGCCGCGTCGGCGGGCGCGCTGCCGGCGGCTGCCTCCGCCACGATCCGGTCGGCGTCCGCGGCGGCCCCCGCGAGCTCCTCCACCACGCGTGGCTGACCCACGACGTCATCCCACACCGGCACGGTTGCTCGCCTCCTTCGCTGCCTTGTCCTCCCACATTGTGCGGTACGGGTCGGACAGGGCGGGGCGGGTCGGGCGGGTGGGGTGGGTCGAGGGGCGGGTGGGGGTTCGGGTTCGTTCTCGGGGGCCGGTGGCCGGTGGGCCTCCCAACACCGGAACCCACCCCCCGGACGCCGCGAGAGCGGCAGGGCGTCACGCCCCGGAAAATCGGGTGAGCCCCGTGCGACGCGGAGGTAGGGTCGGGGGCATGCAGCGCGCAGGTGGTGCCGGAGACGGCAGGACGACGACGCCGGAGAGTGTCCCGGCGCGCTGACGGATGGACTGTTGGTGGGAGCCCCGGGGCGAGTGCCCCGGGGCTTCGGCCTGTCGCGCCGCGTGCGGTCACGGGGGCTCGCCTCACACGTTGTGAGGAGAGAGCGATGCATGATCACCGCAGGCTGGGCCGGGAGTTGGCGCTGTTCGACACCGATCCGCTGATCGGCGCGGGGCTGCCGTACTGGTTGCCCGACGGGGCCGAGATCCGGCACGCGCTGGAGGAGTACGTACGGGAGGCGGAGCGCCGCGCGGGCTACCGGCACGTGTACTCGCCGGTGGTGGGGAAGCGGGAGCTGTACGAGATCTCGGGGCACTGGTCGCATTACCGCGACGACATGTTCCCGCCGATGGAGCTGGGCGGGGAGCAGGTCGTGCTGCGACCGAGCCTGTGTCCGCACCACGCGCTGATCTACCGGTCACGTTCGCGCAGTTACCGCGAACTCCCGCTGCGGCTGGCGGAGCTGGGCGGGATGTTCCGGTCGGAGCTGTCGGGGGTGCTGGGCGGGCTGACCCGGGTGCGGGCGATCCAGCTGAACGACGCGCATGTCTTCTGCACCCTGGAGCAGGTGGCGGACGAGGCGCGGGCGGCGCTGGGGATGATCCGGGCGGCGTACGAGGCCATGGGGATCAGCGCGGCGCGCTACCGGCTGTCGCTGCCGGGGCCGGGCGGGAAGTACGTGGCGGCGCCGGAGATGTGGCGGCGGTCGGCGGCGCTGCTGACCGAGGTGCTGGACGGTTCGGGTCTGGCGTACGAGGCGGTGGAGGGCGAGGCGGCGTTCTACGGGCCCAAGATCGACGTGCAGGTGGTCGACGGGGCGGGCCGGGAGGCCACCTTGTCGACCGTGCAGATCGACTTCCACCAGCCGGAGCAGTTCGATCTGCGGTACGTCGGGGCGGACGGCGCGCGGCACCGGCCGGTGATGGTGCACCGCAGCATCGTCGGGAGCGTGGAGCGGGCGGTGGCGCATCTGATCGAGGTGCACGGCGGGGCGTTCCCCGGCTGGCTGGCGCCGACCCAGCTGGCGGTGCACCCGGTGGCGGTCGCGCAGTTCGGGGAGGCGGCGGCGCTGGTGGAGCGCGCGCGGGCTCTGGGGCTGCGCGCCGAGGTGTCCGATCCTGAGCAGGGGAGCCTGGGGGCGCGGGTCCGCGCGGCGCGGCTCGTGCCGTACCAGGCGGTGTGGGGTCCCGCGGAGGCCGCGGCGGACCGGTTGGCGTTGCGGTTGCGCGGCGGCCGGCGCGCGGTGTCGCTGCCGGTCGGGGAGGCGCTGGCGCGGATCGCCGCGCAGGTGGCGGGGCACCGTCCCGAGCTGTGGCCGGACGAGGACCAGGCCGGCGGCGCCGGCCACCGCTCAGAGGGTCAGCCGCTGCACGCCTGAGGCGACCGCGCGCTGTTCCGGCGCGTCCGCGCCGGTCCAGCACGAGCCGCGCCGGGCCAGCAGCCGCCGCAGCCACACCTCGACCGCGACGATCTCGCCGAGGCCGTCGAGGGAGAAGGGCAGCGGCTCGCCGGTGGCGGCGGCCTCGGCGGCGGCGTGCAGTGCGCCGCGTACGACGCGGGCCTCGACGAGTCCGGCGTCGGCGAGCAGTGGGGCGTCGAAGAGGGAGAGGAGGGGTTCGGCGGCGGCCCGCAGGCCGACGCGCAGGGCGGCGGCGCCGGAGGGGGAGGGCGCGCCCCAGCCGGGGGGCAGTTCGCGGACGCCGGCGCCGAGCAGGACGTCGCGCAGGACGTCGGCGCGGGCGCCGGGCCGTACCCGCAGGGCGCCGGGCAGCGCGCGGCAGGCGCGGACCACCTGGTTGTCGAGGAACGGCGCGTGCAGGCGCTGGCTGTGGACGGCCGCGGCCTGTTCCAGGACGCGGAAGTCGGCGGCGTGGCGGGCGAGCGCGGCGCGGGCGCGGCGCTCGCCGGGGCGTTCGATGGGCCAGGGGCGGCGGGCCGCGTCCTGGAGGCGGACCGCGACCTCGGCGAGCGCCTCGCCGGTGAGCCAGCGGGCGGCCGGGCCGGGGCGGGCCCAGGCCATCGCGGCGAGGGAGGCGCCGAGGGGGCCGCCGGTGGCGGGGTGCGCGCCGGTGTCGCGGCCGAGGAGCGCGGCCGCCGCGTCCTCGACGCCGCGCTGGTACGGGGTGCGGGCCAGCCGCCGGGCCGCGCGGTAGACGGTGAAGGGCACGGTGAACGGCACCAGGACCGCGGAGTGCCCGGCGACCGCGACGTCGGCGCGGGTGAGCGCGGCGACGGGCCGTACGAGGTGGCGGCGGCGCCGGTCCATGAGGAGGTCGGCGAGGCGGGCCGGGTGGGCGTCGAGGACCTGGCGGGCGCCGAAGCCGATGAGGTGGTCGGCGCCGCCCGCGGAGAGCCGGCGGCGGTGGCGTTCGGCGAGGATGAGGGAGGGGCCGGGTTCGTCGGTGAGCGGGCCGCCGCCGAGGTCGGCGTAGGGGAGCGCCTCCGCGCCGCCGGCGACGACGATGTGCCGCAGCCGCGGGTCGGCGGCCATCGCGCGGGCGCGTTCGAGTTCGGCTTCGCGGCCGGTGGGGCCGCCGCCGGCGAGGTCGTTGAAGGTGACGGCGAGGAGGCGTTCGCCGGCGAGTGAGCCGGGGGCGCCGGGCAGCATGCCGGGCATGCCGGGCATGCCGGCGGCGAGCAGCGCGAGGGTCGCGGAGGCGGGGCCGCCGGAGAGGTCGGCGCCGATGCCGGGCGCGGGCGCCTCGTCGAGGTCGGGTACGAACCGCGGGGTGGCGAGGCGGGCGCGCACCGCGTCGAGGAGCGCGTCGCGTACGCCGTCGACGGCGGCCTCGCCTTCGGCGGCGCCGACCGGCTGGTGCCCGACGGCCAGCGAGGCGGTGGGCTCGTAGCCGATGATCTCCGGGGCGCCGTCGCGCAGGATGAGCGCGTGGCCGGGCGGGACGCGCCGCACGCCGAGGTACGGGGTGCCGTCGGCGAGCGCTTCGGGCGCGTCGGGGCAGGCGAGGAGGGCGGCGAGGTGGGTGACGTCGAGTCCGGCCTCGATGAGGTCGGCGAGCGGCAGGGCGGCGGTGGCGTAGGCGGTGCCGCCGGCCCAGGGGGTGTGGAAGACGGGGCGGGCGCCGGCCAGGTCGCCCAGGACGGTGATGCGGCGGCCGAGTTGGAGCACCGCGGTGTAGCTGCCGGGCCAGGCGGTGGCGTGCCGCAGCGCGCCGCCGCGGGCGGCGATCAGGCCGAGCCGCAGTTCCGCGTCGGTGGCGCCGCAGCGGCCGAGGACGGCCAGGCGCGCGACGCCGTGCGCGGAGCCGTACGACGAGCCGTAGGCGGACCCGTAGGAAGAGCCGTACGCGGAGCCGTCTCCACCGGCGCCGGAACCGCCGTTGCCGTAACCGCCGTTGGGGTACGGGCCGTAGCCGCCGCCACCGTCCGAGCCGGGGGCCGGGTGGCCGTCGCCGTACGCACTGCCGTAGGCGCCGCCGTCGTATCCGCCGCGGCGGGCGGCGGCGGAACCGGCGCGGGAGCCGCCGGGTTCGGCGTGCACGACGCGGACCTCGTCAGGGCGCCAGTCGCCGACCGCCCAGAGCGGATCGGGCCCCTGCCACAGCAGGTGGGCGCCGACGGGCAGGAGTTTGCGGGGCCGGGACGCGCCCCCGGGCCCGGGAACGGGACCCGCGGTGGCACTGCTCCACCCCACCAACCACCGCATCGCCGCCTCCACAGGCTGTGGACAGCGCGGGTGGGTGTATCACCGGATCCATCCGGTTTCGCCCCGTCCTCGCCGCCACGTCTGACGTCCGAAAGACCATGCTGCCACGTGGAGGCGCGCAAAGGGGCGCATGGGTGCACCAAGGCGGGCGGGTCGCGGGATGGGAGCGCGACCGCTCGGGCGCTCTCGGGGGCCGGCCCCGGGAGCGCGGACGCCCCTCGGACGAAACGTCTGATTCGCGCCAAAGTCCGCGGCACATGCCGCAGTTGATATGCCGACGGCGCCCGCCCGCCGGAGCGGGGCGATCCGCTTCGCTCCGGCGGTGCGGCGGGAACCGCCGGTTCGCCGGGCGGTGTTCGCCGGTGCTCTTCGGCGTGCGCCGGTGCTCTTCGGCGCGCGCCTGCGTTCGCCGGCGTTCCCCGGCGGTCGACCACCTCTGGGCGGGGCGGTGTTGGCGGGTCTACGGCCCGGGAGGGGCGTCGGCACCTCCCGGGCCGGTCCGCCACCCGCGGGGAATTGTGGCAGCGGAACCCCCTGGCCCGCCCCACCCCCGCACAGCCGCCTGCCGGGGCCGCGGGCCGACCCACGGCACCATGCAAGCGCCGGGCCCCTGAGCGGCACAGAGCGCACGGCCGGGCGCACGGCCACATATACCGGGAGCACACGCCGGATCACGCGCGTGCCGCTCCGGGGCGCCCCCGGGCCGGGCGCTCGATTCCGGCCATCCGGCACCAGGCTCTTAACGGTCGGGATGCGGCGAACTACGCTGGGTGTACCCGGTTCGCACACGTACGCGCGGCTCGGGCACCCGGCACATGCACCGGACGGGCCGCGACAGGGCTCGCGCGGTGGCCGAATCGGGTTCCAGGGGAGGGCGACCCCCGCACCCCACGACATCACCAGGCCGGCCGGCCTGCCCCCCAGCGGCATCACGAGGTGAACCGCAGTGAACAGAGAACACCGCGGGCCGAACGAGAAACTCGGCACCCTTCTCGCCATGGCGGGCATCAGCAACGCCGGCCTCGCCCGCAGGGTCAACGACCTAGGCACGCAACGCGGTCTGACGCTGCGTTACGACAAGACGTCGGTGGCCCGCTGGGTCACCAAGGGCATGGTCCCGCAGGGCGCCGCGCCGCACCTGATCGCCGCGGCCATCGCCGGCAAACTCGGCCGCCCGGTGCCGCTGCACGAGATAGGTCTGGCCGACGCCGACCCCGCCCCCGAGGTCGGCCTGGCCTTCCCCAGGGACGTCGGCGAGGCGGTGAAATCGGCCACCGACCTGTGGCGCCTGGATCTCGCCGGGCGGCGCGGACCCGGCGGCGCGGGCATCTGGCAGAGCCTGGCCGGATCTTTCGCAGTGAGCGCTTACGTGACGCCCGCCTCGCGCTGGCTGATCACCCCCGCCGACGCGACGGTGGCCCGGCACGCCCCCGCGCCCGGCATGGCGCATGTCGGCCACACGGACGTCACCAAGCTGCGCGAGGCGGCCGAGGACGCGCGCCGCTGGGACTCCAAGTACGGGGGCGGGGACTGGCGTTCCGGCATGGTGCCGGAGTGCCTGCGGGTGGAGGCGGCGCCGCTGCTGCTCGGCTCGTACAGCGACGACGTGGGGCGCGCGCTGTTCGGCGCGACGGCCGAACTCACCCGGCTCGCCGGGTGGATGGCCTTCGACACCGGCCAGCAGGAGGCCGCCCAGCGCTACTACATCCAGGCGCTGCGGCTGGCCAGGGCCGCCGCGGACGTGCCGCTCGGCGGCTACGTGCTGGCGTCGATGTCGCTCCAGGCGACCTACCGCAGCTTCGCCGACGAGGGCGTCGACCTCGCGCAGGCCGCGCTGGAACGCAACCGCGGGCTCGCCACCGCCCGCACCATGAGCTTCTTCCACCTCGTCGAGGCGCGCGCGCACGCCAAGGCCGGTGAGGCGGCGGCCTGCGGGGCGTCGCTCGCCGCGGCCGAGGCGCTGCTGGAGCGCGCCCGCGAGGGCGACGCGGACCCCAGCTGGCTCGGCTTCTACTCCTACGACCGGCTGGCCGCGGACGCCGCGGAGTGCTACCGCGACCTGCGGCTGCCCCGGCAGGCGCAGCGCTTCACCGAGCAGGCGCTCGCCCGGCCCACCGAGGAGTTCGTGCGGTCGCACGGGCTGCGGCTGGTCGTCTCGGCCGTCGCCGAGCTGGAGTCGGGCAACCTCGACGCGTGCTGCGCGGCGGGCGTCAAGGCGGTCGAGGTCGCCAACCGGATCTCCTCGGCCCGCACCACCGAGTACGTCCGCGACCTGCTGCACCGCCTGGAGCCGTACAACGACGAGCCGCGCGTCCTCGAACTGCGCGAGCGCGCACGCCCGTTGCTCGCCGCACCGGCGTAGGCGGCGCGAGCGGCGGAAAGCCCCGCCGCGGGGCGCGGTCCCCGCACTAAGCTCGGCGCGGCAGGGGGCGAAGCCTCGCCACGGGCACTCACGGACGACGCAGGAGCCGCACACCGATGACCCCCCCTCGTACCGGCGGCGCACGCGGCTCCGGTGACGCCGGCCGCTGCGACGTGCTCGTGATCGGCGCCGGCATCGTCGGCCTGGCCACCGCCTACGCCCTCACCCGGCAGACGCCCGCGCCGCGCGTCACGGTCGTGGAGAAGGAGGCCGGCCCGGCCCGGCACCAGACCGGCAGGAACAGCGGCGTCATCCACAGCGGCATCTACTACCGGCCCGGCAGCCTCAAGGCCCGGTACGCGGTAGCCGGTTCGGCGGAGATCCCGGAGTTCTGCGCGGCGCACGGCATCCCGTACGAGGTCACCGGCAAGCTGATCGTCGCCACCGCCCAGGAGGAGCTGCCGCGGCTGCACGCCCTGGTCCAGCGCGGGCGCGAGAACGGCCTCGGCGTCACCGAGCTGGGCCCGGCGCAGATCGCCGAGCGGGAGCCGGAGGTGGCCGGGCTCGCGGCGATCCACGTCGCCTCGACCGGCATCGCCGACTTCGGCGCGGTGGCCGCGGCGCTGGCCGGGCAGGTCCGGGCGGCCGGCGGCACCGTGATCTACGGCGAGCGCGTCGCGGCGGTGAGCCGCGACGACGACGGCGGGGTGGTGCTGCGCACGGCCGCCGGGACGGTGCTGCGCAGCCGCGTCCTGGTCAACTGCGCGGGCCTGCACAGCGATCGTGTCGCCCGGCTGTCCGGGACCGACCCGGGCATGCGGATCATCCCCTTCCGCGGCGAGTTCTACGAGCTGACCCCGGAGCGCCGCGGCCTGGTCAAGGGGCTGGTCTACCCCGTGCCCGACCCGGACTTCCCGTTTCTCGGCGTGCACCTCACCAAGGACGTGCACGGCGGCGTCCACCTCGGCCCGAACGCGGTGCCGGCGCTGGCCCGCGAGGGGTACCGGCGGCGGACCGTACGGGTCGGCGACCTGGCCGGCACGGTCGCCTACCCCGGCGCCTGGCGGATCGCGCGGCGGCACTGGCGGCACGAGGTCGGCGAGGTGCGGCGCTCGCTGTCCAAGCGGGCCTTCACCGCGGACGCCCGCCGGCTGCTGCCGGCGCTGCGCCCCGAGGACCTGGTTCCCGCCCCGGCGGGCGTACGCGCGCAGGCCGTCCTCCCCGACGGCACCCTCGTCGACGACTTCCTCTTCGCCGGCGACGGCCCCTTCGTCCACGTTCTGAACGCCCCCTCCCCCGCCGCCACCGCCGCCCTCCCCATCGGCCGCGAGATCGCCGCCCGCGCGACCCGGGCGCTCTGAGCGAAGGCGCACTGGGCGCCAAGCCCCCCGGCCCACGACCCGGCCACCCGTACGCCGACCCGCCCCGGTCGCGGGACCCTCCGGGCCGGGGCGCGACCCCGGCTCACCAGACGCCGCCCGTCCTCGCTGGACGCGCGGGCCCCTCCCGGCAGGACTGTCCCGTCCTGGCCGGACGCGGGACCCTCCTGGCCGGGCCTGCCCGCGCTGCCCGGTCGCGGGACCCTCCGGGCCGGGGCGCGACCCCGGCCACCCGTACGCCGACCCGTCCGGGGTGCGGGGCGCGGCCCGGCTTCCGCGACGTCGACCCGTCGGGCGCAGGCCGTTCCTGGCCGGACGCGGTCACCGCCGGTGGTCGGGCGGGGGGGGAAGGTGCGCGCGGGGGCGGGTCGCCCGCGCCGGCGGCCCAGTCCGGGGTGCGGGGCGCGGCCCCGACACCGCCGGCCCGTGAGAGCCCCCGGCGGGGAACCGGCACTCGGCCGGGGCCCGGCGGCCGCGCCGTAGAATCGACGCATTGTGTCGACCTCATCCCCCACCACCCCGCTCTCTCCGCCGCTCACCGCGCCGGCGGCGCCCACGCCCGCGCGCGCCGCGCGCTTCCCGGCGGGGCCCGCCGCGGACCCGGCCGGCTCCCGCGAGGAGCACCGGGTCCGCTCGTTCCACGCCCGGCGCGGCCGCATCACGCAGGCGCAGGCCGCCGCGATCGACCGGCACTGGCCGGCGTGGGGGGTGGAGCTGGACGGTGCTCCGCTGGACCTGCCGGGCCTGTTCGGCGCGGCCGGGCGTCCGGAACCGCTGCCCGTCGTGCTGGAGATCGGCTTCGGGATGGGTGACGCGACCGCGCGGATGGCCGCCGCCGACCCGGCGCGGGGGATTCTCGCGGTGGACGTGCACACGCCCGGCCAGGGCAATCTGCTGATGCTCGCGGACCGCCTCGGCCTGACGAACGTCCGGGTGGCGAACGGCGACGCGATCGTGCTGCTGCGCGACATGCTCGCGCCGGCCTCGCTGGCCGGCCTGCGGGTGTACTTCCCCGACCCGTGGCCGAAGGCCAAGCACCACAAGCGCCGGCTGATCCAGCCGTCCTTCCTGGACCTGGTCCTGCCGCTGCTGCGCCCCGGCGCGGTGGTGCACTGCGCGACGGACTGGGAGCCGTACGCCGAGCAGATGCTGGAGGTGCTGGGCGCGGCGCCGCAGCTGGCCAACCAGGACCCGGCCGGGGGATTCGCGGCGCGCCCCGACTTCCGGCCGATGACCAAGTTCGAGCGGCAGGGCCTGGCGAAGGGCCACGTCGTGCGGGACCTGCTGTTCACGCGGGTGCCGGACCTGCCGTAGCGGCGGCGGGGGCGGCGGCGGGGCGGCGGCCCAATCCGTACGATCCCGGGCACCCCGTACCCTCGCGGAGCGGCAGCCCGCCCCCGTACTGTCGACGGGTGTCAACGTACCCGTTCGCGTCGCCGTCCCCGCCCGACTCGGGGGCTGAGCCCGCGATCCCCGCCCAACAGACCGCGCAGACCGTACAGACCGCGATGACCGCGCCGCCCGCCCCCGCACCGGGCGCGCCGCTGCACTACGCGCCGCGGCGCGCGTTCTGGGAGAGCAAGGCGGTGCGGACCGGCGCGCTGTTCACGGCGCTCGCCGTCTGCGGTGTGGTCATCCTCGCGGTGGTGCGCCAGCACATAGGCACCGAACCGTTCCTGGTCGGCCTGGCGCTGGCGATCCTGCCGGTGCCGCTGCTGCTGTGGGCGTTCCTGTGGCTCGACCACGTCGCGCCCAGCCCCTGGCAGAACGTGGTCTTCGCCTTCTCGTGGGGCTCCTGCGCGGCCACCCTGGTCGCGATCTTCGCCAACGAGTACGGCGCGAAGCTGCTCTCCTCCACCTTCTCCGGCACCGCGACGCAGACCGACCAGTGGGGGGCGACCTTCGTGGCGCCGCTGGTCGAGGAGACCGCGAAGGGCACCGCGATCCTGCTGCTCTTCCTCTTCCGCCGCCGGCACTTCGAGTCGCTGCTCGACGGCATCGTGATCGGCGGGCTGGTCGCGACGGGCTTCGCGTTCACCGAGAACATCCTCTACCTGGGCACCGCCTTCAGCGAGGACCAGCAGCTGGGCTCGCACGGCTCGACGACGTTCGCGACGTTCTTCGTGCGGGTGCTGATGACGCCGTTCGCGCATCCGCTGTTCACGTCGATGACCGGCATCGGCTTCGCCGTTGCGGCGGTGGCCAGGCCCGGCCGCCGCTGGCGGTGGCGCTGGGCGCCGCCGGTGCTCGGCTGGGTGCTCGCGATGGCCCTGCACGGCACGTGGAACGGCACCTCCGCGTTCTCCCCGCTGACGTTCCTGACCGTGTACGTGGCGGTGATGATCCCGGCGTTCGGGCTGGTCGTGGTGCTCGCCTTCTGGGCGCGCTCGCACGAGCTGCGGACCATACGCACCCACCTGCTGCCGTACGCCGCCGCGGGCTGGCTGGCGCCGGCCGAGCCGTCCGCGCTGGGCTCGATGGGGACCCGCGCGGAGGCCCGGCGGCTGGCCCGACGCACCCAGGGCGAGGCGGCCGGGCGCGCGGTACGGGACTACTCCGTCTTCGCCACGCACCTGGCCTTCCTGCGCTCGGCGGCCGCCCGCGGCCGGCCCACCGCGGACTTCCCGGCCCGCGAGGCGGAGCTCCTCCACCACCTGTGGTCCCGCAAGACCTGGGCCCAGCCGGCCCTCCTCCACGCCGCCCACCCCCCGATCCCCGCCTGGTACCCCCCGCCACCCCACCCGCAGCAGCCCCCGCCCGCCTGGGCCCCGTACGGGCAGGCTCCGTTGCGGCAGCCCCCGTACCGGCAGGCGCCGTACGGGCCGAAGCACCTCTGACCAGGCCCGCGGGCGAGTGGAATGGGGAGAACCGCGCCATGGACTACGCGCGCATCCATGGACTCGCCGAAGCGCCGGCCCAGTACCCGCCGGCTGCCGCCGTCGCGGCCGCACGGGCGGGGAGACCGAAGACCCGGCTCCACAACGGGCGGGTGAGCCGATGTCCCTGCGCGTAGGGTCTGTTCATGGCTCAGGACGTTGCCGGCGGATGCTACGCGTGCGGGCGGGAAGCCCTGTTCGGCGGGCTGCCCGCGCGGGAGTGCGTGGACTACGACGCGCACTGGCGGGTGGCGCACGACTTCAACTCGGCGCTGGCGGGGTGGCTGGTGCTGCTGCCCCGGCGGCATGTGACGGCGCTCCATGAGCTGACGGACGCGGAGGCCGCCGCGCTCGGCGGGTGGCAGGTGCGGTTGTCGCGGGCGCTGCGGGCGGTGACGGGGTGCGCGAAGACGTATGTCGTGCAGTTCGCCGAGGCGGAGGGGTTCGCGCACGTGCACTTCCATGTCGTGCCCCGGCAGGCGGAGTTGGCACCGGAGTACCACGGCCCGGGGGTCTTCGGGCTGCTGCGGCGGCCGGCGGTGGAGCGGCTGACAACCCAGGACGCGGACCGGGTGGCGCTGGCGGTGCGCGCGGAGTTGCGGGCCGGATAGCCGCCGGCGGCTGCCCCGGGGGGCCGCCGCCGGAACGGCGGGTCAGTCCGCGGCGAGCAGCGTGCGGACCACCGCGGCGAGCGCGTCGCGAACGGCGGCGTCGGTGACCAGGCCCGTGGCCTGGTCGACCGCGGTGCGCGGGACGGGAAGGTGGACGCAGGCCGCGTCGACCACGCGCGCGCCGGTGTAGCCGAGCACGGTGCGCAGCGCGGCGTGCGCGCCCGCGGCCAGGGTGGGGGCGGTGGAGACGTTGATCCAGCCGGACGGCTTGTCGGTGGTCTCGCTGCCGCCGACCGTCCAGTCGAGCAGGTTCTTGAACGACCCGGGCAGGTCGCCCGCGTACTCCGGTGTGCAGAAGAGCAGCGCGTCCGCGTCGGCGATCAGCGCCCGCAGGCGGGCGACCTCGGCCGGCAGCGGCTCGTGGTCGTCGTCGGGGTTGAAGTGCGGCAGCGAGGCGAGGTCGAGGTAGGGCAGCGGACGGATCGCGTCGCCCAGGATGCCGGGAACGGAGCGCAGCACCGCGGTGTTGGTGGAGCCTGCGCGGGTACTGCCGCTGATCAGGGCGAGGGTGCGGGTACGGGTCTGCGTCACGGGGCGATCGTACGGCGGCGGCCGGGGCGCGGGGCTGGGGGGCGGGGGTGCGGGGGCCACCGGGAGGGCGGGGCGGGGGAATTGCGTTGAGCCCGCGCACGCGGTGGGGTAGGCAGGCGGGGTGATACGCCATGGGAAGATCACCCTGCGGGCCCGCGAGGAACGCGATGTGGACGTCCTGCACCGGGAGTTGTACGAGGACGTCGAGAACCGGGCGCGGTCGGACCACCGGCCCTGGCGCCCGCTCCGGGCCGGACCGGACTCGCCGTACGCCGTCCAGCAGGGCGACGAGACGCCGGTGTTCTCCATCGAGGAGTCGGCGTCCGGCGACCTGGCCGGCGTGGCCGCGCTGTGGGGCGTCGACACGCACAGCCGCTCGGGCCACCTCGGGATCGGCCTGCGCCCGTCCTTCCGCGGCCGCGGCCTCGGCACGGACACCGTACGCGCGCTGTGCGTCTACGGGTTCACCGTCCGCGGCCTGCACCGCCTCCAGGTCGACACGCTCGCCGACAACGCCGCGATGATCGCCGCCGCCCGGCACTGCGGCTTCGTCGTCGAGGGCACCCTCCGCAAGGCCCTGTGGGTGTACGGCCGCCACCTCGACGAGGTCGTCCTCGGGCTGCTCGCCGAGGAGTGGGCGGGCGTCCAGGACGCGGAAGGGTCCGGCGTGTGAGGTTCGGCGGCCGGCGGCACCGAGCACCCTGCCGGTGGCGCACCGGGACGACGAGGTGCGGACCGAGGACGGGCGCCGCGCCCCGGCCGGTCACCCACGCCCACCGGGGACGCCGGGCCCGCCCAGCGTCCCGGGCCGACCGGGCGCGGTCGCGCCCGCCGCGCCGAGGCGCACGCCGGCCCGCGCCGCCCCTCACATCAGGCGGCGCAGCTTCAGCAGGTTGTCGCGCCGGATCGCCGGGCGGCCCTCCTGGTCCTGCATGGGCTGCTCGTGCTCCTCGGCGGTGAGCAGCTCCCAGGCGTCGGATGCGAGTGCGAGCCCGTCGTAGACCTCGTGCGGGGTGGGCAGGTCGACGTGGTCGTGGTGCTCCTGGTGCGGGGCCCACGGCGGGAAGGCGGCGTGCCCGGCGACGAGGAGGACGCCGCCGCGGGCGACCGCGGCGGCGGCGTCGCGCAGGATGCGGTCGCGGGGCATGTCGAACGGGGAGTGCAGGAAGTGCGCGGAGACCAGGTCGAAGGAGCCGGAGGGGAAGCTCTGCGCCAGGTCGTGCCGCTGCCAGTGCACGCGGTCGGAGAGGCCGGCGTCACGGCAGTGGCCCTCCGCGCGGTCCAGGGCGACCTGGGAGATGTCGACGGCGACGACGGACCAGCCGTGCTCGGCCAGCCAGATCGCGTCGGCCCCCTCGCCGCAGCCGAGGTCCAGCGCGCGGCCCGGCTTCAGCCCTTCGACCTCGCGGACCAGCACCGCGTTGGGCTTCCCGCTCCAGATCCGCTCGCTCGCGCCGTAGCGCGCGTCCCAGTACGCCGCGTCGCCCTCACCGTCCGGCTCGCCGTCCGGTCGCGGCTCGCCGTCCGGTTCGTGGCGGTGGTCGTGCCGGTCCTCGTGACCGACTCCGTGCCCGGCTTCGTGCCCGTGCGCCCTCTCCGCGTACGCCTCCCCGGGCGGCCCCTCCGGCGCCGGCCCCTCGCGCCCGTCCCGCCGGTCCTGCTGGTCCCGCTCGCCGCTCTCGCCGTGCTCGCCGTGCTCGCCGCTCATCGTGTTCCTGCCCCTTCCGCTGACCCGGCCGTACCGGCCGATCCCGCCGTCCACATCGATCCCGCCGGCTCCCTTCCATCCTGCCGCCGCGCGGCCACCGCCTCGCGGACCTCGGCCGCGATCAGGTCCGCGTTGATCGCGGCGCCGGCCCGTACGCCCGCCGCCGCCGCGCCGATGACCTGCTCGCCGAGGTTCGTCACGTTGCCCGCGGCCCACACGCCGGGCTGCGCGGTCGCGCCGGTCACCGGGTCCGCTGCGATACGCGTGCCCAGGACGATGTCACCCATGGCCTGTTCCGTGGCGGTCAGGCCGAGACCGGTGAGCACGCCGGAGCGCGCGGTGAGCCGCGGTCCGACCGCCAGCGCGCGTACGGGCACGGTCCTGCCGCCCGCGAGCACCACGCCGGTGAGCCGGCCACCGGTGGTGTCGAGCCGCGTCACCTCGCCCGCCACGACGGCGACGCCGCGGGCGGCGAGCTGCTCGCGGGCCGCGTCGTCCGGCTCCCCCGCGGTGTGCGCGAAGAGCGTCAGGTCGGCGGTCCACTGCCGCCACAGCAGCGCCTGGTGGACGGCGGCCGCCATGCCGGTGGCGAGCACGCCGACCGGCTGGTCGCGCACCTCCCAGCCGTGGCAGTACGGGCAGTGCAGTACGTCACGGCCCCAGCACGCGGCGAGGCCCGGCAGGGCGGGCAGCTCGTCGGTCAGGCCGGTGGTGACCAGCAGCCGGGAGGCGTGCAGCGCCGCGCCGTCCTCCAGGTCGACCCGGAAGCCGCCCGGGGCGCCGGGGGCGTCCGGGGCCTCCGCGCCGACGCGGGTCGCGGCGACCGCACGGCCCTCGCGCACCCGGCCGCCGTAGCCGCGCAGCTCCTCCCGGTCGGCGGCCAGCAGCGCGGCCGGGGGCGTGCTCTCGCGGCCCAGGTACATGTGCACGCCGCCGGCCGGGGCGTTGCGCGGGTCGCCCGCGTCGACGACCAGCACGCTGCGGCGGGCCCGCGCCAGGGTGAGCGCGCCGCTGAGCCCGGCGGCGCCACCGCCGACGACGATGACGTCGTAGGAATCCGGCTTCTCCATGGGTGTCCTCCGTTCCGTTCCGAAGACTCGCCGGAGTCTCGCCGGATTGACAAACCTTCTTGCCGGGTCGGCAAATGGAGGGGTGACGGTGAAGCGGTACGGCAGCGGTGGCGGCATGGCGAGCGGCGGTCCCGGCGGTGGTCCCGGCAGGGGCTCCGGCGGTGGTCCCGGCAGTGGCTCGGGGGGTGCCCGCGGTCCCGCGGCGGGCCACGCGCACGGCGAGGCGGGCGGCGGCGCCGGCGTCCAGGGCGACGTCGCGGGCGTCCTGACCGCCGTCGGACCGCGCCTGCGCGCCCTGCGCCGCGAGACGGGCATGACCCTCGCGCAGCTCGGCGAGAGCACCGGCATCTCGGTGAGCACGCTGTCCCGGCTGGAGTCGGGGCAGCGCCGCCCCACGCTGGAGCTGCTGCTGCCACTCGCACGGGCGTACCACGTGCCGCTGGACGAGCTGGTCGGCGCGCCCGCCACCGGCGATCCGCGCGTCTACCCGCGGCCGATCACCCGGCACGGGCAGACGATCGTGCCGCTGACCCGCCATCTCGGCGGCATGCACGCCTTCAAGCACATCATGCCCGCGCGCACCGGATCGGGCGCCGCCGCCCGGCCGGAGCAGGGCACCCACGAAGGCTACGAGTGGCTGTACGTGCTCTCCGGCCGGCTGTGGCTGGCGCTCGGCGACCACGACCTGGTCCTGACGGCGGGCGAGGCGGCCGAGTTCGACACACGCACCCCGCACGGCTTCGGCAACGCGGGCCCCACGCCGGTGGAGTACCTGAGCCTGTACGGCGCGCAGGGCGAGCGGATGCACGTGCGGGCCAAGCCCTCGCCCCGGGACGCCTCGCGGGACGCGTCACCGGACGCACCCTCGGACGCGACCCCGGACCCGCGCGGTCCCTCCTGACCGGAGGGACCGCGCGGCGCAGGTCAGCGGCGCGGGCGAGGGCCGACCGGAATAAACCGTTCCCACCGATTGATTCCCTCGAAGGATTAACCCTGGAAAAGCGGTGATAGCGCTGTAACACTCTGTGCATGAGGGGTCGGAGGCCAGGCGGATGACGTCCGAATCGCGGCACGGCGGGAACGGCGCGCGCGGCGCGCACGAGACGCACGAGACGCACGGCGCCCACGACGCGCGCGGCGGAACCGTACGGCCGCAGGCCGGGCCGCCGCCGCCCGACGTCATCGAGCAGTTCACGGGCCGGCAGCGGTGCAGCGACGCGCTGCGGGACAACATGTCCACCCTGCGGGTGTCCGCCGACAACCTGCACCGGGCGGCCGTGCCGGCCGGCTCCGCCGCGCTGGCCATGGGCAGCGAGCTGGTGCAACGCGGCGTGCGGGTCCGGGTGATGTATCCCAGGGCGGTGCTGTCCACGCCCGAACACGTCGACTACCTGGGGGCGTTGACCGACGCCGGGGTGCTCGTCGGGCTGGTGGACACCATCGCCCACGACATGATGATCTTCGACGGGCACACGGTCTGCCTGCCGGCCGGCCGGCCGTCGTCGACGATGCTGCGGATCAGCCGCTCGATGCTGGTGCGGTCGCTGGCGTCGATCTACGAGACGTACTGGGAGCGCGCGACACCCTTCGACGGGGTCCGACTCCCCACGCCACGAGCCGCGTTGGACCTGCGGGAGCTGGCGGTGACACAGCTGATGACGCAGGGGCACGACGACGCGTCGATCGCCGAACGGCTCGGCGTCGACCGGGCCACCGTGGCCGGCGTGGCGGAGGCGCTGATGGATCGCCTCGGCGCGGCCAGCCGGTTCGAACTCGGCTTCAAGCTCGCCCGGCAGCTCGCCCCCGGCGACGGCGCGCACGAGTGGGACCTCCTGATCGGGCTGGACGGCCCGCAGAGGCGTTGACCCCGGCCGCGTACTCTCTCGTACGTACCCGCGCCCCTCCGTCCTCGGGGCGCACGTCCGGTACGACCAAGCACGCCCTACGCGCCCGCTGGCGCGCGGGCGCCGCTCCAGGGGAACCGAGATGCGCAACCGCCAAGCCCTGCAGACCCTGCTGGCGCGGGCCCGCGCGCGCGTGGACCCGGCCGAACTCGGCCTGGCGCCGCGCGCCGACCCGCGCGGCCGCAAGGTCACGGGGCTGACCCACGAGCACATGACGCGGCTGCTGGGCTGGCCCGACCACAAGTACGGCTATCTGGAGCGGGGCAAGCTCGCCCGGATCGGCACCGACCTGCTCGCGCCGATCGCCCGCATCCTGCACCTGGACGACCACGAGTGGGAGGCGGTGGTCTTCTACGCGACCGGGCTGCCGCCTGCGTATCCGCTGGACCCGCGGCTGGGCACGGCGGTGCCGCGGCCGTGGGAGCGCGTGCTGCGCGCCACCTGCGAGATGGCATATGTCAACGACGTGGCGTGGGACCTGGTGGCCTACAACGAGCCGCTGACCCGGATGTTCCCGCGGCGCGAGGTGCCCGGGAACACGATGCGCTGGATGCTGCTGCACCCGCAGGCCAGGACCACCCTGGTGGACTGGCGGAACAGCTGGCTGCCGCTGCTGGTACCGCAGTTGAGGGCGGCCGTCGCGGCGAACCCGCACAACAGGACGCTGGCGCTGCTCCAGGCCGACGCGCGGCGTGATCCGCTGGTCGGGGCGGCGTACGAGACGCCGACGACGGAGTACATGGGACCGCGTGCCGAGGGCTCACGGCCGCTGCTGCACGCCGAACTCGGCCTCGGCTGGGCGACGTTGTGCGCGGCCGGGCCGATCGGGGTGCCGGGCGGACGGCTGATGTTCGTGCTCTTCGACCGAGGCGAACGCCCCTTGCCGCAGCCGCCGTTGGCGGCGCCGGCGGCGGGGCCGCTCCCCCGGCCGCCTGCCGCCGGCTGCCCGCCGGGCGGCTGCGCGTCCGGCGGTTGACCGGGGCGGGACCGGCGGTCCTGACAACGGGGGGGGAGCCGCCAGGACCGCCGGAGCGGGGGAGCCGGGCCGGAGCCCGGCGGGTCAGACGGCCACGTCGTGGGCCAGCAGCCACGGCACCGGGTCGACGGGGGCCGCGCCGCCGGGGCGGACCTCCAGGTGCAGGTGCGGCGCCGGCACGTTGCCGGTCGCACCGACCCGGCCGATCGTCTCACCGGTCGTGACGGGCCCTTCGGTGGCCACCATGGTCGACAGGTGGCAGTACCAGAGCTGGGTGCCGTCCGCCAGGGTCAGCACCACCCGGTAGCCGTACGCGCCCGCCCAGCCCGCCGAGGTGACCGTGCCGCTGTGCACGGCGTGCACGGGGGTGCCGGTGGGCGCGGTGAAGTCCTGGCCGGTGTGCAGGTTCGACCACGGGTCGACCTCGCCGAAGGAGTTGGTGAGGGTGTAGGAGGCGACCGGCTTGATGTACGAGGCGGCGATCCGCGCCCGCCGCTCGGCGTCCGCGTCGGCGGCGGCCTGCGCGTCGGCCCGCGCCTGCGCCTGCGCGGCGGCCTTCGCCGCGGCCGCCTGCTCGCGCACCTTCTGCGCGGCGGCCTCGCGTGCGGCCTGCGCCGCGGCGGCCTTGGCCGCGACGTCCCGCTCGGCCTGCGCGGCCGCCTCGCGCTGGGCGACGGCCTGGCCGATGATCCGGGCGCGCAGCGCCTCACCGGGATCAGTGGGCGTCGCGGCGGCGGGCGCGGCGGCGGCTGACCGATCCCCGGCGTCCGCCGGCTGCGGGTCGCCTGCCGCCGCGGCGACCGGGACGGCGGCGGCGGCGGCGGCCGGGACGACCGCGTGCGGAGGCAGCGGCTCGGGCTCGGGCGCGCGGTCGGGCGCCGAGACCGGTACGGGTCCGCCCGCCGGGGCGGGGGCCACCGGTGCGGCCGCCGCCGCGACGCCGGCCGCGCCGACCGCCGCTATCGCCGCCATGCCGAGGACGGTGCCGCCGCGGGCGACGTGGCGCTGGCGGGGCAGGCGGGTCGGGGTCTGCGCGGCGGACGCGAACTCGGGCTGCGGGCCGGGCGCGGACTCGGACTCGGCCGGCGCGGCGGGCGCCGGCTGCGGCTGCGGCTGCGGCTGGGCGAGCGGGTGGGCTTCCGGCTGCGGCTGGGCGTGCGGCTGCGACGCGAACTGCGGTGGTGCCGGGGCATGGGCCTGGACCTGCGAGTGCGCCTGGGCCTGCGGCTGCGACTGGCGCTCGGGCTGCGGCTGCGGCCGCAGGTCAGGCTGGTATGACCCGAAGGGCGTGAAGCCCTGGTCGGCGCCGGTGGGTTCTTCGGTCGTCCCCGTCGCGCCACGGACAGGCGCGGGTGCGTAGGCAGGCTGGTTCGACGCCACGGCGGGCGCACTCCTTTCCTTCCCTCTCGCCTACCGGGTTAGCTGACGGGTTCGGAGCAGGAAGGTCTCCTACGGACGGCCTCGCGGCCACCCGATTCACCCCAGTTTCTCGGGTCCCCGGTTCCCGCGGACGGGATTCGGCAAGCGCACGGTGCCGCCTCTGACGGCGGTGGTGACGACCGCGCTGCGTTATCGAACGTTAATAGAGGTGGAGGCGTTTTCCAAGCCGAATCAGGGAGTTGGCCACGGGAACCAATCGGGCGGGCATGGCGCATCCGGAGTAAAGCGGTCACCTGAAGTGGCCGGCCGGTAATGTGAACGTGTGTCAGTCGTTATCAGAGGGATGGCGCGCGACTACCGTCGGTGAGCGAGTGGACGCGGATTCCGCTTGCCGGCGCGGCGACGGGCCGGCGGCGCGCGGATGGGCGCCAGGGGTCTGGACCTCTGCCAATTCGCGAACCGCTTGGCAGGCCACGGGCGTCGGCTCCACGATGGGCGGGCCCGACGTTCTTGTCATGCACTCGACCGCACTCCGCCTCCCAGGGAGCCCGCCATGGCACGTCCCGACCGTCCCCGACTTCCGTCCGGCCGCGCGGCGTCCGGCCCACCCGACCCGAACGGGCCGGCCGGCGCGGCCTCGCGGCGCAGCCTGCTGCGCGGCGGCCTGGCCCTCGGCGCGGCCGCCACCGCGGGCCTGTCGGGCGAGCTGTGGTCGGGCCGCGGGACCGCGGCCGCCGCGACCGTGGACTACCCGTCCGCGACCTGGGCGCCGGCCAGCACCGCCAACTACACCGCGGCCAACCGCCCTTCGACCTATCCGATCAACCTGGTGGTCATCCACGTCACGCAGGAGACCTTCGCCGACACCATCAGCCTCTTCAAGAACCCCGCGCACGCCGCGGCCGCCCACTACGTGGTGCGGTCCGCCGACGGGGCCGTCGACCAGTGCGTACGCGAGCACGACGTCGCCTGGCACGCCGGGAACTGGGACTACAACACCCGCAGCATCGGCATCGAGCACGAGGGCTGGGTCGACGACGCGTCCTGGTTCACCACCGCGATGTACCACGCGTCCGCCGCGCTGACCGCCGAGATCTGCACCAAGTACGGCATCCCCAAGGACCGCAACCACATCATCGGGCACTCCCAGGTGCCCGGCACTGACCACACCGACCCCGGGCCCAACTGGGACTGGGTGCGCTACATCCGGCTGGTCAACGGGACCTGAGCGCCGCCCTCCGGCAGCGGGAACAGCGCCGCCAGGCGCGGCAGCCTGCGCACCGCCTCGGACTCGTCCACGGCGCTCCAGCGCCGGCCGCTCGGCGCGGCGGCCGGCGCGGCGGGGGTGCGCAGCGCGGCCACCGCCGCGTGGAAGGCGTCCTCCGGCGCGCCGGTCAGCCGCGCGTGCGCGGCCGGCGCCAGGTCGGGCAGCGACGGCCACTGCGGCGCGTCACCGCCCCACGCGTGCCGTGGCCGGCCGGCCAGCGCCCGCACCTGCGGCACGTGCGCGAGGGCGTCCGGGTCGGCCACCACCGCCTCGAACACCGGCCGGCCGAGGCCGACCATCCACCGCTGGAAGTACGCGAAGGCGTCGTCGGAGCACCAGCCGCCGAAGAGGCGGTCGGCCGCCGCCCACAGGTTCCACGTGAACGCCTCGGCGAGCGCGTCGTCCAGCCCCGCCTGGAACCGGGCGAGCCCGCCGGGCCCCAGTTCGAGGAGCGCCTCACGCAGCCAGGCGTCCCGCCGCCCGCCCGTGAGCCCCAGCCGGCGGACGTCCGCCATCAGAGTCCAGAGAGGTCCCGTCTCCATGCCGCCGACTATGCCAGGGGCCCATGAACCCCTCCGCTGAATTTCACTCCGCGGACGCGAACCCGCTGCGCGGGCCCGCGCAAGGAGGTCGCGCCCGCGGCACGCTGAGCGCCCTGCGCCCTCCCGGCCTCTCGGCCGGGGGCCGCGCCGCGGTGGCCAGCAGTACGCAGGCTGGCCGCCCCGGTGGCCGTTCAGCGGGCGCACCCGGCCCGCTCGGCGCTGAGACCGCGCCGCGGCCCGTTCGACGCTCGCGGCCCGCGGCGCACCCCGCCGAACCGCCGGGGCGGTCCCGCGGGTGTCTGTTACGGTCGGTGACCGACCGGCCGGAGGGGCCGGTGTTCTGTCCTCGGAGGCCGACGATGCGGGACGTGCCGCCGGCGGAGCCGGCGTCGGGCGGGTCGGCGGACCGGGACGCGCTGGCGGAGGTGTTGCGGCGGATGGTCGCGGACCCGGCGGTGCTGGAGGAGGTGACGGCGGCGGCGCGGACGTCGCCCGAGGTCGCGCGGCTGCCGGTGGCGGAGAACCGGCGGCATGTGGAGGTGCTGCTCGCCTCCGGGCTGCGCGGGTTCGAGCGGCCGGGCAGCGAGCCGCCGGCCGAGGACCCGGTCGCGGCGCGGCTCGGCGCCGACCGGGCCGAGCAGGGCGTGCCGCTCACCGCGCTGCTGCACGGCGTGCAGGCGGGCCGGGTGCGGGCGCTGCGGATCGCGGTGGACCGGGGCAGGGCGGCCGGCGTGCCGGACGCGGTGCTCCTGGACGCGCTGCTGCACTTCGACCGGCACGCGGGCGCGATGGAACGCCACGTGATCGCCGGCTACCACACCGCGGAGCTGGAACTCGCCCGCACCGCGCGGGACATGCACACCCAGCTGCTGCGCAGGCTGCTGCACGGGGAGCCGGGACCGCCGCCGCCGGACGCGGAGTTGAGGCGGGCCGGGCTGCGGCCCGAACTCCCGTACCACTGCGTGCTGTCGGACGTCGCCGACCCGGTGCGGGCTCGCGCGCTGGAGCGCCGACTGGCCGTGCCGGGGAGCCTGTTCGGCCTGGTGGACGGCCGACTCGCTGCGCTCGTACCGCGGTTGGCACCCGCGCTGCCACAGGAGGCGGACCCGGCCGACCTGGCGGCGCTGCTGCTGGTGTCACCCGCCGTCGCGTGGGACGACATCCCGGCCGTGCACCGGCTGTGCGCGGACGCGCTGCGCACGGCGCGGGCGTACGGCGCGACCGGACCGCACCGGCTGACCGACCTCGCGGCCGAGACCGCGCTCGCCTCGCGCCCCGAGCTGGCCGCGCTGCTCACCGGCGAACTGCTCGGCGCGCTCGACCCGGCGGACGACTTCCACCGCGAGCTGGCCAGGACCGCGCTGACGTATCTCGACCTCGGCCACCGGCTCGACCTGACGGCCGCATCGCTGCATCTGCACGCCAACACCGTGCGCTACCGGCTGGCGAGGTTCGCCCGGCTGGCCCCGGGCGCCGCGCTGGACGATCCGGGGGTGCTGCCGACGCTGCGCTGGTGGTGGGCGCTGCGGACCTGGCTGCGCGAGGCGTGAGCGAGCCGAGCGGGGTGAGCGGGCGTCAGCCCAGGCTCTCGGCGGCCGCCTGGTAGTCCTCCACCTGGTCGGGGGTGAGGATGCGCGAGACGCGGACCAGCGAACCGCCCACGTAGTAGTGGTACTCGGCGGCCGACAGCCCCTTCAGCGTGGACTGCAGGTGCGCCGCGCGGCTGCGGGCGTCGCCGCTGGTGGCGAAGGTCTCGATGATGCCGCCGAGGTCGACCGGGGAGGCGGAGGCGCCGTCGACCTGGCCGGGCTGCACCCGCGAGTCGGTGAAGGCGACCTTGGAGCGGTAGCCGTCCGGCTTGCCCAGCAGGTGGTCGGGGTCGGTCGCGGCGGTGTACACGGTCTTCGTCGACATGGTGGAGATCTGCTGCTCCAGATAGGCCGCGACCTGCTCGGCGCTGCCCAGCCCGACCACCGCCTGCTTCTGGTCCGCCACCGGCTGGCTGTCGGGTGTGCTGCCGCCGCTCGAGGAGCACCCCGTGAGCAGCGTGCAGGCGGTCAGCAGGGCCACGGTGAAAGCTGTGGCAGATGTGGCACAGGTGGTACGGATGCGCATGTTCCCCCCAGACGGGCATGTGAGGGGCACACCGTAACGCCGCGCCCGGCGCGTGGGGAGCCTTTCGGGGGAGTCCGTTGTCATACCTTGGCCGTACGGTGTCCAACCGATGACTGCGTACGACGCAGTAGGGCGGCGTACCGACCGGTAGGTGCAAAGGAGCGCCCGATGCGGAAGATCGTGCTGGGAATGTCGATGTCCCTCGACGGCTACTTCGAAGGCCCCGACCACGACATCAGCTGGCATCAGGTCGACGACGAACTGCACCAGTTCCTCAACGACGACCTGCGCACCAGGAGCGCCTTCCTCCACGGCCGGGTCACCTACGACCTGATGGCGGACGTGTGGCCGACCGCCGACGCCGATCCGGACGCGGACGGGCCGACGGCCGAGTTCGCCGGGATCTGGCGGGACATGCCCAAGTACGTCTACTCGCGCACCCTGCGGCACGCGCGGTGGAACACCACGGTCGTACGGGACGTCGTGCCGGCCGAGGTCGAGGCGCTCAAGGACGGGCCGGGCGGCGACCTGTCGATCGGCGGCGCCGACCTGGCCGCGGCCTTCGCCGCCCACGACCTGATCGACGCCTACGACATCTACGTGCACCCGGTGCTCGTCGGCCGCGGCCGGCGGCTGTTCGCGGACCGCGACGCGCTCACCCGCCTGCGCCTCGTCCACACCCGGCAGTTCGGCAACGGCGTGGTCCTCCTGCGCTACGGGCGCGCGACGTCGTAGCGCGGGGCCGGGGGGCCTGCCGCCCGGCCCGGCCCGGCGGTTCAGCTGATCCGGGTGAACGGCTTCCAGTACGTGTACGCGTACAGCTTCGCGGCGGCCAGACCGCCGCCCCTGGACAGCGTGTTGATGATGAAGACGCCGCCGCCCGGGGTCCGCCCGGTCAGGTCCTGGCGGCCGTCGTCGTCCATGTCGCCGCTCGCGACGATCTCGCGGTAGCCGGAGAATCCGGTGCCGAGCTTGACGTGGCCGGCGAAGCCGCCTCTGCCGTTGCCCAGGTAGAGCCAGAGCGTGCCGGCCGTGTCGCGGGCCACGACGTCGGTGGTGCCGTCGCCGGAGAGGTCGCCGCGCCCGGTGACCAGGTTGTACTGGTTCCAGCCGGTGCCGAGCCTCAGCCGTGCGCCCAGCCCGCCCTTGCCGTCGCCGCGGTACAGCCACAGTGTGCCGGACCGGTCGCGCGCGGCGACGTCGGGGAAGCCGTCGCCGTTGAAGTCGCGCAGCGAGAAGATCGAGACGTAGCCGTTCCAGCCGTTGCCGAGCCAGCGCTTGGGCGAGGTGTCGAGGTCTCCGCCGCCGTAGCCGAAGCTGTAGCTGTACAGCGCGCCGCCGGGAGTCCGGGCCAGCAACTCGCCGTCCCCGTCCCCGTCGAGGTCGCCGGCCTGGGTGAAGAAGTCGAACGTCGCGTGGGCGTACCAGGCGATGCCGAGGTTCGGGGCGCAGCCGGAGAGCTTGCCGCTGATGTCGGTGTCGCAGAAGCCCACGTAACCGCCGTAGGGCAGCCTCTCCAGCGAGGTGACGGTGCCCGCGACGTCGGGCTGCATGTCGACGTCGCGGCTCCAGCCGGCCATCTGCCCGCGGTAGGCGGTGACGTTGGTGTAGACGCGCACACCGTCCATCGCGACGCAGTGCGTCGCGCCGGTCGCCGAGAGGCCGATCAGCCTGCCGCCGGCGACCAGCGCGCCGCCCGCGTCACCGAGGCACTGGTCGGCCCGGTCCGGCGCGCTGGTGCCGTCCTGCGGCAGCGTGCAGAAGGTGCCCGCGGGCCGGGCGCCGCCGAGCATCGTGGCGCAGGTGGCCGGCGAGAGGATCGCGACCTGCTCGGCGTGCGCGTGGCGGGTGACGCCCTCGCCGTTCGGCCCGGCCCAGGAGAAGAAGGTGGCCTTCGCCCCCGGCGCGTAGAGCGCGGCGTCCGCGGTGCTCGCGAGCACCGGCGCGCCGCTGCCGCTGTCGTCGGCCGGCGTCGCCACCGCGAAGGCGTCGTACCGGCTCGACCAGTCGTACTGCGGCGCGGTGCGGTACTTCGGGTGGTTGGTGCCGCCGTAGAGGTCGCCGCCCCGGTACGACCACACCAGGTCGGCGTCGCCACGGCCGGTGAAGCAGTCCGGCGAGGTCAGCAGCCGGGTGCGGCTCATCCGGATCGCCGTGCAGGCGCGGTAGGCGCCGGTGGTGCGGTTCTGCGTCTCGTACCCGACCAGCCAGGACGGCGTGGACGGTGCGGAGGCGGCCGTCGTCGCGGCGTTCGCCGCCTTCGCGGTGCCCGCCGGCCGGCCGTCCGCCGCCTTCGCGGTGTCCGCCGGCCGCGCCGTGGTGGCGGGCTGGAGCGCGCTCGCGGGCGGGGCGGTGGCGGTCAGCAGGCCGCCGCCGAGCAGCGCCGCGGTCGCGGCGAACACGGCGAGTACGCGGCGCGGGCGGCGTGCCCCGGCCGCGGCGCGCACCTCTGGTGCGATCAGTGTCATCGGATCATCCCCACCCCATGCGACCGCGCGCACCGCGGCCGGTTCCGAGTCGTTCCGCCGGCCGTTCCGCCGGCCGGACGCCCGCTTCCGATCACGGGACTTCAGGGTGTCCGCGACCGCGCCAGGACCCGGGCGGGCCCCCCTGCCCACGGTCCTGCGGCCGCCGGATTCCCCCCTGCGACGAGCGCACACTAACAGCCGCGTCGCCTGCGCCTGCACCGTGTCGGCCTGCGCAGACGTGAATCCCGGTGTGCTGGTGGCGAGTTCACCGCGCGTTCACCGGAAGGTGGTGCGCAGGGGGGCGCGCTGTCGGATGGACGGGCGGAGGAACGGACGAGGCAGAGGGCGAGGGACCGGCGCCGCCGGGGCGCGGGGTGCCTGCTCGGACCCGGCGCAACGGCGCCCGGTGGACCCGGAGTTGCGCGCGGGGGACCTTGCCAGGTATCCACTGCGGTAACGCTGGGGAAAGGTGACGCCATGGCCGCGCTGACGGATGCCTGGAACCGCTCCGCTGTCGGACGGTTGTGGAAGCAGGCCGCCCATATCGAGCTGATGCACCGCTCGATGGGGTTCGCCGCGCTCGGCTTCGTCACGCTCATGCCGCTGCTGGTGGTCGTCGCCGCCGCGACCCCCTGGGAGCACCGGCCCGGCTTCGCGCAGTGGGTCGTCGACGGCATGGGCCTGGACTCCACCGGCACGCAGGGCGTACGGAGCCTGTTCGCCGCGCCGCGCAACATCCTCAGCGCCACGAGCGCGTGGAGCCTCGCCTCCCTCGCGTACTTCGGGCTGACCTTCGTGGCCAGCGTCGAGACCGGCTACCGCAAGATCTGGGACCTGCCGTCCGGGCCCTGGCACCGCGACCTGCGCCGCGCGGTGTGGCTCGCGGTGCTCACCGCGTACCTCTTCTGCGAGTCGCAGAGCGCCGCGGTGCTCGGCAGCGGCCTGCTGCCCGGCCTGGTCCGGCTGGTCCTGACCTTCCTGCTGGGCGTGGTGTTCTTCGCCTGGGGCCAGTGGTTCCTGCTCGGCGGCGGCGTCGACCTGCGCACCGCGCTGCCCGGCGCGGTCATCACCATGCTCGGCCTGGCCGGCCTGCGGGTCTTCTCCCACCTCTTCTTCGCCCCGCTCATCGTCAGCAACGCGGTCACCTACGGCCCGGTCGGCACCGTCCTCACGGTCGAGACCTGGCTGGTCGGCGTCGGCTTCGTCCTCTTCGGCGGCGCCCTCCTCGGCCGCCACATCCGCGACGGGCGGATGCTCCGCCACGGCGGGGAGATACCGCTGCCGCGGCGGCCCGAGGGGTGGTACGAGGTCCCGGAGGAGTCGACGCCCGGCGTCCGCTGGCGCTCCGACGGGGCGGGCGGCGCGATCGACTAGGGCCGGCCTCCCCGCGGGTCGCTGCGCACCGTCCCGGCGTCCTCCCGGGACCCTGCCGGCGTCGCTGCGGCATCGTCCCGGCGTAGCGCCGGGACCAGGGGTTCTCCTCCGGAGGAGAACCGGCCGCGCTGGCCGGGGAACGGTTCTTGCGCCCTTGGCATGCTACGGACATTCTTCTTCCCATGCGGTGGTCTACCCGCATAGAACCGCCGGCCGCCGCGCCCAGCGCGGCCGGCCCGCACCGCACCGTTCCGGCTCCACCTGACACCCCCGCCCGCCGCGGTTCCGCCCACGAAGCGGCCGCGGTACGTCTCCAGGAGGAACCCCGTGCACCTCACCCCCGTGCGCCGCGGCGCGATCGCCCTCGCGCTGAGCGCCGTCTCCGCCCTCGCCCTGCAGGGCCTCGCCCTGCCCGCCGCACACGCGACCGCTCCGGTCCGCGCGGCCCGCACTCCCGCGCACACCGCCGCGGCCGCCTCCCGGGTCGGCGGGATCGAGGCCGCCACCGCCCGGACCCTCGCCGCGTCCCTCGCCGACCCCGCCTGGCGGGCCCAGGTGCGGGCCGCCGCGCTGCCCGGCGCGCAGGTCGACCTCGGCGCGCTCGCCTCCCGTACCCACCGCGCGCCGTCCGGCGTCGCCGCGGCGGTGGCCGCCGCCGACCGCGGCATAGCCGCCGCCAAGGGCCTCGACCCGGCGGTCGGTTCGCTGCTGCGGCTGCGGCTGGGCGCGGACTCGATGCGCAGCGCCCTGACCGCGTCCGCCGTGCCGCTGGTGGCTGTCGCCGACACCGGCCGCTCCGGCACCGGCCGCTCCGCCGCGGGCCGCGCGGAGGTCACCGCGTACGACAGCGCGGGCCGCGTCCATCTGCTGAGCGCCCGGCAGGCGCCCCGGCAGGCGGTCTACGTCATCGACGTCGACGTCTCCAAGGCGATGGCGTCCGGGCTGGCGCAGGTGGACCGCGAACTGGCCGCCGGCGGCCTGCGGCCGGCCGCGGCGCGACCCGCCGCCGCAGCCGAGACGGCGCCCAAGTCCACCGCGGCGAGCGGCGGTTACTGGACGACCAAGGTCAACGCGGTGTGGCTGAACGACGACGAGGAGACCTGGATCGAGGGCGACGCCGAGATCTTCTCCGTGGTGAGCGGCTTCGGCCTGGACGGCACGGTCCGCGTCGACACCGTGGACATGCCGTACCTCGACACCGACCACCACACGTACTACCCGAACCAGATCATCGTCAACTGGTCGTCGTACAAGTACGACGAGGCCGACCTGGTGATGATGGAGGACGACGGCGACACCAACTACTCGGCCCTGGCGAAGGCGCTCGCCGACGCGCTGCTCACCATCACCGACCAGGGCGCGTACATCCCGCTCGTCGACGCGATCCTGGCGGCGATGCCGGACTCCTGGTGGACCAACGACCCCGACTACGTGGACTCCTGGTACGCGCTCGCCGAGTCCTCGTCGGGCACGCTCAACGGCGCCCGGGGCAACGGCTGGATGACGGTGAGCCCGTACTGGGTCGCCGCGCTCTGACCCGCGCCTCCCCCGCGCACGGGGCTGCACGCGGGGGAGGCCGGCACATGCGGGGGAGGGCGCCCGCTCGCGGTCAGCCGGCGCCCTCCCCCGCGCCGGGTCCCGGCGCGGCGCGGCGCGCGGGCGGGAAGAGCAGGACGCCGCGCTCGGCGCGGAAGCGCGCGAGGTCCGTCCACGAGACGGGCACGTACTCCTGTGAACTCCCCTGGAAACCGGAGGGATTGTGGATGACCACGGCGTCGTCCGCGACCCCGACGGCCAGCACCAGGTGCCCGCCGCGCTGCGGCGGCTCCGGGCCGAGCCCGCGGATCGACGGGTGCACCGACAGCATCGCGAGCCCGCCCGCGGCGACGTGCTCGCGCACCTCCGCCGCGTCCAACTCCGGCCGCGCCTGCGCCTCAAGGCCCCACCGGCGCCGTACGTACCCGGCGAACGGCGCGTAGATCAGCCCGTCCACCCGGTCACCGCGCCGGACGTACGCGCCCGCCTCCAGGCACTCGGCGGCGACCGCCAGCGCGGGCGGCACCTCGTACCGCCAGTGGTCGAGCGCCATCCGCAAACACGCCACGCCGCACAGCCGCCACGACCAGAAGGCGTACTCCGCCGCGTCGGCGGCCCCCGACTTCTGCCACAGCGGATCGTCCGCCGCGTCCAGCCGCCCGGCGACGATCTCCTCGACCAGTCCGGCCGACTCCCACTGCGCGTAGTACGGCACCCGGTGCACGACCCGCCCCGATCCACTCATGCCCCGAGTCTCCCGCGCGCCCGCCCCGCTCCCGCGCCATCCCGCCCGCGCCGGGCGCGTCACGGACGGCCGGGACCGCCCCGCGGAGGCGGCCCGCTCCTTTCACGCCGTGAAAGTTCCGGGGGAGAACAGGCCATCGGCCCAGCTCCGGCCCTCCTGGCATTGGTCTGGACCACACCAATTCTCCGCAACCCCTTTACGTAACAGGCCGGTTCGTGCGTCACTCATGACGCGTGCACAACAAGCACACTGCCCGTACCGCGCTCCCGCGACGTACAAGGACGTACGGAACCGCCGGCGCGCCCGTAGGCCACCCCCCGCTCCGCCCGCACCGACGCACCACCGCTCGCGCGAAAGCTACGCGAGTAGAGCGCACCTGATGCCGAGCGCATCCGTTGGAGAGCACGCCCGTCGTAGCGCACGCCCGCCCCGCACCCCCACCACGCGCCAGGAGGAAAGCCTTGTTCTCCCGAATCCGCACCACCAGGGCCGTACAGCGGAAACTCATGACGGCCGGAGTGCTCGGCGCGAGCGTGGCGCTGGCCGCGACGGTGACGGCGGGCACGGCCTCCGCCCAGCCGGCGACGTCCGGGCAGGCGTCGTCGGGCGCCTCCGCCATCCCCCTCGGCCAGGGCTACATGGGCGCCGGCTACCTCCAGGACGGCAAGACCTTCGCGCCGGACACCCGGCGCCTCCAGCTCGACGCCCAGGGCCTCGCCGCCCCCGCGGCCGCGAACCCGGTGGGCATCGACGTCTCGCACTACCAGGGGACGATCACCTGGACGTCGGTGAAGGCCGCCGGCATCAAGTTCGCCTTCATCAAGGCCACCGAGAGCACCACGTACAAGGACCCCAACTTCAGCGCGAACTACCTGCACGCCTACAACGCCGGTGTGATCCGCGGCGCTTACCACTTCGCCCGCCCCGACCTCTCCAGCGGTGCGTCGCAGGCGAGTTACTTCGCCAGCAACGGCGGCGCCTGGTCGGCGGACAACCTGACGCTGCCGGGAATGCTCGACCTCGAGGGCGGCTGCTACGGCAAGTCGGCCTCGGCGATGCAGTCGTGGGTCCTCGACTTCTACAACACGTACAAGGCGAAGACCCACCGCGACGTCCTCATCTACACCAGCCCCAGCTGGTGGAACTCCTGCACCGGCGGCTGGGGCGGCATGTCCGCCCGGAGCCCGCTGGTGGTGGCGAACTGGACGAGCGCCTCCAGCCCGTCCATCCCGAGCGGCTTCCCGTACTGGACCTTCTGGCAGTACACCGACTCCGGCTCGGTGAGCGGCATCTCGGGCGCCGTGGACCGCGACCGCTTCAGCGCCGACAGCTCCCGGCTGCTCGCCCTGGCCAACAACACCCCCTGACACCGCACACCGCCCGGCACCGTGCACCGCCCCGGCCGTCTTCACAGGCGGCCGGGGCGCACACCCTGGCTTGTTCTGGGCATGCGCACAAGTGGCCTCCCGGCAAGGGAGCGTGGGGCTCCCCCACGCTCCCGACGTCTGACCACCACGAGCGGAAACGGACCCCACCATGCCCAAGTTCTTCGGTCGCGAGCCCGCGTTGTGGCTCGCCGTCCTCGCCGTCGCCGTCAAGCTCGCGACGGCCTTCGGCCTGGACCTGACCGACAAGCAGCAGGCGATCATCAACGCCGCTGCCGCAGCACTCGCCGGCCTGCTCGTCGCGATATCCGTGCACGACGGCATCAGCGCCGCCGCCCTCGGCCTGCTCCAGGCCGGCATCGCCCTCGCCGTCGGCTTCGGCCTCCACTGGTCCCCCGACCAGCAGGCCACCGTGATGAGCTTCGCCTCCGCGATCGTCGCGATGTGGACGCGCACGCAGGTCACCGCGAAGGTCCCGGCCGCCCCCGTGCGGGCACGCTCGGTGCCGCGCACCAGCTGAAAGACCCACTGAGCCGGCGGACGTCGGCGCGGCCCCGGGAGCGCTCACCCCACCGCCCCGGGGCCGCGGCACACCCGCCACCGCCGCGGCGGCCTCCCGTACAGGGGACGCGAACCCGGCGGTCGGGGGCAACCAGGCGTCCCGTACCAGCCATCGGAGGTCGAACGAGCCCCGGCGTCTCGGAGCAGTCAGTCCCGGGTGATGCGGCTCGGCCACCTCGACAGACTCGGCCCCGACCACGTTCCCGCTGGTCATCGATGCGTCTTCCTTGATCAGGAGTGTCACCGAACGTTGCACGTCCCGGCGGAAATGGGGGGGGTCAGGGTGTCGGACCGACTTGCGGGAGTCTGGCTGGATCAATCTCGGTCTGATTGAGAATGGCTTTGTCGAAGTCTGCGCTTTCGGCGCCGATGGTGCGCAGCAGGTTGGCTGCGGTGAGGTCCGCGTGGCAGAACCGGCTGTTGGTCAGATCGGCGTGGTTGAGATCGGCGTGGTTGAGATGGGCGCTGCTAAGGTCTGCGCCGGTCAGGTCTGCTCCGGCGAGATTGACGCTGGTGAGCCTGGCACGGGTGAGATCGGCACCCGCCAGCAGCGCATGTGCGAGCTCCAGATAGCTGAGATCGATGGGTTGGGAGCCTGCTACGTGGCGCCGAGAGGCGGGGCGGGTGAGGGCGGTGAGTGCGGCTTGAACGTCTGCGTTGACTTCGACCTGGTTGAGGCGTGCTTGGTCACTGCTGACCGCTTTCCCGCGCCGGGAAACCCGGTGGCGGATGAACGCGTTCAGGATCTGTGCCGCGTTGGTGGCCTGGTCGGGTGAGTCCTGGACGATCTGCTCCAGGGCGAGTACGGCGCCTACACGGACGTACATCTCTGGGGAGCCGAGACGTTCGAGAGCTTTGGTGAAGCGGTCCGTGACCTGTCCGCGCTGTGCGAGGCGGTAGTTGCGGGCAGTGTAGAGCAGCGCGATTCCTGCACCCAAGGCCGCTAGCCCCTGAATGACCGCCAGGCGAAACTGCCCTTCTGCCTGCGCTCGAACCGTTGGATCGAGACCACTCCAGCCAGGACGAGCCATCGGAATGAGCGCTTGCCATATCGCCTGTGCCCACCTATGTGCGGCGGCACCCACCGCCAGCGCCGTTGCCGAGAGCAAGAGTCTGCTTGGCCATCTGAGCCTCATGTCGTGCTACACGGCCTGGGACTCAGCAAGGTTCCCTGTCTGGGGCGCCCTCACCCGGGATACGCCGACTTCGTCGTATGCGAGCGCCACATGCGCGAGCATCTGTCGCACGGCCTGCGACGTACGGGGGTGGGTACTCAGGTCTTCCGCCACCTGCAGGAAGCGGTCGATGCGAGCGAAGATCGCTTGGCTCAGTAGTGCCCCTCCCACCGGCGGTCCCGGCGCGAAGGACGCCGCCCGCCGCTCACGCATCGCCCGCGCACGCCCCCGCGCACGCTGTGCCCCGGTCGTCTCGCGACGGCCGGGGCACCAGGGAGATCCCAGCCAGGCTTGTAGGTGGGCTTCACCAGGAGGACGCGGCCTCGCTCGTCCCGGAGGAGGACATCGGCGGAGACGCGCTTGCGGGCCTGGGTGGCGTTGCCCTCGGCGAGGTAGGCGTTCCAGCCTTCGGGGTCAGTGGGGGTGGGCCTCATGGAAGTGGTGCCTTTGCTGAGCGCAGGGAGCGGGATAGGCGAGCACAACACCATTCTCGCCCTGCACCCGTCGTCCAAGTGGGTGAGGACAATGCGGGCTGGGGGCGAGAGGGCGGGGCGAACCGGGCACGGAGAGCGTGAGGTAAACGCACGACACGGGTCCCTACAAATCAGGGTGCTCAGCTCCTCACCGTGAGCCCCGGCTCTGTAGATTCAACGCATGAGCGACTTCGTGCAGGTGTCGACGGCTACTGAGACGCGGGAGCAGGCCGTTCGGCTGGCGGAGTCCGCGGTGCGGGGGCGGCTCGCGGCGGGGGCTCAGGTGGTTGGGCCGGTGGTGTCGGTGTTCTGGCATCGCGGGGAGTTCGGGACCGGTGAGGAGTGGCAGTTGCTGCTCAAGACCACTGTGGAGCGGTATCCCGCATTGGAGGCGCACCTGCTGGAGCACCATCCCTGGGACAAGCCGGAGGTGTTCGCCGTGCCGATCGTGGCCGGCTCGGAGGCGTACCTGCGCTGGGTCGCGGACAGCACGGAGCCGGACGCGTAGGCGTCAGACTGCTGCGGCCTTCTCAAGGACCGTGTCCACCGCAGTGAGCCCGCGGTGGGCGTCGAGGCGTGTGAGGAGCGGGGTCAGGCGGGTGCGGGGGCGGACGGAGGCGACGCCTTCGGCCAGGTCGAGGGCGCGGTCTGCTGTGGTGGCGGCCTGTTCGACTTCGCCTGCGCTCAGGTAGGAGTCGCCGAGCCAGGACAGGTAGAGGGCTTTGTCGCGGGCGTTGGTGTCGTCGTAGGCGGCCAGGGCGGTTTCCAGGACGGGGACGGCTCGCAACGGGCGGCGTAGTTCGGTCCAGCAGCGGCCGGTCATGATCTGGAGTTCGGTGCTGTCGACCCACGAGACCCAGTCGGGCTGGGGCGCGTCCCCGGCGGAGGCGAGGGCCGTTTCAGCGGCGGCAAGGGCGCGTTCGCCTTCGGTGGCCAGGCCCGCCACGGCGCAGGCCCAGGCGAGGCGTTCGTGCAGCAGGGCGCGTACTCCGGCGGGTGCGTCCGGGCCGATCGTCGCGCAGGACTGGGCGGCAATCTCCACTCCGGCCTTCTGGTCGCCGCTGACGGCTTGGTAGGCCAGGAAAGCGAGTGCGTTGCCTGCGAGGTCGGTGTCGCCGGCTTCGGTGGCGGCGCTGTGGCTCTCCTCGTAGAGCCCGCGCGCGTCGGCCGCCCGGCCGCCGTCGAACGCGGCCCATCCCGCCTGCTGTGCCTGCTCCGCCAGCACGGACAGCAGGTCGTGCCGGGTCTGCTGGGAGTACGTCGAGTCCCGCAGCAGGGCCTTGGTGGCTTGGTATTCGCCGAGGTAGACCCCCATCCAGTTCGCCGAAACCCCGCTGCCGCAACTGCGCCAGGCCCTGGCGCAGATCGCCCGCGAACAGCACTCCCGTACCACGGGCTCGTCGGTGACCGCATGACGACCGGACGCCGAGGACGCCTCATCACCGTCGACGGCCCTGGCGGCGTCGGGAAGTCGACGACGGTCGCCGCCCTGGTCCACAAGCTGGCAGATCGTGGGGAGCAGGTTCACGCGACGGCCGAACCCTCCCGCTCGACGCTGGGCCAGTTCATCCGCGAGAACGCGGACGACTACAGCGGGGCTGCGCTGGCCTGCCTGGTCGTCGCCGACCGCCATCACCACCTGGCCCACGAGGTGATCCCGCGCCTGGAGTCCGGCATCACCGTGGTGAGCGACCGGTACCTTGCGTCCACGCTCGTGGTGCAGGCACTCGACGGTGTACCGCAGCAGTACCTACTCGACCTCAACGCCGGCATACGCATGCCAGACCTCGCGGTCATCCTCAACGCGGACCCCCACAGCATCGCCGCCCGGATCGCCGCACGCGGTGCCACACACCGCTTCAACCGGACGCCGGACTTCCCCGCGCGCGAGTCGGCACTGTACGCGGAGGTGGTGGCGATCCTGCGCGGCATGGGCGTGCCCGTCATCGTCGCCGACACAAGCACCGCACCCGCCGGTGTGATTGCTGAGCAGATAGCGGCCTGCGTGCCCGCCGGGCTCGGTAGCGTCGCCCCTGATCCGGAATCCGCGCGTACGCAAGGAGCACCACCGTCGTGAACGACGAGATGTGGACGAAGATCCACCAGCTCGTGCAGTGGCTGGACGAGAAGGACAACGCGACGCCGGCACAAGCGCGGCTGCTGCGTCTGCTCAAGGTCCAGGAGGAGGTCGGCGAGGTGGCACAGGCCGCGATGGGCGCTGTTTCCGCCAACCCTCGCAAGGGACGCAGCCACACATGGGAGGACGTCCAGAACGAGCTGTGCGACGTAGTGCTCAGCAGCATGGTCGCGTTGGCGACGCTCACCCCCGACGCGGCGAAAGTCTTCGAAGAGCGGGTGAGCATCATCACCGACCGGTCGCTGGCATAGCCGACGGGTCGGTCTCGCTGGCGTCTCGCGGCCTTTCTTCGGGGGGTGCCGCCCCCGGTCGCACCCCGGCCGGGGGCGGCACCCCCATTCCCCCAGCAGCCAAGGAACCGCGCGACCCCCGCACACGGCTGTGCCCCGGCCGTCTCGCGACGGCCGGGGCACGGAACCCGCAGGTCAGCGACCCCGGAGAGGGATCGACCCGGTAGGCCGTGTGGGACTCGAACCCACAACCAATGGATTAAAAGTCCTGTTCAGAGCGTGGCGGGGGGTGGTGGCTGGTGCAGCGCCGTCCGAACCCCGCAGGTCAGACGGACAGGGGTTGCCGCCCTGTCCGCACCGCACCGCCCAGTGCCAGCACATCCGCTCACGCATCGCTCACGCATCCGGCCGTTCGGATGGCCTCGTCCCATGGCCGTCTGGTCGTGGCGCCCGATAGTCGTCAGTGTGACGTGAAGTCGCCCGAACGAGCCGCCCGAGGCCGCCGTGTCTGAGATGCTGAGGCAGATCGAGAGGGGCCGCAGCGATGCAGTGGAAGATCCACGGGGAACGTCCGATCTACGAGAACCCTTGGGTGAACGTGTGGTTGGTCGACGTCGAACAACCGGACGGGCGGCGGTGGGAGCACCATGTGCTCAAGCTGCGGCACCTGGCAGTGGCCGCTGTGGTGAACAGTGAGAAGCAGGTGCTGATGATGTGGCGCCACCGCTTCATCACGGACTCCTGGGCCTGGGAACTGCCGATGGGTCTGGTCGAACCCGGCGAGACCCCGGCCGAGGCTGCCGCCCGCGAGGTCATGGAGGAGACCGGTTGGCGCACCGCCGAGATGACGCCGCTGATCTACGCCCAGCCTGCCAACGGGATCACCGACTCAGAGCATTTCGTCTTCCGCGCCGACGCAGTCGAGTACACGGGTCCGCCGACCGAACTCAACGAGTCTGACCGGCTTGAATGGATCCCGTTGTCCAAGTTGCGCGGCATGATCGACCGCCGCGAAATCGTCAGCAGCGGGACCCTCGTAGGCGTGCTGTATCTGCTGCTGGACGAGGCCGGACTCTAGTCAGCCTGCTGTCCCCGCCAGCCGGGCGTCCAGCTCCGCGGCTGGCCGGAGCGTGCGGAATGGCGTGAGCAGATGACGGAAGTCCTGCAAGTGTGCGGTCACACGGGGCGAGTCGACGGTCGCGGACAGGTTCAGGGCGTCACTCGCCGCCCGGCAGGCCTCCTCTACCTGGCCGCGTTGTAGCTGGGTCCTCGCCAGCCAGAAGGAATGGAAGGCCCGGCTGCGCAGGTTCGTCTCCGGTTCGTCGCGCAGCGCTTCCGCAATCAACGGTTCGGCTGCACCCACGTCCCCGAGCTGCCCGAGAGCGATGCCGATGTCCACCGTGAGCTTGGTCCGGTCGAAGTAACTCACCCACGGTGGGTCGTCGTCTGCGGATCCGACCCGCCCGAACTGCAACTGCGCCTCGGCGATGGCCGCATGGGTCGCCGATCGATCGCGTGCGCTAGCGTGGCCGAACGCTTCTCGGACGTACAGCATCGCCATCAGTCTCGGAGTGCCGCCCTCGTGGCGGGCAACGTCCTGGGCAGTCCGTGCCAGCGTGACGGCTTCCTTGGCGCGGTCCTGATAGGTGGCCTGGAGGCTCAGACAGGCGAGGACGTTGGCGACGAAGGCCCGGTCGTCGATCGCGCGGGCCAGACGCAGGGACTGGGTGAAGTACGCCCTCGCCGTGCTGTACTGCCGCGCGTCGAAAAGCGTCCAACCGGCCAGCCGGGCGAGTTCCGCAGCGATGCCGTGCAGACTGCGTCGGTAGTTCGGATCTGTGCTGTCGGCCAGTAAGCCCATGACGTACCTGAGTTGCCCGATCACAGCAGGCCGTAGGGCCTCGCCACCGTGCTCGTCGTCCCGCCGCCAGTAGTCCTCGATCGAGGTCTGGAGGGACCGAAGCGTGCTTGGGGTGACCTTCGTAGCTGCCGCGATAGCGAGAATGCTGTCCAGATCCCCTGGCTCCGCTGGGATGGAACTTGGCTCAGGGGCCACCTGAAGGTATCTGCGCTCGGGTGGATTTGGGGCCGAGGCCCGTCCTTCCCAGTCCCGCGAGGCGAGACCGAGCATGTGACCGGGAACCCTCAGGCCGTCCGCGACGCGTTCGATCACGCTCATGTTCGTGATGGTCCGGCGACCGGAAATGACCTCGCCGACCCTGCTCGGCGTCAGCTCACACTGGCGGGCGATGCGTGAGACGTGAAACCCGCCCCTTGCTTTTGCCAAGCCGAAGACCTTCGTGAAGTCCCGCGCGGCACAGGCCGCGATCATCTCGGGATCCGCCAGCAGACGCGCGGGCAGGCCGACCGCCGCTGTGGATTCGATCATGTCCGGCGCCCCCTCGTACGGGAGTGTGATCGCTCACCGTCACACAGGATCACTTACTGCGAGTTTACCCACCATGGGTGTCCACGCTGGCCTTATCCCAGAACGGGCCGCTGGAACAGTCTGGGATTCCTTCCAGGAGCCGGCCTCCGGAGGAAGCGACAAGCCCTGTGCTGCACCGAAGTTCAGCGCACAGCACGGCATCCAGCGTCCCGAAAGGTCTCTAGCAATGTCCGACACCATCTCGGATACCTGCCCTCCCACATTCGGATTCCGCGTCGAAGCCGAATCCGAGGCTGTGCCCGAAGCCCGGCGCAAGATCGTCGCCTTGGTGCGGGGCTGGGACGTGCCGCTGCCGGACGACGCCTTCGGCGACCTGGAGCTGCTGTCCACTGAGCTGATCACGAATGCCGTCCGCTACACCCGGGCCTCCTGTGCGGTGGCCGTGCGCTGGACCGGCGTGCGGGTCCGGGTCGAGGTCACCGATGTGAGTCCTGCCCGTCCGCACCGGCGCCACGGCTCGCTGGAAGCGGAGGGAGGCCGCGGCCTGCTCCTGGTCGAGTCCCTGGCCACCACGTGGGGAAGCACTCCCGACCCGGCGGGGAAGGTCGTCTGGTTCGAACTCGGGCCGTCCGGCGGGACGCCTCCTCCCAGGAGCACGCCGGGGAAGTGGACGATCACCACCGACAGCGGATCGGCGACCTCCGGCTATCTCCCCGCGTGGGCGGAGGACGACCCGACCGAGGCCGGTGTGCCCATGGACCAGCTGCCGGAACGGCTGGCCGGCATCAACCACCGGAACTTCTTCGAAGGCCCGATGCTGCCCCTCACCGCCCCGGACGTATGGGAAGGGGTCGAGGAAGACGCGGTCTTCGAGGGAAGCGTCGACTGCAACCCCTACGACCCGGATCCCGGCCTCCGTGTGCCGGTCGTCAACCTCCAGGTCTGCGTGGGGCGCTGGATTCTCGGCCTCGACCCGCTGGGAGTCGCCGAGATCGCCGCAAAGCTCCGCGCCCACGCCGACTTCCTCGACGAGAAGGTACGCCCCGCGCTCATCGCCGCCCGCGAGGACTGGGTCGCCCACCAGCCGGCTTAACCATCCGCCTACCCGTGGAGGTCGTCGTGACCGCACGCCCGCTCGTCAGCCAGGCACCACGCCTCGTCGCCAGTCCGTTCCTCGGCCAGTACTTGCTCGTCCAGCCCGGTCACGCCGCAGGCGTGCGCATCCCCGAAGTCCGCTACGAAGAGCTGCGGGGCGCTACCGCCAACGATCAGAAGACCCCGGCCTGGCTGGTCGACGCCGCCGCGCGAGCGTGGGGCACGGAGCTTCCGCAGACCGGACTCCGTGACGTCCTTCTCGTCCGAGAGCAATCCCGGTACGGCTACGCCAAGGCCTCCTGGGAGATCAACCTCGGCTGCGACTACGACTGCGAGTTCTGCTACCTCGGAGAGAAGCGCTTCGCCGGGCTGGACTGGGACGGCAAGCAGCAGCTCCTCCGCGTGATGCGGGACGCCGGGGTCCTGTGGTTGCAGATCACCGGTGGGGAGGCACTGATCGATCGCGAGTTCGGCGCGGCGTACGAGTACGCCCACCAGCTCGGCATGATGGTCCAGATCTCATCGAACGGCAGCTCACTGCGGAAGCGGCCGATCCGGGAGCTGTTCGCCCGCCTCCGCCCGTACCGCCTGACCGTGAGCCTGTACGGGGCGACGGCCGAGACGTACGACGCGGTCACCAGGAATCGTGGGGCTTTCGGCCGGTTCGTGGAGGGCCTGGACGACGCCCGCGAGGACAGGCTGCCGGTCCGGCTCAACGTGATCGTCTCGGACGACAACGCACACGAGGTCGACGCCATGGTCCGGCTGGCCGAGGCGTACGGCTTCCCGCACCAGGTGTTCACGAGCATGTCGCCCACGATCGACGGCGAAGCGAACCCGCTGGCGACCCAGGCACACGACCACCTGCGGCCCCGCAGCGTCTTCACCGGCTGCAACGCCGGGCACACCTTCTTCCACGTCGACCCGCACGGCATCGCATCGATCTGCAAGGTCGGCCGCGACCCGAGCGTGAACCTCATCACCGAGGGCGTCGAAGCCCTCCCCCGGCTCGGCACGATCGCCGAGTCCCTCCAACTCCGCACCGGTGGCTGCTCCGGCTGCACGAAGACCGGCACATGCCGCACGTGCCGGCCGCTGGCCAAGCTCTACCAGGAGGCGGGGGACCAACGAGAGCTCTACTGCCAACACGGAGGTTATGGATCATGACTCCACCCACCACAGCCCTGGCCCCGCAGCGTCAGCCGGTGCCGGTCACCATCGGCCTGCGCCCGCCCGCCGAGCCGACCGGCGTCCTGCCGGTACCGCTGACCGTCGCTCCGATCGGAGACGACGAGTTCCAGATCATCGCCGACCTGGACGAAGCCGCCGAGGGAGCCGAGTGCTCCTGCTCGGCGGGCGACGACCAGCCGTACTAACCCCAGCGGGGCGTGCCCAGCGCCGCTCCGGTCGTACCCTGGCCGGGGCGGCACCCCCATTTCCCCAGCAGTCAAGGAACCGCGCGTCGTGTCCATGTCCCGTATCCCCTTCGAGCAGCTTCCCGCCGACGTACGCCGGGCCGTCGCCGACAAGACCGGCGCCGTGCACCAGGCGGTGACCGCGCGCGGCGGCATGAACTCCGGCATCGCCTCCGTCCTCGACACGGACAGCGGCCCCGTCTTCGTGAAGGGCATCCCGACTGACCATCCCCAGGTCGGTGCACAGCGCCGCGAGGCGGCGGTAGCCGTGCACCTGCCCTCCTCCTGCCCGCGACTGCTCTGGCATCTGGAACTCGACGGCTGGAGCCTCCTCGGCTACGAGGTGATCGACGGCCGCCACGCCGACTACGCACCCGGCTCCCCGGACCTGCCCCACGTGCAAGCAGCGCTCACCGCGCTGCAAGGGATCACGGCACCGGCCGACGTCGACATCAAGCGGGCCGTGGACCGTTGGGCGGAGTACGCGCCACCTGGCACGTTGCAGCACTTCGACGGTGACGCACTGCTGCACACGGACTTCGCCCCGGACAACGTCCTGATCGCCGGCGGGCGGGCACGGCTCGTCGACTGGGCCTGGCCGACGCGCGGCGCCGCATGGATCGACCCGGGCGCCCTCGCGCTGCGCCTCATGGACGCCGGCCACCCGGTCGAGGCCGCGATCGAATGCGCCCGCCGCTTCCCGTCCTGGCGCGACGCGGCGCCCGAAGCGCTCTCGGCGTTCGGCACGGCGACGGCATCCCTGTGGCGGGAGATCGCCGAACAGGACCACACCCCGTGGAAAAGGGCGATGGCGGAGCGGGCGACGACGCTGGCACGCGTCCTCAGCACGAACCCGTAGCGAGCACGGCCCCGGCGAAAGCCCGGTACCGGAGCTGGGATCATCGGCATCGCACGCCGGGGTTGGACCGAACTGCTTGCCAACGGCCTGGCTCCGGGTGACTCGTCGGCACGGTTCCGCTCCTACCGGAAGAAGTTGGCTGCCCAGACCTGGGAGTACAGCTGGGCGCGTCCCATGCCCCGGCTTCGCCGACGTGGCACAGTCGCTCCCCCGCGCACGCCCCCGCACACGGCTGTGCCCCGGCCGTCTCGCGACGGCCGGGGCACCGGAACCCGCAGGTCAGCGACCCCGGAGAGGGATCGACC